>NZ_JBMPPK010000026.1:0-80489 GCF_049339405.1 Undibacterium sp. Tian12W
CAGGAAGATGAGCGTTACGACCAAATGAAATTGGGACTGTAGCCGCCTTTAGGCGGCTCAAGGGTTACCAGCGCCTTTGAGGCGCCCCAGCAATAAACCTCCGGCTTTGCCGGAGGTAATTTAATTTGCCTGTTGTAAAAAATGGCTCATTTATCTGAATGAGCCATTTTTTTATGGCGGTATCCAGTCTATTTTTTCTTTTATCCTCTGTGAATCCTGTGTGCGTTAGCGCATAGAGCATTGTCGTATTCGTCTCTATTATTAGTAATCGGCATCTTTTGCCTATTATTAATGCTGCCCGCCAAGATCGTGTGGCTGTCCCTGATGAGGAGTATCCCATGCAACAAACAGTCGCTGAGTTTTTGGTCGCTACTTTATATGACATTGGTGTGCGTCAGATATTTGGTGTCGTGGGCGATGCGCTTAACCCCTTTACTGATGCCATACGCCGCCACAAAGACATAGAGTGGATAGGCGTAAGGCATGAAGAAGGCGCCGCCCTCGCTGCTGCAGGCCAGGCCAAATTGACTGGCAAACTGGCCGTCTGTTGTGGCACCACCGGCCCGGGCGCCAATCACCTGATTGCCGGTTTGTATGAGGCGCACAAAGACCATGCGCCGGTATTGGCGATCTCTGGCGGCGTTCCTGCTGCCCAGCGGGGTAATGACTATCTGCAAGAAAATACACCTGATTTATTGTTCCGCGATGTTGCGGTGTATACCCAAACCCTGACAAATGCCGAGCAGGCCGCGCATATATTCCACCAGGCGATTGCGCATGCTTATGGCATGCACGGCGTGGCCCATCTGAATATTCCGCCAGACGTATTTTCTGCAAAAACCGATGCCAAAATGGGTAGCCTCGCCACTTTGCGCGCTTCGCCAGAAATGGCGGCTGATCCTGAAGACGTGGCCGTGGCAGTGCACCTGATCAAGCAATCAAAGAAAATCGCGATTTTTGCCGGCACTGGTTGCCGCTCGGCTGTCACGCAAGTGCTGCAACTGGCAGAACGCTTGCAGGCGCCTGTGATGCACACCTTTCGAGGCAAGGACATGGTGGTACACAATCACCCGCTGTGGATAGGCGGGGTCGGTCTGATCGGTGGTGCACCTGGTGTTGATGCCCTGCAAAATGCAGACATGGTATTGATGCTGGGTACAGACTATCCCTATACCGAATACCTACCGAAGAACGGCAAAGTGATACAAATCGATTTGCGTGCTGAGGTACTGGGGCGTCGCACTGGTGTGCAGCTCGGCATAGTCGGTGCCATCAAGCCCACTCTCATGCAGCTTCTTGAACAATTGCCACAGCGCGAAGAACAAGTTTTTTTGCAAACTGTGACAGAAGCTCGCAAAAAGTGGGATGAGATGCTGGACAAGAAAGCCGAGTTGGAAGACGGCAATGAACCTGTTAATCCACAAGCCCTGGCACGTAGCATCAGCAGACATGCGAAAGCAGATGCCGCCATCATTATTGATACTGGTGAAGTGACAATGTGGTGTGGTAACTGGCTGCAACAATCCGGCCAGCAAAGGATACTTGCTTCATTCAATAATGCCGCAGTTGGTACCAGCCTTGGCCAGGCCAATGGCGTACAGGCCCTGAACCGCGACAGGCAAGTCATCGTCGCGGTGGGGGATGGTGGCTTTACCATGTTGCTGGGCGAATTCATGACCAGCGTAGAACATCGCCTGCCTGTGAAGGTGGTGGTATTCAATAACCAGCAATGGGGCCTGGTGCATATTGAAATGGAAGAGGCAGGCTTGCCTGCAGATAAAGGCAGTACATTTCCGAATATGGATTTTGCTGCCTTTGCCGTCGCTTGTGGCGCATCTGGATTCACGGTGAAGAAATCGAGTGAACTGGAAGATGGCTTGCGCCAGTTGCTGGCGGCTAGCGGCCCGGCAGTCTTGAATGTGTTTATCGATCCTTCTGAATTGCCATCCATGCCGCATATTCATCTAGACCAGATCTGGCGGTTTGGCCTGGCGCGAGTGAAAGAAGCTTTGCTCGCCTTGCGCGGTGGCTGAGCAACTGAGTCACTAAGCCATTAAGTCAATAAGGGATAAATGACCAAGCGCACCAGCAAGACAGTATGGAGCAAATCCTTCAAAAGCATCTTGAACAAGATGACAAAAGCGGCAACGCGGACTGGTGCCAGTGCGATCAAAAAAACACTGGCAGCAGTTGTACCAAAGGTGACCAAGCGCAAGCCAGCCAGCTTAGTTAAGAGTGCCAAGCCACGCGCATCAGCGAAAACAAAAAAAACCACAAAGTCAGTGTCAAGCTCAGGCGCAGTTCAAAGGGCCAGCTTGGCCTCAGGTATGACACCTGGCATGGTTGGCTTGCGGCGCTATTACCTGTACCGGCCGCCCGGTATCACGCGCACTGAGCGTCTGCCTCTCATGGTCATGTTGCATGGCTGTTTGCAAGATGCCGGGGCACTGGCGGCCAGCAGCAAAATGAATCAGCTTGCTGCGCGTAAGCGGTTTCTCGTGCTTTATCCAGAACAAGAAAAACTCTCGAATGCCCAGGCATGCTGGAACTGGTATGACACCCGTTCTGGCCGCGCGCAACGCGAGGCGGCGTCCATTGATGCCGTGATTGATCAGGTACGCCTGTTGCAGCCTGTAGATCAGCAACGTATTGCAATAGCAGGGCTGTCTGCCGGTGCCAGCATGGCAGCCTTGCTGGCGGTGAGTCACCCCAGGCGCTTCTGCGCGCTAATCATGCATTCAGGCATCGCCACAGGGCTTGCCCATTCTTCAGCGACTGCCATCATGGCAATGCGCGGGCGGCGCTTGCTTCCAGCGCCTTTGCCTGCAGGTATCAAGCTGCCTGCCTTGCTGGTGATACAGGGTAGCAAGGACCGCATAGTCTTTCCTGTCAATGGCACACTGGCCGCGCAGCAATGGGCTATGCAGGCTGGTGCGAAAGCAGGCAAGCCGCGCACTGTGCAGCGCGGTGTGCGTTATCCATCCACGATGATTGACTATCGTGCGCAGGGGCAAGTCGTGGTCAGTTTGTGTGAAGTAAATGGGCTGGAGCATGCCTGGAGTGGCGGTGCCAAGGGGTTTGCTTACAGTGATCCCAAAGGGCCAGATGCCACCGCCATGATCTGGGCTTTTGCCAGCAAGCAGTTTGCTTATTCATCCTGATCAATTCTGATCGCTGTTGCGCAAATACATCTCCTGCTTTATCTGCAAAAAATCATTTCCCAGTGTTAAGCAACACACAGACGTAAAAGCTGGCATGACCTATTCTGAAGCTGTTCTCCGGTCATTTTTAATTAAGAAAAAAGCCTGAGATTTTATTGCGTAAGTCCTAACCAATTGAAAGCAGATGGATACCTATATGAATAACAATACTACTGAAGCAAACATGTTGGTAGTCACTCAAGAAAATGCATCCCGTACCGGCACTTCTGGTGTGTCCTGGGGTGCAGTAATTGGTGGCGCGGTGGCGGCAGCGGCGCTGTCGCTGATTTTGTTGATGCTGGGTGCCGGCCTTGGCCTATCCGCAGTATCACCGTGGTCTTATAACGCGACGGTGATGGGTATTTCCACCATCGCCTGGATAGGCTTCACGCAACTTGCAGCGTCTGGCATTGGTGGTTATATCGCAGGTCGCTTGCGCACCAAGTGGAGTAATGTGCATGACAATGAAGTGTATTTCCGTGACACAGCGCACGGCATGCTGGCATGGGCAGTTGCCTCGTTGTTGACGGTGGGCTTGCTCGCCAGTGCAGCGCAAAGCATGCTCAGTGGCGCAGCAGATGCCGCAGGCACTGCTGTGACTGCAACAGCAGCGGTAGCGGGTAATGCCAAGGTCAATCCGGCAGATTATTTTACGGATATGCTTTTGCGTACTGAGCAAACGGCGACGGCACCTGCCGATGGCGCTAGTGCTGGCACTGGCAATAGCAGCGGAGCTCGCATGGAAGTTGGCCGCATCCTGGCGACGGGTATCGCCAACGGTTCGCTGTCACCAGGTGACCGTGATTACCTGGCCAAGCTGGTTGCCAAGCGCACCGACATGACACAGATAGATGCGACAAAACGCGTTGATACTGTATTTAATCAACTGAACCAGTCAGTTACCGACGCAAAAAATACGGCCAAAACCGCCGCTGACCAGGCCCGTAAAGCTGCTGCAAACTCTGCGCTGTGGATGTTCGTGGCTTTGCTGCTGGGTGCATTCGTCGCCAGCCTGGCAGCAACACTGGGTGGTCGTCAACGTGACGAAGCACACGTGATTGTATAAGTCAGCAAAAATAAGTCAGCAAAAACATCTGCTTAAAACTCATCCCTGCTCCATAGCGGAGCAGGAGCAAACAACAAATTATTATTATCTGGAGCCTATCATGCGTTCAATCCTGCTTTTGTTACTCGGCATACCTCTTCCTATTGTTATTCTGATTGCCTTGTTTGTGCGTTAAAAAATATGCCTGCAATCAGATTGCAGGCGTTCAAATAAAAATGGCTCATCTTTACGATGAGCCATTTTCTTTGGGTGCTGCATTAGACATTCATCAGCCGTAGGCACCACCCGTATATAACAAATCAAAGGTACGTGCGATGGTGGCAATCAGTGCAAACGCGCCTACGGCCAATGTCAATACCAGCAACAATGCCAGCGGCCAGTTGGATTCGCTGGTTTTGCCGGATTTGCTATTATGGCGGGCATCCCATTTTTCATCTGGCGTCAGACCCATCACCAGCGCTTCCAGTATGGCAATCAAAAAAGACACTAGCAAAAAGCTGTATTGAACAATCTCGGGTTTGCCAAAATAGAAATAGTGAATCACCATGCTGATCGGCAGCGTGATGAAATGCAGCCAGCCCCATTTGTCTTTTTTGCCACCCAGGTAAAAGCGGTGCAAACCTATGGCGCCAAATAAAGCGGCCAGTAAAGTTGCCAAGGTTTTATTTTTATGTGGCGTTATATGATTGCTTATATCGTTGCTTGTATTTGTCGGTGTCATTGCAAAAACCATCAAAGTTGAAGCTGTAATTGTATGCGATGACGGTATAGTGTGTCTCAATAGTCACGCTGATCAATAAAATCACCCTTCGGCAAGGGAAAAGTGGGATAGTCCTTGCGACTTACTCAAGAAGCGGGCTATAATCTACAGCTTTTTCCGCGTTCAGACATTTTTTGGAAATATTAT
Organism: Undibacterium sp. Tian12W; assembly: GCF_049339405.1. Lineage (NCBI taxonomy): Bacteria > Pseudomonadati > Pseudomonadota > Betaproteobacteria > Burkholderiales > Oxalobacteraceae > Undibacterium > Undibacterium sp. Tian12W. The sequence goes on from NZ_JBMPPK010000026.1 coordinate 5,174, forward strand.
GGTCGTTATTCGTTTAGCTCGTGGTGGCGCAAAAAAGCGCCCTTTTTACAACATCGTTGCAACTGATTCCCGTAATCGTCGCGATGGTCGCTTTATCGAGCGCATCGGTTTCTACAATCCAGTAGCTACTGGCAATGCAGAAACAGTACGCGTTGCAGCTGATCGCCTGGCTTACTGGCAAGGTGTTGGCGCTCAATTGTCTCCAGCAGTTGCTCGCCTGGTAGCTCAGTCCGGTAAAGCAGCAGCTTAATTGCTGCAAGCTGTATCATGACTGCTGCAGTCCATGCTCCTGATGATCTGGTCCTGGTTGGCTATATCTCGGGAGCATTTGGTATTCACGGCTGGGTAAGGATACGTCCTTATTCTGCTGATGCTGACGCATTGATGTCAGTAAAAACCTGGTGGTTGGATAAGCCTGAGTTGCGTGATGTCGATCGTCTGGAAGTTAAAATCCAGGGCGAAGACGTAGTTGCGCGGCTGGTGGGTGTGCCTGACAGAAATTCCGCAGAAGCACTGAAAGGTGCAACTGTACACATTTCTCGCAAGCATTTTCCTGTCTTGGCGTCCGGTGAATTCTATTGGCTCGATCTGATAGGTTTGCAGGTAGATAATCTTCAGGGTGAGAATTTAGGTGTGGTCAGGGATTTGATGGACAACGGTGCGCATCCGATTTTACGGGTGGCGGCAGCGGATGTACCTGAAAATGAACTGGCGAAACACGAACGCCTGATCCCTTTTGTAGAAGCTTTCGTCAAGGAAGTCGATCAAAAAGCAGGCAAAATCCAGGTCGACTGGGGTAGTGATTATTAAGGTGATGAACTCAGAAGGCATGCACATGCAGTTTGATGTCATTACACTGTTCCCCGAAATGTTCGCTGCCATTACACAATCAGGTGTAACGAGGCGGGCTTTCGAGCAACAAAAATGCGAATTAAAGCTGTGGAATCCGCGTGATTTTACGACTGACAGACATCGTACTGTGGATGACCGGCCTTATGGCGGTGGCCCGGGTATGGTGATGCTGGCAAAACCCTTGCAGACCGCAATCGAGTCTGCCAAGGCACGTCAGGCTGTCTTGTCTGCAGTGGCACCCAAAGTGATCTATCTGTCACCACAGGGTAAGCCGCTGACACATGAAAAGGTCATGCAACTGGCGGCAACGCCGGGTCTGGTCTTGTTATGTGGCAGGTATGAGGCAGTTGATCAGCGCTTGCTGGATAATTACGTCGATGAAGAAATCAGCCTTGGCGATTTTGTCTTGTCTGGCGGTGAATTGCCAGCGATGGCCCTGATGGATGCTGTCATACGGCAAATCCCTGGCGTCTTGCATGATGACACCTCGGCAATACAAGACAGTTTTGTCAATGGCTTGCTGGATTGCCCGCATTACACCAGGCCAGAAATCTTTGAAGATCAAGCTGTGCCAGCCGTGTTAATGGGGGGTAATCATGCTGAAATCGAAAAGTGGCGGCGTCAGCGTGCACTCGAAGCCAGTCAGTTAAAGCGCCCGGATTTAATCATCGCAGCGCGTGCGGCGGGATTGTTAAGCCGTGCCGACGAAAAGTTTTTAAGCAGTTTGTAGTAATTTTCAGCTCTTGAGCTGAAATATTTAAGCGTGAATCTTCAATGATTCACATGTTAAACCCCATCCTCTACCGGGCATTAGCCAGAACCAGATTCTGCAGCGTCGGCAAGATGGTCATAGGAGTAAAAAATGGATCTGATCCAAAAATTAGAGCAAGAAGAAATTGCTCGCCTCGGCAAGAACATCCCTGACTTTGCGCCAGGTGATACAGTAGTTGTGAGCGTCAACGTTGTTGAAGGTACTCGCAAACGTGCACAGGCTTACGAAGGTGTAGTTATCTCTCGTCGTAACCGTGGTTTGAATTCCAACTTCATCGTCCGTAAGATTTCTTCCGGCGAAGGCGTTGAGCGTACATTCCAGTTGTACTCCCCACTGATCGCTTCTATCGAAGTGAAACGTCGCGGTGATGTACGTCGTGCAAAACTGTACTATCTGCGTGAACGCTCTGGTAAATCTGCTCGTATCAAAGAGAAATTGCCAGCACGTAAAGTTGTTGCAGCAAAAGCAGAGTAATATCTGTTCTAGCCGTATTGAAAAAGGATGCTCCGGCATCCTTTTTTTATTGGAAAATAGGCGACAAATGCTTTTTGCAATGCCAGCAAAAAATAGCCAGACCAACAATAAAGTTAATTGTCATTGTGAGTAAACAGGTTTTTGACCCTCAGACTTTCCCTATCCATTCCTTGGGTGAAGAAACGGCTGTGCCTGCGGCACATCTGTCACCAGCCTGGTTGCGTCAGCGTTTTTCGCAACAGCATGAATGGACGCCAGAAGTTGTCGATGAAAGTTTTTTCTCCAAAAACCTGCCTTTCCGGCTGGCCTCGGTCTTGATACCCATCGTCATGCATGATGAGGGCTTGACCGTGCTTCTCACTGAACGAGCTGCACACCTGAACCATCATCCCGGGCAAATCAGCTTTCCTGGAGGGCGTTTTGAGGAGGAGGATATTGATCCGGTGACTACAGCTCTGCGTGAGGCAGAAGAAGAGATAGGCCTGCAACGCGAATATGTTGAAATTCTGGGACGCCTGCCAGACTATAAGACAGGTACTGGCTATCAGGTTAGTCCCATCGTTTCATTGATCATGCCTGGTTTTCCGGTGCGTAGCGATCCCTCAGAAGTCGCCTCGGTTTTTGAAGTGCCGCTGGATTTTTTGATGGATGGCAAAAATCACCAGCGCCGCAGCTTTGATTTACCTGACAATGCAGGCAAACGGCATTTTTATGCTATGCCATACGAGCAGCATTTTATCTGGGGCGCAACGGCGGGCATGCTGCGCAATCTGTTTCATTTCCTGCGTGCATGAGTCTTAAGTTCTTGCCTTGAAGAACAAAGCTTCATAATCTGGGCAAATCGGTTTACACTTGCCGCATTTGCAAATTGATTGTTTGCAGCATTGCGCTGCAACATAAGCCCAGTCTATCATGACCTTTATTTCCATCCTGTTAGCGCTGTTGATTGAGCAGCTCAAGCCCTTGCGGGCAGATAACCCCATCTATACGCAAATCCAGACGCTGGCTGACAAAATCGAAGCCTCCTTCAATGCAGGCAAGGTCAAGCATGGCCGTCTGGGCTGGTGGATAGTCATCGGCTCGCTGACGCTGCCAACCGCACTTATCTACTGGCTGTGCCTGCGCCTGAACCCGATTGCCGCCTTGCTGTGGAATGTGCTCATCGTCTATCTGACCCTGGGTTTCCGTCGCTATAGCCATTATTTCACTTCGATACAACTGGCCCTGAGTTCAGGTGATGAAGATACCGCCAGACGTTATCTGGCTGAGTGGACGCATCTGGATACCACCGGCATGGAGGCCTCAGAAATTTCCCGCCTTGCCGTCGAACGTTCATTGATCGCCACCCACCGCAATGTATTTGGCGTGTTCTTCTGGTTTCTCATGCCTGTCGGCCCCGCTTGTGCTGTCATGTACCGTGCGGCTGAATATCTGTCGCGTGCCTGGAACGAGCCTGAGCATATGAAAAACGAAGAATTTGGTATCTATGCAGCCAAAGTCTTTTACTGGATAGACTGGGTGCCAGCCCGCCTGACCGCCGTCGCCTTTGCCGTGGTCGGCAATTTTGAAGATGCGGTTTACTCTTGGCGCAATTATGCTGACCGCTGGTCAGATGAGCTGGTCGGCATCATCCTGTCTGCCGGTGGCGGTGCCCTTGGCGTGCGTTTGGGCGAGCCAGAAGAAAAAGCCATGGTCTTGCAGGCTGATGCAACGGCAGTTGATGTTGATAGCCTGGAGCTGGAAAGCCAGCCTGGTGCAGAAGCTTCGCCACGTGCATTGCAAAGTGCAGTCGGCCTGGTCTGGCGGGCGCTGTTGCTGTGGATGCTGCTGCTACTACTACTTTCTTTCGCCGTCTGGATATAAATTGAGGCCCTGTTGAACAACAGGGCTTTTTTCATTGATCCAGTTGACTACCGGCTGTATTGCTCAGGCTATACTCGTGCTGTGTACATATTAACGATTTATAATGAAAAAAATCACTGCCCCCGGTATCTGCCTGCGTGCTTATGAAGCTGACGATGCGGACATGTTTGCTGCCGTAGTACGTGAATCGGTAGCGAGCGTTGGACGCTGGATGAGCTGGTGTCATGCTGACTTCAATAGTGACCACGCACGTGACTGGTTTGCTGCATGCGACAAAGGGCGGGAAGAAGGCACGGCCTATGAGTTTGGCATCTTTAGCGAAGATGGCAAGGAATTGCTCGGTGGTGCAGGCCTGAACATGGTCAGTAAATTGCATAATTACTGCAATCTCGGTTACTGGATCAGGCAGTCTGCGCAAGGACGGGGCATCGCCAGTCAGGCGGCGATATTACTGGCCGATGCAGGCTTTAAGCAACTGGGTTTTCACCGCATAGAGATTGTCGCTGCCGAAGGCAATGTCGCCAGCATTGCCGTTGCAAAAAAAATTGGTGCGCAACTGGAATGCATGGCACGTAACCGCCTGGTGGTTGGTGGTGTACCAGTGACAGCCGCCGTGCATGCATTGTTGCCGCAAGACTGGCAGGCCGACTTGAATTATCTGGTACAAAAATAAAAGCTTGCGGGCAGCAGCTTGCAGGCATCAGCCCGCTTGTTTCCATCTATGGAGATCCATGTCAGAGCGCAACACCAGCATCGATATTGCCAAAGGCATAGGCATCATCCTGGTTGTCTTTGGACATAACTGGATCATCGCGCATGATCATGGCGAGCTGTTCCGGATTATTTTTTCTTTTCACATGCCCCTGTTTTTCTTCTTGTCCGGGGCCGTCCTGCACCAGGATACTGGTTTCAAAGACTTCCTGGCCTTCAAGATTGATGCGCTGTTAAAGCCTTTTTTCGTCGTGCTGTCAACCTGGGGCCTGGCACGCATACTCTGGTCGGGTATCGATGCCCGCAGCTATTTTCTGGGTATGTTGTACGGCACAGGCAGTACCATAGAATGGGTGCCGCTGTGGTATCTGCCGCATTTGTTTCTGGCCATTATATTGGCCTGGATACTTTTGCGTCTGATGAACCGTCTGCGGCCCGGCATGTTGCTGCCCGCTCTGAGTATTATCGTCCTGTTAGCCCTGGGCATCATCATGACTCAGCAATTTGCCGGGATGGATAGCCAGAAGTTTGAAGGCCTCAATCTTGTGCTGGGTAACCGGCAGCACAATTTCCCCGGCTTGCCGTGGAGTCTGGATTTGGCGGGTATCAGTACTGCTTTCATCTTGCTTGGTTATGTCATGCATGAGCATGTCATGCGCTTTCGTTTCCAGCCCTGGGTTTTTGCGATTACCTTGCTCCTGTTCGCTGCTCTCCATTTCTTTTTTGATGAAACCATAGACCTCAACATGCGCCTGTATGGCAACTGGTGGGTTTCAACTGCCCAGGCCTTGCTGGGCATTTACCTGGTGCTGTCGTTCTCAAGCTGCCTGCAATATGCTGGCAAGCCGGGCAGGGCACTGGCATATCTGGGTATCAGCAGTTTATTCATCATGATTTTTCATTCATGGATAGAATGGAAAATATTTGGCCTGCTGTCGCGGGTGAGCACGTATGCCTACCTGAACGCCAGCCTGGCATTTGTGGCTGGACTATTGCTACCCCTGTTGTTATTGATGCTGGTCAAAAAGAACAAGTTCTTGCATAGCCTGCTCTTACCCAGTACTCATATACCTAAAGTGCATGGCAGTGCCTGATCAGATCGGGTGCATTTGCTTTTGCATATTGCGCTAAATTGATTATTAATTTGCGGTACACATACCAAGGTCAAAAAGGACAATGACTATCATGACCAGTGAGCTCCTCGATGAGATTTATAAACGTGCAGAATATCTGTCAAAGACAGATATTCATCCCAGCCATGTGGTAGAGCTTTTGGAAGTATATGTAAAATCACGACCGCAGCATGGCAGGGCTTGGTCACTCTATGGTGTGGCTCTCAAGGATCTGAGCCGGAATAAGGAGAGTTTTCAGGCCCTGATCACCGCCTATGAACTGGCACCCGAAACTTACAAGGGGTTCGTCGCAATGCAGATTGCCATACTGGTGCAGGATTTTCAGTCCCCCAAAGATGCATGTGCCTGGTTTGAGGCTGGTTGCAAGCATGCCGATATTGATCATGGCTGGCCCTGGATACTCAAGGGAGCAAACCTCATGTACATGGAGGAATTTGATGCAGCGATCATCTGCTTCGAGACAGCCTTGCGTGAAGACCATGACTTGAAAGATGAAGCCTATTTCAATTTGGGTCTGGCTTACCGCGCACAAGGCAGGTATGAACAGGCAATCGACTGTTTTAAAAGTGCACTACAGATTAATCCCGCTTATGAAGAAGCGATTAATGCACTCGCGGGGATGGATAACTTGCCTGATACATTCAGGCTGATAGCAGAGTACAGAAAAAATTCTGGTGAAATACATTAAATTAATTACTCAGCATATTTCAGCACATTCATGCGACTAATTTATTTGCCAGCCTGCCCCAAAGGCACACGGATATAACTGTCACTGATTAATTGCAATTCAAACGGCTGGCCTGCATCGGCAATCGTCTCATCACTGTTGTGACATAATTTATCGAAACTGACTTTAAAAATCAGCTGCCTTGATTGCTGGCGTGTGTGCTGAATTCTTCAGGCATTTCTTCAAACTGCGCAATCCTGGCCAGGAACTGGCGTGTCCGGATAATGTCATTGCCTGCCAACATATCGGTAAAAGCCTGGAAGCGGGCAGAGTGTTGCAAGCGGCCCGACAACAATTTGGACATGCCTATCGCCAGCGGGATGAACAAGAAACCACCTAACAGGCTGGGGCCTATGAAGTTAGAGGTTTTAAGGTACAGATCCACGCCAAACACACCCTTGAACAGCACCAGTATGAAAGGAATGAACCAGACTATCTGCCCCAGCAAAAATGCCCACTTGAGCAGACTCAGGCGCCTGGCCTTGTGTTCTGCCAGCTGCTTTTGCACGACAGTGACGGGCTGACCAAAATCCATATCCTGCAAGGCATGCCGCAAGCGGTGATTGCATATCGGCATGGCGATGGTCCATGCCAGCAGGGCAAACGCAGGCAAGGCAAATTGCCAGTGACTGATGTGGTGCGATAGAAACCAGATCAGGTAAATCAAGACTGGTGTGCCAGCGATGATTTCATATTTATCGGTCCAGCTCCATTTGGCGATATCGCGCCTGTGCTGCTCCAGCAAGGATAGGCGCAGCATCTGGGTATTCATTCTGACGGCTTGTTCCAGGCGCTGGTCGCGGGCTTGCCATTCGGCTTTCAAGAGATCGAGATTCATGTCAGCTACTTTCTGCAAAGCGGGTTTGCAATTTCTGTTTGATGCGCGTCATGCGCGTGGCAACATTGGCGGCACTCAGCCCCATGATGCTGGCGATTTCGTCATTGCTGTGGCCATCCATGAACAACATGATCAGGGCGCGGTTAAGTTCATCAAGCTCGCTGATGAGTTTATCAAGCGTGCGCATATTGTCACTCTGGGCGTTGTAGAGCTGGTCTGCCTCGGCTATGTCGAGACCAAATTCTTCCAGCGGCAGGGTATCGCGTACCTGTCGCGTTTCACTGCGGTAGTGTGAGATAGCGACATTCATGGCGATGCGGTACATCCAGGTAGAAAACAGTACCCGCTGATCAAAGCTGCGAAAAGATCGCCATAACTGCATGACCATGTCCTGCACCAGGTCACGCCTGTCTTCTGCCTGGCGGCAATAGCTATAGGCGAGCTTGTACAGCAGGCGTTTATGCGCGGCGAGTTGCTGCAAGAAGAGTTCTTCGTCCATATGCCCGTTCATATACTCGTTCATACACCTCGGCCCCGCGCAGGCCGCTGGCCATTCAAGAGCTTGCCTATCCACGTAAATCTGACCAGATAGTGATAACTGAGCAAAGCCACAGCCAGCGTCCCCAGCAAGACAGCTGCCAGTTTGATGGACCAATGCCATTCACTGCGCGATACCAAAGCCTGCAAAGCCATCACCAAAGGCAGGTGCACCAGATAAATCCAGTAAGACGCATCAGCCAGATAGCGTACGCGGGTATTTGCTTGCCCCATGCCGCTTAACGCCAGACCAGTCAAGCCAAAACAAAAATGCCAGGCAGCCGCCGCATATAGCCAGGCAAAAATCAATTTGCTTTCATCATGCACTGCCGGCACCAGTTTTGGTACCAGCCCTCCCAGATACAGGCAGATAGCCGTCATCAATAGTGCAAGGCTTAGATGCCAGCGCCAGCGTTGCTGCCACTGTGGCAATGTAGCAGTTGATTGCTGCAACATCCAGCCAAAGCCAAACGCCATGCCAAAACTGAGCCAGGCTGCCCGCCCAGGGTAGAGTGATTGATCTGGCGTAGGCACGCCAAACCAGCTCACCCAATAAGGCGTATAAAACAAGGCCAGCGCCACCGGCAGTGCCAGCAATATGGGGCCAAACCAGCCTGATATTACGGGCATGAGCCAGTCTGCACAGCGCCTCATTTGCGGCAAGATACCCAGTTGCCTGCAGACAGCCCAAAGACTCAGATAGACCACATACAGCAGTGTCAGCATATACAAAAACCACAAGTGCGCAAGCGGAAAACTGTCAGCCGTAAAAGCCGGTGGGGGCGGTGACTTTTGCGGCAGGCTGCCGCCATTGCGCACCCAGGCAGCCAGCACGATGGCGGCAACGATCGCTGCAAATATCACAGGCCAGCCAAGTAGCAAGGGCAGGGTGATGCGTTTGAACCTGTCCTTGATAAAACCAGCCCAGCCTTTCTTTTGCAAAACCAGGTGGGCAAAATAACCGGCCAGCATGAAGAACAAAGGCATCCTGAACATATGGATGACAAAAAATACCGGCCCCAGCAATACGGTTTTTTGATTGTCGCTGACCATCCAAAAGAATTTGGCGCCAGGCAAAAAAGAAATGCTCGCATGTAAAAGCACACCCAGCAGCAAAGCCCCGGCACGCAAGGCATCCAGGCCATGCAGGCGTTCGCTAGTTACTGCGGTTTGCACGGTACTGGCATGCGCTGGCGATATGGCAGGGAGGCCTGCATTATCAGCATCGATAGTGACATCGTTTTGCATGATGGTTCAGTTCGCCAAATTCGCAACGCGTTGAAACCGGCTGCCAGCAATTGCCGGATTATTTTCCACCGCATCCACCACCATGCTCATGCGCTGCGCAGAGCCTTTGATGCCTATCTCAAAACGATAAGCTACCATCAGGCCGTCATGCAGGCGATAGTCACTGGTATAGACTTCCAGCTCAGTCATGCGACCCATGACAGGGCGCTTTTGCAGGCGTTTGATTTCCAGAAAACTGTCAGCATCCAGATAGATAGTCGATTCACCCGTGGCAGGAATGCTGACCTTCAGCACATGCACGCGCCGCCCATCAAGCTTCTCTATACCCGCATATTGCAAGGGAAAGCCGAGCTTTTGCGCCGCCATCAGTATGCCGTCGAAATAACTTTCTTCGAGCATGGCAGGTAATTCTTCGGCTGATAAATCAACCGCCTTTTTGCCGCTAGTCAGAAAGGGGTCTATCTTCCACGCATCTTTACCATCATAAGCCGATACCTGTGTTTGCCCTTGCACCAGCACATCCCGTCGTAACAGGTTGGGGCGCTTTGCTTCTACTGTTACCGGTATTTCAAACGGCGCCATCCCTATGATGCGCAATTTAACGCGGCGCGACTGCAACTTGCCCACATCCCCCAGCGCTGCCAGATGCGCTTGCATCACGCGCTCCAATGTCATATTGGCAGTTGCTGGCAAGCTGGCTTTGGCAGGCTGCGCAAATGCGCTGCAAGACCAGCATGCATAAAATAAGACAAGTATAAAACCGCGCATTAAAATCAAACCGTACATGATATCTCCCAGAAATAATGAGTTCATGTCTAGCGAGCTTGATGCATAGCTTCGCTAAACCCTTGCACTGTTATTCGCAGGGGATAAGAAAAATTTACAGCTTCTATGAAATTATTTTGAGCGGCAGCGCGAAGCTATTTTGGGCTGGTGATGTGGTGAACGCAGAATACAAACAGGAGCAAGCAGAGTGAAAAGTTTCTTAATGAAAATTTCTACACGGAAATTGATCTTTGCGCAAGAAATTCACAAAATATTGCATTTTTTGTGAATATAAAGATACAATACGATACATATTGTAGGATCCATCCTACGGCATTAACCATTTTTCTCATTTTATCCATCCTTCATGATCTCTCATTCTCTAGACCGTAATGCCTGGTTCTGGGCATTACAGGGGCTTTGCGCGCTCCATCGCAAGCCATACTCCCCTGAACTGGCAGCGCAGCAGTTTGCTGCCCCTTACACCAGTGATGGTTTGCTGATAGCCGTCAAGGCTTATGGTTTCAATGCCGACACCCGCAAGTGCAAGGGCGGCAAATTGCAGCACGAATCATTCCCTCTCATCGCCTGGCTCAGCCCTGCACTAGAAACAGCAAGCGATATCAGCGATGTCGCTTTTCAAACCGAAGAGCGAAGTCCCACCGCGGGCGAACGACCGGACAAGTCAGAGCCTGCCTCCGCACCTGTCCCTACGTTAGTCCCCGCCCTGATCCTGCAAGCCGATACCAGCCAAGTCCTCATCGTAGAACCTTCAGACACCAGCCCTCGCAGCATACTTCTGACTGAATTTCAGCAGAGATACCAGGGCCAGATTACCCGCATTACCCCGCAAGCTGATCCGGCGGCAGACCCGGACAGTGACCAGGCCACCAGCCAGCAACGCAAATTCGGCTTTCGCTGGTTTATCCCTGAATTGCTCAAGCATAAAAAGCTCTGGCAAGAAATTTTGCTGGCTTCTCTGGTGATACAGCTGATTGCCCTGGCCACTCCCTTGTTCACCCAGGCCATCATCGACAAGGTTGTTGTGCATCACACCCAAAGCACATTGATCGTCATTGCTATCGGCATGGCCGTGTTCATGCTGTTCTCGGCAGGTTTGTCGTGGCTGCGCCAATACCTGATTTTGCACACCGGTAACCGCGTTGATGCCGTACTCGGCTCAGCCGTGTTTGAGCGCCTGTTCAAACTGCCACCTATGTACTTCCAGCACCGGCCCACAGGCGTCATTGCCGCCCGCCTACATGGCGTAGAAACCATACGCGAATTCATCGCCAGTGCTGGCGTTACCCTCGTGCTTGATTTGCCCTTCCTGCTGATCTTTGTCGGCATCATGTTCTACTACAGCGTTACCCTGACCCTGATCGCTTTAGCCATACTGACCACCATCGTCATACTCAGTACTGTTGTTGCCCCTTTGTTCCAGCAAAGACTGCAAGAGCAATTCCAGCTCGGCGCACGCAATCAGGCATTTTTGACCGAGTACATTGTTGGCCTTGAAACCGTTAAATCGCTGCAGCTAGAACCACAACTCAACAGCAAATACAGCGGCTTCCTCGCCAGCTACCTGCAGGCAGGTTTCGCCACCAAACAACTCGCCAACACCTACAACACCTTCGCCAACCTGCTTGAACAAATCATGAGCTTGTTGATACTGGCAATTGGTGCCTACACAGTCATGCATGACACTGCCTTTACCATCGGTATGCTGGTGGCCTTCCAGATGTTTTCTGGTCGTCTGTCACAACCCATGTTGCGTCTGGTCGGCCTGTGGCAACAATTCCAGCAAGCCAGCCTCTCCATAGACCGTCTTGGCGACCTCATGAACGCACCGGTAGAACCTTATTCGGTTATTCCTGCGCGCGATAGCAACAAGGCAGGCAGCATACAAATCCATAATCTCGCCTTCAAATATGGCGAGCATCTGCCCACCGTTTACCAAAACCTCGACCTGCACATACCTCAAGGCCAGACCATCGCCATCATGGGCCCATCTGGTTGCGGTAAAAGCACGCTTGCCAAACTCATGCAAGGCTTCTACCAACCTAGCCAGGGCCGCATCCTCATCGACAATGTTGATATACGCTACCTGTCTGCCAATGAATTGCGCAGCCACTTTGGCGTCGTGCCGCAAGAGACTACCCTGTTCTCAGGCACCATCTACGACAACCTGCAAATGGCCAGCCCCAATGCTGGGTTTGAACAAATCGTCGCCGCCTGCAAAATGGCAGAAATTCATAGTGTCATCGAAGGCCTGCCCAAAGGCTACCAGACAGAAATCGGTGAACGCGGTGCCGGTCTTTCAGGCGGTCAAAAGCAGCGCATTGCCATCGCCCGTGCTCTGCTCAAACGCCCCAGCATCCTCATCTTTGACGAAGCAACCAGTGCCCTTGACACCACCACGGCAGAACACTTCGCACAAACGATCAATGCCCTCAAAGGCAAAGTCACCATGCTCTTCATTACCCATGGCTTGCCCAAGGGTCTCAAGGTCGATGCCGTCTATCGCCTGACCCATGCTGGTGCCCAGCAAATGCACCCGGCACCGGTAGCTGTGCAGGCGAGTACCGCCGCATAGGGCAAGGCAAACAGGGCAAAGAAATAAGACAAGCCCGACAAAAAAACCCAAAATTGAGCAAGTAAAAATAAGACAGGTAAGCACCCATGCATCAAGTACCAATACCCCAGCCCGACCAGGGCATGACAACGCCAGATGCGGCGTCAGCGGCACCAACAACAGCGCAAGCAGCACAAGCAGCACAGTCCGCAGCACCAGAAAAGACCGCACCCAGTACCGCCAAAGTCATCCCCCTGCGCCCACCCAGCCGCTGGCATGACCCTTTGCATCTCATACAAACCCAGCAGCCCAGCCACATAGGCCGCATCGTCCTGTGGGCAGTCTGCGCACTCGTCTTTATTTTGCTGGTCTGGGCAGCCATAGGCCAGCTCGACATCATCGCCACGGCTGAAGGCAAACTCACGCCTCAGACCCTGGTCAAGATCGTGCAACCGGCAGAGGCAGGCGTGCTCAAAGAGATACTGGTACAAGAAGGTGATAGCGTCAAAGCCGGACAAGTTCTGGCCAGGCTCGATACCACACTCGCCAGTGCCGACAAAACCAGCATCAGCAGCGACCTCAATAGCCAGCAACTGCAAGTGCGCCGCATAGAGGCAGAACTCAGCAACCAGCCCATGCTCATCAAGGCAGGGGATGACGCCACCCGTTTCGCGCAAGTGCAAAGCCAGTACCAAGCCCACCGCAAAGCCTATCTCGACAGCCTTGATCAGGAGAGATCATTGTTGAGCCGCGCAGAACATGAACGCAAAAGCGCCACAGAAATTCTAAGCAAGCTAGAACAAACCCTGCCCACTTATAAAAAGACCGCAGACGCTTACAGCAAGCTCGAAAAAGAAGGCTATGTCGGCAACCTCGCCAGCGCCGACAAACAACGCGAAGCACTGGAAAAATCCAAGGACCTCGACGCCCAACACGCCAGCGTTGCCGCACTCAATGCCACCATTGACGCCCAGCAAAAAAAGCTCAGCCAGATCCAGAGCAACTACCAGTCTGAACTGCAAAAAGAACTGGCAGACATCCGTGCACGCATCGCCCAACTCCAGCCAACGCTGGACAAAAGCAATTACAAAGAAGGCCTGATGGAACTCAAAGCCCCGCAAGACGGCATCATCAAAGACCTTGCCACGACAACGCCCGGCGCAGTCGTGCAACCCGGCAGCGTAGTACTGACCCTCGTCCCCAAAGATGAGCAACTGTATGCCGACGTGCAAATCAAGAATGAAGATGTCGGCTTCGTACAAGTCGGGCAAGAAGCCCAGATCAAACTCGCTGCCTACCCCTTCCAGCGTTACGGCATGCTCCACGGTAAGGTGATACATGTCAGTGCAGACGCGACTGAAGTCAGCAAGCAAAACAGCAATCAAAGCACAGACAGCAACGGCAGCAATGGAAGTAACAACACCAGCATCGCAACCTACAAAGCCAGATTACAACTGAACCAGCAAACACTGATTGATGGGCAAGGGAGCAAACTCAGCACGACGCCAGGCATGCAGGTGGTGGCGGAGATTAATCAGGGCAAGCGTAGTGTGCTGGAGTACCTGTTGTCGCCGGTGCGGAAGGCGGTTAGTGAGGCGGGAAGGGAGCGGTGATTGTCATCGCTCATGAAAATATTTACTTAAATAAACAAAAATATTGAGCATATCAATTTGGTTCGTGTAATTGCACGAAGGATATTGGTAAGAATTAAATTTAATACATTTTTTAGCAAAACTCAAAACTTAGAAGAAACTTAATAGTTATGACAAACTCATCTGTAGCAGTCACATATACGAATCCGATTATCAAATATTTAAAATATGCCAATCTTCAATTAGCTGCTGAAGCCCTATATGGAAATCAACACGCGTTAGCTGGATCTACTTTTGAAGGTAGCATTGATATCGGCGTGCTTACAAAAGGGAATACTCGCTCCAGTCGATTTTCAGAAACTCAAGCAACAGAATTCGCCAGCAATTGGGATGTTGTTGAGCATCTTTCAAATACAAAAACAGGATTTAGCGGCACTTTGTTTAAGTGCAAAAAAGATGACCCTGAGCGTGGACTCGTAGCAGGGGAATTGGTTATAAGTTTTCGCTCTACAGAGTTTGCTGACGATGCTGTTCGTGACAACAAAGAAACTAATACTTTAGAAGTTAAAAAGTTTGGCTGGGCTTTTGGCCAGATCAGTGACATGAAAAACTGGGTCGATGGTCTTTATAAGGATGGGAAAATACCCTCAGGTCAACCTTTGGACGTTACAGGATATAGCCTAGGTGGGCATCTTGCTGCTGCATTTAATCAATTGTATCCTGCAGCGATTCATGAAACTTATACCTTCAATGCCGCTGGGGCTGGCATAGTGAAAAATGGATCTCTAGCTGACGTCATAAATAATTTTGATCGCCAAAGAGTGAATGCTGATGGGCAGCAAATTATTTTTGGTGATGGGCCGTCAAATGTTGTGTTCCAAGAATTAAGGAAAAAATTTAATGGTGGCATTGCGCCTACATTAAGTGATATCGAGAAGGTAGAGGCACTGGGGCTGAATATTAGTGTCAAAGAAAGCTCCATGCTTATAACTGCCTTAAAGCGTGTTAAGTCTATTTTTGATGAGATTGACTACATTAAAGGCATATCTAATTCAGGGTCTCCACCTTTGCAAATTGATGCCACTAATATTGAGGCAACGAAGCTGGATTACCAAATGGCGGTACTTTTGGCAGGTGAAAATACTTCGAGTGTCTACTCAGACCCAGTTACTGGTAGTTGGGCAGCGTTTAGAGGGCGTCACATCGCGCCTGGTGGAAGAATTCCTGGATTCTATGATTTGTTTGGAGCGAATAAGCCTTCTGCAGTGGCAAATTCTCAATACCATTTTGGATTGGAAACGCCAATTACGATTGAAAATCAACCGCTATTTCGCGGATCTTATGTTGCCAACGCGTTGAATGAATCAACATGGAATGTTGATCTTAAGTTGATTGTAAATGACTTTGACAAGAATGACTTTGGTGACACACATAGCCTCGTTCTGATTGTTGATTCTCTCAACGTCCAGGCTACTTTTGCAAAATTAGATGACAAATTTGACGAGGAAAAGTTTAGCGCGATATTTCAAGCTGCCTCGTACCGAGATTCGCAAACGGCGATAGGCACACAAGGACTTGCTGAAGGTGATGTGCTTGAGAATTTGGTTAACGCGCTGGCGGACACCTTAGGATTAGGTTGGAAAGATAGTGATCGACTGAAAGGAAATTTGAATGGAGGAACTTGGGCTATTTTTGATCAGGAACAGGAATCTGAAGGATACTCTAGCCGGACAATATTCTATGAGAAATTAAAAATAGTTCAGGATTTGCTCAATAATGATGCACTTAAGCGTAATATAAACATCGAAACCACAACGGCAAATAGTTATCGCGAAGCTAAAGAAGATTTTGGTGTATTGCTTAGTTTGCTCTATTTGACTCCATTCACTATAAAGGTGAAAGAGAACGGAGATGCAACGAATTACCTTAGATCTTTACACGCATCAGATCAGATAGGTGAAAAATGGGAAGCTGATCGCACACTGACGGAAAAAGATCGTGCGGCAGGCAAGGCCAATTTTAGCGACGAGTATTTGAAAGACCGCCTAGCACTTTTAAATGCAATCATTTGCCAAAACAAAAAAAACGTAGATTCAGAGACTGTCATTGATGACACTCTTGCTGATGATCACGTCTATACATTTCTCTATTTTGGTGGGGTTCCGCGTCAAGGTGAGATATTAACTTCATTGAAGAAACTCACTGTAAAAAATGAAACAGGTGAAAATAAAAAAACACAATTTACGGTTTTTGGAGACGATACAAACAATATCATAGACGGTACTGACAATTTCATTGGAGATCATCTTTATGGAGGTAAAGGTAACGACACTATTAACGGTGGTAAAGGCGATGACCTTCTCGAAGGAAACGAAGATAACGACCAACTCACTGGTGGCGAAGGTGATGATATCTTACGCGGGGGTAAGGGCGATGACACATATTTATTCGACGGCAATTATGGCAAGGACACCATTTTCGATAGTGATGAAGGTGGTGCTGTTCAAATAGGTAGCGGTGTACTGACTGGCGGCAAAAAACTTGCTAAAAATGTCTGGAAAGGTACTGATTCCAATAACGTCACTTACCTGTATACCCTACTCGATGATGGATCTGGCGGTAAAGATTTGTATATCAAAAAAGAAGGTAGCGATGGCAGCAACAGTATTACTATCAAAAAGTGGGAAAACAAGCATCTTGGTATAAATCTCGAAGAACCGGAGAAGGAAACAGAGCCAGGTTTTGAGCTTGTCTTGCGCGGTGATACCGATGTTGTGAAAAATGATTTTTTGATTGCCTATAAAGAGTCTGTACACATAATCGGCGGAGCTGGCGATGATCATTTGATGAGTAGCATGGCCTCACAACTGTCATTAACATGGGGCATGGGGAAAAATGACTGGCTCGAAGGCAATGACGGGGATGATACGTTGGTTAGTGGTTGGGGAGATGATACTCTTGATGGTGGTGCTGGCAACGATTACCTGAATGCTGGAGATTATGCCCAAGATCGTGAAGGTGATACGGGAGAGTTTGTACATACCAGCGGTAGTGACAATAACGTGGTTAATGGTGGTAGTGGTAACGACTGGATTGCGGCTGGAAAAGGGAACGATTTACTTAATGGTGACGAAGGGGACGATATCATTGTCGGTGGTTGCGGCAAAGACACTATCAATGGTGGCGATGGCGATGATTGGATATTTGCTGTTGGTGGCTTTATTACTGTGCTGGGATTTGGAGTCAAATACGCAGGACTCAAAGACTATCTGGATTGGGACTTTAAATTTCCAATTGAAGACAGGGTATTGCAAATGGATTCAAATCCTAATTGGGATGTGCCGAAAAAATTATTTTCATATCGAGACGAGGATACGGGTAAACCAAATTATTCAAGTTATATTGGAAGCACCAATAGAATTTATATTACAGGAAAAACGGATTATTCAGAAATTGCGCTACACACAATCAGCCGGAATATTGGCGGAAATGTAAGCGACGATTCGAATTCATTACATTCAGACCCGGATATCATTGATGTCGGCAGTATTACTGACGGTGGCGCTGGCAATGACAAAATACTTGCCTCTCTTGGGAGCGACACGGTAAGCGGTGGCGAAGGCGATGATTATATCTGGGGCCGTGGCGGTGCAGACGTATTGAATGGTAATGAAGGTAAAGATGTTATCTACGGAGATAGCTCTCCTGCGCATTATGTTGGCCTTGTTGGCAGTACGATGGATGTTTGGAAAGTTAAGGCGTCCTTGCATGCTGCTGATTTGATCGACGGCGGTAAAGGTAACGATATTTTGTTTGGCCAGGGCGGTGCAGACACTGTCCTGGGTGGCGAAGGTGATGATGATATCTATGGTGATGACGTCTATGACAATCTGACTCCGCTCAGCGTGCATGGTAATGACTCGCTTGACGGCGGTGATGGTAATGACACGCTCACTGGTGGCGGTCGTGACGACAGGCTCGATGGCGGCAAAGGTGATGATGTCTTGTGGGGAGATGGCTACGTCGATGGTAAAAAAATACTCGACGCAGACTTGCATGGATCAGATTATCTGGACGGTGGTGAAGGTAATGACACTCTCGTCGGCGGTGGTCGTTCAGATACCTTGTATGGTGGCACTGGCAATGATCAGATGTACGGTGATGACGCTTTCATCAATATGGACAAGCTGGGCAGCAATTATGGCAATGACTACCTTGATGGTCAGGCTGGTGACGACATTGTGGATGGTGGTGGCGGCAATGACACCGTGATTGGTGGTGACGGCGATGATGTGCTGTACGGCGACAACGGCAGTGAAAGTGTAGAAGTCAACAGCCAGGGCGATGACTTGCTGATAGGTGGCAAAGGTAATGACGACATTAAAGGTGATGCCGGTGCTGATACGCTGGATGGCGGCCTTGGTGTTGATGTTCTCAAAGGTGGTGCTGGTGCAGATACCTATCGTTTCAATATAGGTGATTCACAAGCCATACAAAATATGACTGATGGCATAGACGACAGTGCTGGCGGTAACGAAATAGAATTTGGTGCAGGCATAGGCGAAATGGACTTGAAAGTCACTGAATCAGGCTCAGGTGACATGATACTGCACTACTCTCAAAGTGATGCCATCGTCATCAAGGGCGGTATGAGTGGCACTATATCAACGTACAAGTTTGTCGATGGTCATACGATCACGAACCAGCAATTACTTGAGGCTAATCATCCTGGTGGTATGGATGTTGAGTCAAATACAGAAAGTGATACCGTTGTTGGTGGTTTTGGAAATGACCATATTACTGCCAATGGTGGCAAATCTACTGTCACAGGCGGCACAGGTGACGATAAAATCACAGGCCGCAACGGTAATAATACCTATATCTTCAAAAAAGGTGACGGTGCGGATGACATCAATGATGCAGGCCTCAGTTCGACTAGTCAAACAGTCATCGGTGGTAACCGCATAGTCATGGGCGCAGGCATCGCTGCAAAAGATATCCGCCTGACGACATCTGGCGGTTCTTTGCAATTGAACCTGGAGTCTGGTGATTCGATCAAATTGTCTGCTACTGATATCCAGAACCTGCAAGCCAGCCACGCGCTTGATACAGTCGTGTTTGCTGACAACAGCAGCGTCACATATGCTGATTTGCTCGCCAAAGGTGTTGAAGTCAGGCAGGCAACGACAATCAATGGCGTGAGTGTTTTGCAAGGTACTTCTGTCGATGACCGTATCTATGGCACGTCTGGCAATGACAGGATGCTGGCTGGTGCAGGCAATGACATCATGTACGGTGGCGAGGCCGATACCATGGATGGTGGCACGGGTGATGATACTTACTACATCAGCCAATCTAACAGTACGGTTGTCAATGTCCTCATCAATGATGTCAGTGGCAGTTCAACTTTGAAGTTGGGTGCCGGTTTTAGCAATACTGATTTTAGTCTCGCACCCGCGGTGAATCCAAAAGACCTGGTATTCAAGAGCGGCAACAACACTATCACCATACAAAATGGTGTCGCCAATCTGGGTAATATCGACAGTATCAGTTTTAGCAACGGCGTGATCTTGAATAAAGACGCCATTGCCAAACTGAGCGCCCCCGTCGCTATTGACGGCACGCCCGGCAACGATAAGCTCACCACTGGCGATGGCAGTACCCGCATCCATGGCTATGCGGGTGATGACAGTATTACTGGTGGTGTTGGCAATGACCTGTTCTTTGGCGATGCCGGTAACGACACATTGCTAGGTGGTGATGGCAATGACCGTTTGTTTGGCGGTGAAGATGATGACCGCATCGTCGGTGGTGCAGGCAATAATGTGCTCGGTGGTGATGACGGCAATGACATTCTCATTGATGGTGCTGGCACAGGCGTATTGATGGGCGGCTATGGCGATGATACCTATCAGGGCGGTGCTGGTAACGATACTCTGGTGGATGACTTTGGCAGTGATACCTATGTATTCAACATCGGCGATGGCAAGGACACAATTGCCGATGGTACTTACAGTGAACATGACAGTAATTCTGTTGATGTTATCCGCTTTGGCGAAGGCATCAATGCCAGCGACCTGCATGTCAGCCTCAGCGAAAGTGGCACAGACCTGATCATTGCTTATGGTAATGGTGATCAGATCACCATACTTGGTGGTGCGGATGGTGCAATCGAGACCTATGAGTTTGATAATGGCCAGGTGTTGACGCATGCTGATGTATTGGCTACCAGGGCAGAAGTGCAAATCCTGAACGGTAACAACGACAATAATTTACTGTTGGGCGCCAGAGGTAACGATCAGCTCAGTGGCTACGGTGGCGATGACACGCTGAATGGCGCTGGTGGCAATGATACCTTGCAAGGTGGTTCTGGCAATGACACCTATATCTACAAGGCAGGCGATGGTGTGGATACCATTATCGATGCAGAAGGCAATAACACCATCAGTTTTGCTGCCGGAGCACAGATGTCAGATTTGCGCGGGCATTTTGTAAAAAATGACCAGGGCAGTTTCCTGCAGGTGCAGATTGGTAGTAACGGCGACCAGATTTTGCTCAAAGATGGTTTGAAACTTGCCAACACTTCTTATAAATTTGCCGATGGCAGCGTGCTCAAGCATGGCCAGTTCATGGATTTGTTGTATGCAGATTCTTTGAATTTGATCGGCTCGGCTGCCAGTGAAACACTATATGGTGGCAAAGGCAGTGATGTCATCGATGGTGGTGCTGGCAATGACATACTCATAGGCGGACATGGTATGGATACCTATCTGCTGGGCCGTGGCAATGGACAAGACATCATTACCGAGATCGCAGGCGAAGCCAATCTGGTCAGCCTGGCGACGGGGGTTGAACTGGCTGATCTTGCTGTACAGCGTCAGGGCGACAATTTGTATATCGGTATTAACGGTAGCGGAGATGGCTTGACCGTCAATAATTATTTTGCTACCGGCATGAACTGGAATATCAAAACTGCTGCAGGTGGCGTTGCTGCGGTCAGTAGTTTGATTACCGCAACATCGCTTACACCTAATACTGGCAGTGCGCAAAACATTGAGGGTTACCGAAACAATTTTATGCGCGCCCATGAGAAATATATGGCAGCAGCACAAAGCGCAGGCGGAATCAGCTCAGATAATTACATGGATGGTGACATAAGAGTCATCGCGAAGAAAACCACGAGCGTATCTGCGATTACCACGACCAAAACCGTTTCAGACGCCGCAGAAATTATGGCACTTGACCCGGCAGTCAATGTACAGACATCTGTGTTGTCTGATCAGACGGTGAGCTATACCGTCAAGACGACAGACTCAAGCTCGGTAAGTAGCAATGCCGCCTTTGTACGCAGGATAGATTTAGATGAGTTGGCCAAGACTGGTGGTGGGATTACTAGTCCACCAAATAGTACCGTGTCGGTTTATGTCGATAAGATAGACCCGGCAACTGGCAAGGTAACGAAAGAGCTAAGCCATTTTGATCAGTATCAGAATCTGCAATCTGTGAATGTCAATAAGACCAGCTCGACTGCAACCACTCTTAATGAACGGCATCTTGAAACCACGACCAAAATTGCTTTGAGTGTGGAGGATATGCGTGCAGGTGCATCTGATAACCATATTTTGTATGCACAGGCAGTCAATGGTTTGTATGCCACTGGTTATCAAATCATAGACGCAGGTGATGGCGACGACTTTGTTGACAGTGGCATGGGACAATTCTCTGCTGCTTATGAGCTGGTAGACTGGACCTTTAACAGCGGTCGCAAAAAGACAGATGCATTTAATGCTACCAGGTCAGAGGTTGATGCCGTCTTTTATGCGAATGATAATGGCGCATCCGGCAGCTTTGTTTATGGTGGTGCTGGCAACGACACCATTGTAGGTACATATGGCAGGGATGAAATTATTGGCGGTGCAGGCAATGATTTCATGAATGGTGGTGCTCAGGGCGATTGGTATCGTTTGTCTGGCGGTGATGAAGGTTGGGATGTGATCTATGATTCTGGTGTATCGCAATCAAGCAGATTCGGTTTCCCAGCTGAGGATTTCTTCTGGATTGATATCGACCAAAGCACACTGCCACAAGATAGCGTCATATTTGAAGCTGGCATCAAACGCTCTGATTTGACGTTCTCGTGGGGCAGGTTTGAGGCAGAGACGACACATCAGACCCTGAATATTTCCTGGGGCGAAGGCAAGGGCGTGCGTGTCGTCTTGGCCAACGAACAGGATGCGACAGGCTTTGGTGTCGAAGTGTTTGAATTTGCTGATGGTAGTAAATTGACTCTGGACCAAATGATTTCACTTGCGCCAGCGCGACCAATCCTGGGTGCGAATAATGCCCCAAATGGAGTAGGATCCATTTCCCAGCAAAAAGTGGCTGAGAACAAGGTCTTCAGCTTCACTTTACCTGGTGGCCTCTTCAGTGACCCTGATGCTGGCGATATCCTGACCTACAGTCTCAGTCTGTCCAATGGCGACGCCTTGCCTGCCTGGCTCAAGTTTGATCAGAAGACCGGCAAGCTGAGCGGAACACCAGGACATGAAAACATAGGATCACTTTCCATACGCATTACCGCCAAAGACGAAGGTCAACTGACGGCAAGCCTGGACTTTAGTTTGAGCGTGACAGCAGTTGAGGCGGTCAATACCGCACCGGAGGTTAAAGCCAGCCTGGCAGATCAGGCGCTGACTGAGAAGAAAGCCTTTAGCCTGGTTATACCAGATACGCTCTTTGTTGATGCAGACAAAGATGACGTGCTGACTTACAGTGTGACACTGGCAGACGGCAAGGCATTACCGACCTGGCTGAGCTTTGATGCAACGACCAGGACGTTGAGCGGTACCCCTGACCATGCTGCCGTCGGTGATATGGCCTTGTCTGTTTCCGTCAAAGACAAAGGTGGTTTGACAGCTAAAACGGCGTTGAATTTACATGTGGCAGACTATGTCGCACCAAACACAGCACCAGTTGCAGCAAAGACTCTGGCAGACCAAAGCCTGACAGAAAAAGCCGCCTTTAGCTTTGCGGTACCTACAGGCACCTTCACCGATGCCGACGCAGGTGATGTGCTGACTTACAGTGTGACACTGGCAGACGGCAAGGCTTTACCTGCCTGGCTGAGTTTCAATGCTGCGACCAGGACATTGAGCGGTACACCTGACCATGCTGCTGTCGGCGATTTGGTACTGTCTGTTTCGGTCAAAGACAAAGGTGGTCTGACAGCTAAAACGGCCTTGAATTTGCATGTGGCAGACTATGTCGCACCAAACACAGCACCAGTTGCAGCAAAGACTCTGGCAGACCAAAGCCTGACAGAAAAAGCCGCCTTTAGCTTTGCGGTACCGGCAGGCACCTTCACTGATGCTGACGCAGGTGATGTGCTGACTTACAGTGTGACACTGGCAGATGGCAAGGCCTTACCGACCTGGCTGAGCTTTGATGCAGCCACCAGGACGTTGAGCGGTACACCTGACCATGCTGCTGTCGGTGATCTGTCCTTGTCAGTCTCTGTCAAAGACAAAGGTGGTTTGACAGCTAAAACCGCGCTGAATTTGCATGTGGCTGATTATGTCGCAACAAACACAGCACCGGTCGCTGCCAAAACCTTCGCAGACCAGAGCCTTACAGAAAAAGCCGCCTTCAGCTTTGCGGTACCGGCAGGCACCTTCACTGATGCCGATGCAGGTGATGTATTGACCTACAGCGCCACACTGGCCAATGGCAGCCCGTTATCAACCTGGCTGACATTTGATGCTGCGACCAAGACGCTGAGTGGTACACCTGATCATGCTGCTGTCGGTGATCTGGCGGTCACTATCCAGGCTAAGGACAAAGGCGGTCTGACAGCAACAAACAAATTGGTCTTGCACGTAGCAGGTGCGACAGCAAGTGGCCTGACCGGCACCGATGCAGCAGACGTACTCACGGGTACAGCCGCAGCCGATGTCATGAATGGTGGTGCCGGTGCTGATACCCTCAGCGGTGGCGCAGGCAACGACAGCCTCACAGGCGGTACTGGCAATGACGTCCTCAATGGTGATGCCGGTGATGACCAGTACTACTATGCCCAGGGAGATGGCCTCGACTTCATCACCGATACATCCGGTGTTGACAGCCTCAACTTTGGCAGTGGCTTAAGTCTCGACAACCTGATCGGCTCGGTCGGCACGGTCGGCAACAAAAAGTTTGCCCAGATCCGCGCCATCACCGCAGAAGGTGATGCCAGCCAGGGCATAGACTTTGAAGTCACCGTCGATGCCCAGGGCAAGGTTATTTCGCCTATAGAGAAATTCATCCTCTCAGACGGCAAACAAGTCAGCTGGGATGACCTCCTCGTCAAACAAGTCACCGTCAATGGCGGCAACGCTGCTGATGTTGTCCGTGGTGGCCGTAACGACGATACCATCTTTGGTGTGGATGGTAATGACACGCTGTATGGTGGCTACGGCAACGACAAGCTCGATGGTGGCAATGGCGATGACGTCGCTTACGGCGGTGTCGGCAATGACCGTCTGTACGGCCAGAGTGGTAACGACACCCTGTATGGTGAAGATGGTGACGACCTGCTTGATGGCAGCAGCGGCAACGACACTCTTGACGGCGGCAATGGCAACGACACCCTTGACGGTGGCGATGGCATCGACATCCTGTATGGCCGTGCTGGTGACGACAAACTCACCGGCAGCAATGGCAATGACATGCTCGATGGTGGTGACGGCAACGACACCCTTGATGGCGGTGATCAGGACGACACCCTGTACGGTGGCAATGGCGACGACACCATCAGCGCAGGTTATGGCAATGACTACGTCAATGGCGGCAACGGCATAGACACCATCACCCTCGCCAACGGCAATGACGTCGCCCAGGGCGGTGCAGGCAATGATGTCATCACCGGCGACTATGGCAACAAGCTGGTTGATGGCGGCGATGGTGATGATGTGATCACCATGAACGTCGGCAACCACTGGTATGCCGGTGGCAAAGGCAATGACACCATAGACCCAGGTCAGGGCCTCAATGTATTTGCCTTCAACCGTGGTGACGGTGCCGACATCTACAAAAACAACAAGGTCAATGGCAATACGATCTCTCTGGGCAAAGGCATCAAATATGCTGATCTCTCACTGAGCAAGGCAGGCATGGATCTGGTGCTTAACCTTGGCCAGGGCGACAGCATCACTCTCAAGGACTGGTACACCAACCAGGGCTTGCGTGGTGTAGATCGTCTGCAATTCATCACCGAAGGTGGTGATTATGATGCCGCATCAACTGACAAGACCAAAAACAGCAAAGTCGAAGTATTTGACTTTAGCAAACTGGTCCAGAAGTTTGATGCCAGCCTGGCAGCTACACCAAGCCTGAACCAGTGGGCAGTCATGAGCTCTATGCTCGATGCGCATCTGTATGGATCGAACACAGTTGCCATTGGCGGTGACCTCAGTTACCAGTATGGTTTGAACGGCAACCTGACCGGCATCGGTTTGAGTGTCGTGCAGACCAGCCTGGCAGCCAATGACTTTAACAATAACAAGGGCCAGACTTTACACACCAGGCCTCAACTGGAAACGGGGGCTTTGTTGTTGATGTGAGTTTGATCTGTATTTGATCTATGCCTGATCTGAAACTTGTTTTGAACAAGTGCTAATGAGCAGGACGGGAGGGCTGGTTTCGCGACTAGCCCTTTTTGTTTTTTGTGCAAGCGCAAACTTGCGATTCATTTATCTGCATATTTTTTTGATTGATGCAGGTTTTGTTATAATCTGCCCATGCGCATTTCTTCCTCATTCCGGCACCTGACGATATGGCTTGCATGTCTTGCCTTGTTGTTCAATGGTTTGCTGCCAGCAATGGCTGGCGGGATGGGGGCGGGCGTGCCTGTTATCGTCGCACCTGGGGTGGTCGAGGTTTGTAGTGTTGAGGGTGTCAAACTGGTTGATGCCGTGACGGGCAAGCTGATCAAACTGGTTGCGGGCAAGTCTGCGCAAGACAAGCAGCATATGGCGGCGCATTGTGCCTATTGTGTGCCGCATGCAGGTCATGATTTTATGCTGCCTGGCGCTTTGTCCAGCCCGCCAGAGGGCAAGTTGGCAGCGGCAGCGCCTTTGTTGTTTTATCAATCTCCCCACGTTTTATTCATCTGGACGGCTGCGCAGCCGCGTGGCCCGCCTCTCCATCTGGTTTGATTCTCTCTGCTGTTTTACCCCTCGCTCACTGGTGTTGTTCGTGAGCAGGTAAGACGATATCAATCCATCATCTCATTATGATTAATGGCGATGAATGAAGAAAAGAAATCAACATGAAACGTCGTTCTGTACTGACGCTGCTGGGCAGCATGTCTTTGCTGGCTTGTAGCCGCACGCCTGTAACTTTTACCGGCATTGATATTACGGGTGCCAATTATGCCAATGATTTTCATCTGCGCGGGCACGATGGCAAGGACTACAGCCTTGCCAGTTTCAAGGGTAAGCATCTGCTGATATTCTTTGGTTTTACCCAGTGCCCTGATATTTGCCCAACAGCCCTGAGCCGTGCGGTGCATATACGCAAATTGCTGGCAGACAAGGCTGAGCAATTGCAGGTGATATTCATTACCATAGATCCGGAAAGAGATACCCCTGAATTGCTGGCACAATACATGAAAGCATTTGACCCCAGCTTTTTGGGCCTGTATGGCGACATGAAAGAGACGCAGGAAGCGGCAGCAGCCTTCAAGGTGTTTTACCAGAAGGTGCCCGGCGGCAGCTCTTATACCATGGACCATACCGCAATCAGCTATGTGTTTGATGACAAAGGCAAGATACGCCTGGCATTGAAGCACGAACAAACCGCAGAGCAATGTGCAGCAGATTTGCGCGCACTGATGACTGCCTGAACTACATTAAAGGAAAAACACGATGAACAAAATCAATCAAATCATGATGGCGGTAGCTACTACTGTAATTGCAATCTCTGCACAGGCACAGGTCACAGTCAGTGATGCCTGGGTGCGTGCGACTGTTGCGCAGCAAAAGGCGACAGGTGCTTTCATGCAGATCAAGTCCGTCAAAGATGCACGTCTGCTGGAAGTGCGCTCGCCGGTCGCAGGTGTGGCAGAACTCCATAAAATGGAAATGACCGACAATATGATGAAGATGCGCCCCGTCGATGGCCTGGACCTGCCTGCAGGCAAGCTGGTGGAACTCAAACCCGGTTCTTACCACATCATGCTGCTGGATTTGAAGGCACAGGTCAAGGAAGGGGATATGGTGCCTGTGACCCTGGTCGTCGAGGGCAAGGACAAGAAGCGTGAAACTCTGGAGATCAAGGCTATCGCCAAGCCCCTGAATCAGGCAACGCAGCATTGATGGAGGCAATATGAGTATAAGCAGAAGAGCAGGACGTAACAGTTTTATCCAACTGCTGCAGTGCTTTAATGTTGCGGCAATCTGCGCGCTGGCAGTGTGGCATGCCTATGCATTTTATTTGCATCAGGCCATGTCGCGCGTAGCCAGACCAGCCGTGATAGAGTTTTTGCCATTGCCTGCACATCAGCAAACTACCCCGAGGATAATCACATGAAAAAATTTATGTTTATCAGCATGTTCACCGCAAGCAGCCTGCTGGCACAGGCTGCTCATGCCCATGTCACACTGGAGCAGGCTACTGCCGCCGCAGGCGCCTACCATAAGCTGACATTCAAAATCGGCCATGGTTGTGAAGGCAGTGCCACTAATGCGGTCAAAGTCAGCATTCCTGAAAACGTCAGCGGTGCCAAACCCATGCCCAAGGCGGGTTGGAAAATCGATACCAGTATACAAGTGCTCAGCGTGCCTTATAACTCGCACGGCAAGACCATTAGCCAGGATGTGCGTGAAGTAAGCTGGACAGGCGGCCCCTTGCCTGATGCTTATTACGATGAGTTTTCGATACAGGTGAAATTGCCAGAGAAAGCAGGCAAGGTGTATTTCAAGGTCACGCAGTTATGTGAAAAAGGCAGGCTGGACTGGGTGGAAATCCCGGCAGATGGCCAGACTGCCAAGGGCTTGAAAACGCCAGCGCCAGTGTTGGAAGTGCTGGAAAAAGCAGAGACCGGGCATCATCACTAAGCTGTTTTCATTGCAAAAAAATCCCTTACACAAAAAATGTAAGGGATTTTTTATGAGGGCAGCTTATTCAACTGTTTTCAAAAAATTGCTGATCGCTTCATTAAATGCCTGTGGTTGATCAAACATCGTGAAATGGCGGGCATTATTGATGGCAATGACTTGCAGTTTCGGCGCGCCTTGCAACAAGGATTGGTAATAGGCATTCTTTGCTTCCAGACTGATATTGCGGTTCGCAAAATCTGCTGTGTAGTATGGTGATATTTCCAGTAAAGGCACGAGGACTTTTGCCATGTCCTTGCGCAAATCCATACTGACGATTTCACTCACATAGTCTGCGGTGGCAGCTGGGTAGCTCTTGCCAGTGTGTACCGCCAGTTTTTGCGCGAGCTGTTCATCGATTACGCCGATGGTGCGCATGTATTGCAATTGTCTGGCAGCGAAAATTTCCGGGGTTTGCGCTGTCATCTGTGTTTTGAAACGCGCTGCCAGAGCCGGGCGCTGGTCTGCCGGTGTGTGCTCTGTGCCAGGGAACACTGGCAAACCATCTACTGCAATCACCCCACGGATTACATCACTGTGTTGCTGGGCAAACCAGATCGCCAGTGTGCCGCCCATGCTGTGGCCCAGCAATACTGGCTTGTCGAGTTTTTGCTGCTGTATCAATTCCAGCAGGGATGTTTTGGCTTTCTCAAGCAGTGGGCCTTCCGTCGCAGGCTGGCCATCAAATCCTGCAAGCGTGACGACATACAGAGTGTGATTCTTTTCCAGTTGTTTAACGGTGTCTTGCCATACCCAGGCACCGCTGGCAAGACCAGGTATAAGTACGATAGACGTGCCTTGCTTGCCGTGGCGTTCTACATGCAGGCTGCCGACCTGGAATTGATTGTCCATGTCCGCAGCATGAGACGGTAGAGCACTGCCAAACAGGCAGGTGGCGCTGACAAGAAATGCTGAGATGTAGTGTTTGATATGCATGATGGTCTCTTGAATTTGTGTTTTATAACCAGTTTTTTTTATTCAGCTTGAAAGATGGTTTCTATCGCTTGCCCGAATAGTTTTGCGATGCTGAAAGCCAGTGGCAGGCTGGGGTCATAGCGCCCGGTTTCTATGGCATTTACAGTCTGCCGCGATACTTCCAGCAGATCTGCCAACTGCGCCTGGCTCCATTCGCGCTGGGTGCGTAATTCCCTGACGATGTTTTTCATGATGACTTTTCTTTCCAGTTACGCAGACAAGTAATAGCACCCCATGAACCCATGATCAAAGACCAGGTCGCAAACATGCTGAGTTTAGGGAAGCCTGTAATTTCCATGAATCCATAACTAAGGGAAAAGGCGGCTGTGAAGGCGGCTGCCATACCCAGGTTCTCAAGCGACCAGATGCGTACATATTCGTCCATGCGCTGGAATTGCCGCACAATGGCCCACACCATCAGCAAGGCAGGCAGGATAGGGCTGGCAATTAACAGACTGCGTAGTGGCCCGGCGGGCACTGAGTCTGCGTAGATACTGCTGGCAAATACAAGCAGGCAATAGATGCCCAGTGCAGCAAACAGCTCGCGAAAATAAAGGGACCTGGCTTGTTTCTCACGCATCGTGTTCTCCTGTTATAGATCGTATTTTGTAAGTAAAGTTTGCTTTACATGGGTGGGCAAAAAAAATGCCTTTGTATCCAGGCTTGCTCAACTAAGTCGCCTGTTTACGCGATTTGGGCTGACGGTTTATATATCTGGATGTAAAGCATGCTTGTCATCATATATCAAAAATTAAGCATGTCAAGCACGCTTTACATCGGTTTGAAATTTAAGCTGGAAAATGAAAAAGGCTTGCAGAAGAATATTTCTGCAAGCCTTGTTTCTGGTTCCTGATCTCATGCAGGCCTTGCGGCCCAGACGATCTATGAAATTACAGGATGTTCAGAGTTACTTCGATATTGCCGCGTGTTGCATTGGAATATGGGCAAACTTCATGTGCCTTGTGTACCAACGCTTCTGCTTCTGCGCGGTCCATGCCAGGCAGGCTGACATTCAAAGTCACAGCGAGACCAAAGCCGCCTTTACCATTTGGGCCTATGCCAACCAGGCCATTGATGGAAACATCTGCTGGCAGGGCGATTTTGCCGGCGGCGGCAACAAATTTCATCGCGCCGATAAAGCAGGCGGAATAACCGGCAGCAAACAATTGCTCAGGATTAGTGCCTTCGCCACCTGCGCCACCCAATTCTTTTGGGGTCGTCAGTTTGACGGAAAGTTGATTGTCGCTGGAAACGGCACGGCCATCACGACCGCCAGTTGCTGTTGCATTTGCTGTGTAAAGTACTTGCATGATGAACTCCTGATGTAATTTGCTGGGTTATTTGGGGTTTGCTGCGTTTGTTTCCTGGTTTTTTCTTACGACTACTGAGTCGATGGATGAACTATAGCTAACAATTTAATTGTGTGCAATCTAAATTGCGATTGTTTTTTTCTATCATCGCGATAGCATGCGAATAACAGCTTAGTACAAACGAAGAAAAATATTAAGAATTTTTCAACTGATGGGTTTGGTCGCCATAACTTGAAAACTCAAGGATTTAATAACTCAAGGATTTAATAACTCAAGGATTCAGTAACTCATTACGCAAATCACTAAGCTGGCTGCGCAATTCCATCAGCGTCTCTTTGCTTTGCCCACTGGCACAGAGGATTTTTTGCGGGATATCAAGGGCGGCATTGCGCAATTCCCTGCCTGATGGCGTCAGGGTGATCCTGACCTGGCGTTCATCAGTCTCATCGCGATGCCTTTGCAGCATGCCATTGGCTTCCAGGCGTTTCAGCAAGGGTGTCAGCGTGCCAGAATCCAGGAACAGGGCATGGCCTATGTCTTTGACCAGCACATCATCCTGCTCCCACAAGACCAGCATGACCAGGTATTGCGGATAGGTCAGGCCCAGGGCATCAAGCATGGGCTTGTAGGCCTTGGTCAGCGCCAGGGAGGACGAATACAGGGCAAAGCAAAATTGGTTTTCCAGTGCCAGCATATTGATCGGTGTTTCTGCGGGTGTTTTCATTTTGGCACTCTGGCAAATTCGTGAATGGATGATATGCAGGCATGATAAACAGTTTTTGCCAGTAATGCGGCACTTCTGCAAAGTCCGGGGTATCGTCTTTTGCGCAGTCTGGCAAGTCGCACAAGGTATAATGTCGGCCATTGCGCGTGCGCCGCCACGCCCCACTGTAAGAGGTAAACCGTGACTTTCATAGAAAAACTTTCCGCTGCCTGGACAGCCAATAATTCCCTGCTGTGCGTAGGCCTGGACCCTGATGTCAGCCGCTTCCCTGCAGAGCTGACGGGTAAGCCGGATTCTATTTATGCATTCTGTAAAACCGTCGTTGATGCGACTGCTGACCTGGCTTGCTCCTTTAAACCACAGATTGCCTATTTTGCCGCCCTGCGTGCAGAAGACCAGCTCGAAGAAATCTGCTCTTACATCAAGACTACTTATCCAAATATCCCGGTGATACTTGATGCCAAGCGTGGCGACATCGGCGCAACAGCAGAGCAATATGCACGCGAAGCTTTTGAGCGCTATGACGCCGATGCAGTCACAGTCAATCCGTATATGGGTTTTGATTCAGTCGCACCTTACCTGGAATGGAAAGACCGCGGCGCCATCGTGCTGTGCCGCACTTCCAATGCAGGTGGCTCTGACCTGCAATTTCTCGATGTCGGTGGCAAGCCGCTGTATCAACATGTGGCGCAACTGGTGGCGGATAAATGGAATACCAATGGCCAATGCGCGCTGGTGGTTGGTGCTACCTTCCCAAGAGAACTCGCGCAGGTGCGTTCGGTGATAGGCGACCTGCCTTTATTGGTGCCGGGCATAGGTGCTCAGGGCGGTGATATTGCCGCGACTGTACAGGCTGGCAAAACCGCAAATGGCACAGGCATGATGATCAATTCTTCACGCGCCATTTTGTATGCCCAGCCAGCAGCTGGTGAAAGTGCTGCTGATGCTGTTCGCCGCGTAGCGCTGGAAACACGTGACGCCATCAACCTGCATCGCCAATAAAAAGCCTTACCGGGGTGTCACGACATCCCGGTATTTTTTGTATATCAAATCGTAGTAGCCATTCTGTTTGAGTTGTTTCAGCACCTGATCAAGCTCGTCCCTTAATGGTTCAAGATGCGCCCTTTTTGCAAAGCCAAAAAAAGTTTCCTGTTCCTGCACGACAGGGTAGAGCACCTTGAAATCATTCAACAGCCCCATCTTCTTCATTTCATGTATCGCCCCCGCATGGTTGCTGATGAGGATGTCGAAGCGTTGTGCCAGCGCCATTCTGATAGCGCTGGTCTGGTCGCTGGCGAGTTCCACATTCAGAACGCCACTGTTGATAAATTCGTCAAATCTGCTGCCATAGCTGATACCCCTGACTGCGCCAAACCGGTAAGGGGCGAGACGCGATAGCTCTCCGTCAAAATTGATATTGCTGTCATTCCTGGCCCACAGGCTGATAGTGAGCTGCAAGACTGCTTCATTGCTGTAGATGATGTATTTCTCACGTTCAGGGGTCTTGAAGACGGTGAAGATGCCGTCTGCCTCGCCACTCCTGACCATCTCCAGGCTACGCCGCATCGGGTAGATATTGATGCTGACCTGATGGCCCATGAGGCGAAAAGCCTCCTTGACGATATCGACGGCAATACCCTTGACCTCACCTTGTTCCACATATTCATAAGGCGGGTAATGCAGGCTGGCAAGTTTGAATGTGGCAGCAAAACTGGTAGAGCAGGAAAGTGCCAACAGGATAGCCAGCAAGGGGGAAATAAAGGTTTGCATCTTGTTGCCTCTTTCAGATGCCGTACTCATCAGTTGGCAATGAGCATGTACATGTAGTGCATGCCCATTGCCTGCCGCAAAATCAATTCACGATGCTGCCTGATGATGTGCGCTGATTTTGCATTTTTAGTTGCGTTCTTAGTTGCGTTCTTAGTTGCATTATTATCTGCATTAAAAACTATGACGTATGCCAACATGCAGGGCACTGTCACCAGAACCGGCTTCAATCGCGCTGCCTACTGTATAGCCAGCACCATTCTTGTTGTCTATCTTTGCATAGGCTGCATACAGATCCGTTCGCTTGGACAATGAATAGATATAGGCCACTGCCAACTGGCTGGCATCCTGGTTCTTGACCGTCTTGTCATCTTTGCGGATATACGATGCCAGTATTTTGTTGTTACCAAATGGCACGGTCACACCGAGCAAAAAGTCTGTGGAATCTGTCGATGCCGTTGGTGCAATCAGGCTGCCGAATGGATTGGCAGTATTGCGCAACGGTGAGCTGTTAAGACCCTTGTTGACACCGTATGCCAGATGCGCTTTTGCCACGCCAAAATCATAAGTCGCAGCCAGCAAAGTGGTTTTGCCATCATCGGTATTCTTCAATGTGGCTGTGTCGTTATTGCGGTTGTGGTAACCAAGGCGTACAGCAAATGGGCCAGAGGTATAGGCAATCGCGGCGCCAAGCTGGCGACCGGCAGAAGTGTCACCAGCGGTTTCACCGAAGCCATAAGCCAGTTCACCAGTCAGGCCATCAAAAGATGGTGTCACGTATTTCAGGGTATTGTCCATGCGGCTGGAGCCGGCACCAGAGTTAGGCATGATATTGGCAGCGTCACCCGCAAAACCGGTGACAAAAGGATCGGCAAAAGCCAGCGTCAAATATTCTGGGGTATATTGGCGACCAGCAGTCAGCGTACCAAAGTCACCCTTGACACCGACATAGGCCTGACGACCAAACATCAGGCCGCCCTGGCCCAGTGAACCTGTATCGACATTGATGCCGCTTTCGAGCAGGAAGAAGGCAGACATACCGCCACCGAGATCTTCAGTACCCTTGAAACCCAGGCGCGAGCCAGAACCTATGCCGCTGGTCAGTTTGCTGACCGAGCCAGCGCTGCCGCCTCTTTCTAATGCGATGCCGGTATCGACAATGCCGTAAATGGTGACGGATGATTGTGCCATGGCAGATCCGGCGAATGCGCTGATCGCGCCAAATAGGGCCAAAGCGAGGTAAGTCTTTTTCATTTGGTTCTCTCAAAAAATAAATAAGGAAACTAAGCCGCTGCTAAAAGAATCGCCTTTGCTGTCTAGCTTTGCTGCATTGATGCATGCGGCAGGCATGCAGGCCGTCTGTTGTGCAAGCGATAAGGTCGATTACCGGCTGTCTTTGCTGCGGTGCAGCCGATAATTTATTATCGATGAAAAATATGATGTTTACATATAAGTTATTTATAAAACGTCGATAAAAAACTAATGATGCGTTGTTAAAAAGTTGAAATTACTATCTGGGAAATATTTTGATTCCCACGTGGACGCGGATTGCTGGGTAAAAGAGGTGGCGGAAATATAAGTTTGTTGACCAGTTCAACAATCATATTTTTTCACTGGCACAGGCATGCGCTGGCAACCAAGGGACAGTCCGGTGATTGGCGTCCGCAATTTCACTACTTGCCCGCCAGGAAAAATAGCTGTGGGCAACTTAACGGCGGTCGTGTGAGTTGCGTCAGCGAGCGTGATCTGGTTTGCCTTATGCAAATGACTCGCGATCAATGCGATGCAGGGCATGACGAATGTGATTGAGTTCTCTCTAAACGTGTTGGATTGCCTGCAAGTAAAAAATAAGCAATGAAGTTTATTTTTATGAATAATTAAATAAAAATGTTTAACATTGAAATTAAAAATATCTGAACTATTCTGACATGGTCGGATTTGTTTTCTTACCGCCACTATTCCTCTGAGCTTGCGACTGCCCCGATACCCCAACTTGAATTTCCCGTGATGTAAACAGCTTTACTCTTTCGCCAATCTAAAGCACAGAGCAGGAGCATACTATGAGTATCCGAAGCAAATTGATGATAACTTTTGCGGCGCTGGCTGCGGTTGTGCTGATCGTTGCTGGCCTGTCTTTAAACTCGCTCGCCAATGCAGACCGGCAGTTCAGTAGTTATGTCCATGGCCTGATGGCGCGTGGCAGCGTCGCTGAAAAATTCAGGCGTGCTGTTGATGAGCGAGCAGTTGCCGTTCGGAATTTGGCGCTGGTGACAAAACCTGCCGATTTCGACATCGAAAAGGCAGTAGTCACGAGTGCACATCAGCGTGTGCAGACCCATTTGGCCAAACTCAAGGCTATGCTTGCACAAGCTTCTGATGTGAGTGAAAAGGGCCGCGCCATGGTGGCCGAGATGGATAGGCTGGAGACCGCTTATACGCCGGTTGCGCTGGATATCGTCAAAATGGCGCTGGAAAATAAACGCGAGGCAGCCATCACTAAAATGAACGAAGAATGCCGCCCATTGCTTGCAGCCATCGTCAAAGTATCCAACGATTACTCAGAAGTCGTTCAGGTTCGTTCCGAGGAACTTGTAAAAACGGCTGAGGATACGTATGCCGCCAGACGCAATTTGCTCATTTCCCTGTGCGTGTTAGCGGTTGGGTTTGCCATTGCCGCTGGCGCGCTGGTCACTCGCTCCATCACTCGTCCCGTAGATCAGGCTTTGCGTCTGGCAACTCGTGTGGCTGACGGTGATTTGACTGCAAGCGCAGACGGGCGGGGCAATGATGAGGTGGCTGCGCTGTTGCGGGCCCTGGGGGGTATGATAGGGAACTTACAAGGTATAGTTTCCAGGGTGCGTGCCAGTAGCGACAGTATTGCTTCTGAATCAGCCCAGATCGCTACGGAAAACTCGAATCTCAGTCAACGTACTGAATTGCAGTCACGCTCGCTTGAACATGCGGCGGACACCATGGCACAACTTGACGATAACATCCAAAAAAATGCCAACAGTGCGACACAGGCACATCAACTGGCCCAAGGCGCTTCCAAAGTTGCTGCCGATGGCGGTGTCGTCGTCGGGGAAGTGATCGAGACGATGCGGGATATCAACGAAAGTTCACGCAAGATTGGCGAAATTACCAGCGTTATTGACGGCATTGCTTTTCAGACCAATATCCTTGCGTTAAACGCCGCTGTAGAGGCTGCAAGAGCCGGTGAGCAAGGCCGCGGCTTTGCCGTTGTCGCTTCTGAGGTGCGTAATTTGGCGCAGCGATGTGCCGCTGCTGCCAAGGAAATCAAAACGCTTATCGATCTTAGTGTTGACCAGGTTTCCAGAGGGTCGGCATTGGTGGACCGTGCCGGTAAAAGGATGGAAGACATCGTGGAGTCGATTGAACGGGTATGCAATGTAGTCACAGAAATTACCGAGGCTACAGTGGCGCAGGGTGTCGGCGTACACAAGATAGGGACTATCGTAACGCAAATGCGTGAGAGCACCCAGAGCAATGCCGTACTGGTCGAGCAAAGTGCCGTTGCGACGGTTAGCCTTAAATCACAGGCAGACCAGTTGGTTGAGGCGATGGAGGTGTTCAAATTATCGACACCGAAGTCAGGCACCGGGGTAAAGGCATTTACACCAGTTGTTGATATCAACAGCAAAACATCATCAGGCGCAGTGCCAGTCGTCGATCATGTATATAAACTTTCTTTGCGCTAGCGAGAATTCAGATATGCTCTAATTGTAAAAAAGGCCAGTGATGACAAGTCACTGGCCTTTTTATTCTTCTCTTACTCTTGAGTTAGCATGATGATGGGCAGTATTACGCTTTACCGTAGCCACCGCCACCCGGGGTCTCGATAATAAAGATTTCTCCTGCCTGCATTTCGGTACTGGCGACAAAGCCTAATTCTTCCATGCTGCCGTCATTCCTGATAACATAGTTCTTACCGCAGGCACCTGCTGCACCGCCCGCCGCACCAAAAGGCGCATAGACGCGGTTATTCGACAGGATGGAGGCCGTCATGTTTTCCAGGAAGCGTATCTTGCGCACGCCGCCATTACCACCATGCCAGCGGCCTGCACCGCCCGAATCTGGCTTGATTTCATAGCTCTCCAGCCTGACGGGGTAGCGCCATTCCAGTATCTCTGGATCAGTCAGGCGTGAATTCGTCATGTGGGTTTGCACGACATCCGTACCATTGAAACCTTCACCCGCACCAGAGCCACCAGAGATGGTTTCATAGTATTGATAATCATCATTACCAAAGGTGAAGTTATTCATGGTGCCCGGTGAAGATGCGACCACGCCCAGCGCACCATATAGCGCATTGGTGATGCAGCTTGAGGTTTCCACATTACCTGACACTACCGCCGCCGGATAGCGTGGATTGAGCATCGAGCCTTCAGGGATGATGACTTTCAACGGCTTCAGGCAACCGGCATTGAGCGGGATGTCGTCGTCTATCAAGGTCCTGAACACATATAAAACCGCGGCCATGCAAATCGCGCTCGGTGCATTGAAATTGTTATTCAGTTGCGGCGAGGTGCCGGTGAAATCCACTTCTGCAGAACGTGATGCATGATCTACGCGAATCGCAACCTTGATGATGGCACCATTGTCGAGTTTGTATTCATAGCTGCTGTCTTGTAATGCGGTGATGACACGTCTTACAGCCTCTTCAGCATTGTCCTGTACATGGCCCATATAAGCTTGTACGACATCCAGGCCATAGTGCTGCACCATCTTCAGTAATTCATCGACGCCTTTCTGGTTGGCGGCGATCTGGGCCTGGAAGTCAGCCAGGTTTTGATGGATATTGCGGCAAGGGTATTTGCCGGAAGAGAGCAGGGCTATGGTTTCTTTTTCCAACAACTTGCCCGCGCTGACCAGTTTGAAATTGTTGATCAATACACCTTCTTCTTCGACTACCGTGCTGTCTGCCGGCATGGAGCCAGGTGTGATGCCACCTATGTCAGCGTGGTGACCGCGTGAGCCTACATAGAACAAGACTTCGGTGCCTTCTGCATTGAAGGCAGGCGTGATGACTGTAACGTCAGGCAGGTGGGTACCGCCGTTATACGGGTCATTGAGCATATACACGTCACCCGGCTGCATGCTGCCTGCATTGGCGCGGATGATGGTCTTGATACTGTCGCCCATGGAGCCCAGATGCACAGGGATATGCGGCGCATTCGCAATCAGGTTACCTTCTGCATCAAACAGGGCGCAAGAGAAATCCAGGCGCTCCTTGATGTTGACCGAGAAGGCCGTGTTTTGCAGGCGCAAGCCCATTTGCTCGGCGATGCTCATGAAGAGATTGTTGAACACTTCCAGCATGACCGGGTCAGCCTTGGTTCCTATGGCCTGGCGTTTAGGGCGTGCTTCCAGGCGAGTGAATACCAGGTGATTCAGCGCCGTCACTTCTGCTCCCCAGCCTGGTTCTATGATGTTAGTGGCATTTTTTTCTGCAATGATAGCCGGGCCCTTGATCTTGTCACCAGGGCGCATGTCATCACGGTCATACAAGCCAGTGTCATGCCATTGTCCACCAGAGAACAACTGGACGACTTCCACTGGTTGCAAGGCCTGATTGTTTTCTCGTGGTGGCAGGTATTCGACGCTTTCATTGCCTTCACCAGAGCTACCTATGGCTTCGACAGAAATCGCTTCGATGACGAGCTGCTTATTGGACATCAGGAAGGAATAACGTTTTTTGTAGGCAGATTCAAACTGCTCAATCATGCTGGCAATATCCTGCATGGCCACCACGATGACAGAGTCGGTACCTTCATAGCGCAAGTGCACACGTTGCTTGACGCTCAGGTTTTCTGATGCAACACCCTGGCTCAGCAAATCATTGCTGGCTGCATCGGACAAGCGTGCCAGTTCTTTTTCCAGCGCGGGTATTGAGGTAGGGGCAAGTGGCAATTCCATTGCCAGTTCGCGCATGGCAGTTTGGTCTGCCAGGCCCATGCCATAGGCAGACAAGACACCTGAGAACGGGTGGGCAAATACTTTAGTCATACCCAGTGCATCTGCCACCAGGCAGGCATGCTGGCCACCTGCGCCACCAAAGGTGGTCAGGGTATAGTCAGTCACATCATGGCCACGCTGCACCGAGATAAATTTAATCGCATTGGCCATATTGCCAACGGCAATTTCAATAAAGCCTTCTGCCACTTCTTCCGGCGATTTGCGTATGCCCGTGGCTTTTTCTATCTCCGCTGCCATGGCTGTAAATTTTTCTACAACGGCATCACGATCCAGCGACATGTCGGCTTTGGGACCAAACACTTTAGGGAAATAAGTTGGCTGGATTTTACCGAGCATGACATTACAGTCAGTCACTGCCAACTGCCCACCGCGCCGGTAGCTGGTGGGGCCAGGGTTGGCGCCTGCACTGTCAGGGCCTACGCGGTAACGGGTACCGTCAAAATGCAGGATGGAACCACCACCGGCAGCAACAGTATGTATGCTCATCATCGGCGCCCGCATCCTGACACCGGCGACTTGAGTTTCAAACTCACGCTCAAACTCACCAGCGTAATGGGAGACGTCAGTCGATGTACCACCCATGTCAAAGCCAATGATCTTGTCAAAGCCCGCAGTCTGGGCTGTGCGCACCATGCCGACGATGCCGCCTGCCGGGCCTGACAAAATAGAGTCCTTGCCCTGAAAGCGGTGCGCATCTGTCAGGCCGCCATTGCTTTGCATGAAGAACAGACGCACGCCATCCATCTTGCTGGCAACCTGATCAACATAGCGGCGCAGGATAGGGGACAAATAAGCATCCACTACCGTCGTGTCACCGCGCGAAATCAGCTTCATCATTGGGCTGACCTGATTCGAAATCGAAATCTGGGTAAAGCCTGCTTCAGCAGCGAGTTTGCCTATGATGTCTTCATGCTGGGTATGTCTATAGCCATGCATGAGAACGATCGCCAATGCGCGGTAGCCATCTTTATATAAAGCAGCGAGTTCTTTTTTGACTGCAGCTTCATCCAGGGCTTGCAAGACATTGCCATGCGCATCGATGCGTTCATCAACTTCCACGACCTTTTCATACAAGAGTTCTGGCAAGACGATATGGCGGTCAAACAGACGGGGGCGGTTTTGATACGCAATGCGCAGGGCATCGCGAAAGCCTTTGGTGATCATGAGCGCAGTCGGGTCACCTTTGCGTTCGAGCAGGGCATTGGTGGCAACGGTGGTGCCCATCTTGACGGCAGACACCAGCTCAGGTGAGATATTCTGATCTGCTGTCAAGCCCAGCAAGCCTTGTATACCTGCAACAGCTGCATCTTTATATTGTTCAGGATTTTCTGACAGCAGTTTATGGGTCAGTAATTTGCCATCCGGGCGGCGTGCCACGATATCAGTAAACGTACCACCTCTATCTATCCAGAATTGCCAGCGTTGATCTTCAACGAAGTCATTGTGTGCCTGTTTCTGTTCGTTCATTTTGCAACCACCTTTCATAAAGAGATGTTGCCGTTTCTTCGGCAAAGTCTTATCCCGGTCTGGAGCCATCTCTGTCCGTGCCTGCAAACTTTGTGTCAAAAATCAGACAAATATTTGTTTGCGCTGCATGCCCGGAAATATCAAGAGTAATGGATATCCAATATTAAAAAAGCAAAAAAGTTCACTGTTCTTGTGCATCGCCGCTACAGCGTGGTGCAGTTCTTTTTCTACTGGTTTTCATCTTAATAACAGCAAGGAAAAAAACTTTATAAACATCTTGTAGATTTTTCCTTTGATGATATTGTAGTAGTTATTGAGATTAAATGTAAGATATTTTATTGACGATTTATCGATAAAACGTTTACGATGTAAAACAGTGAGGGAGCAAATGATGTCAGATTCAATTCGCAACAAGCTGAGTTTTTCCTGCATATCTGCTCCTTCTCGCAAGAGATTTGTCGGTATTTATATGTTGGTGGTAGCCGTCATGACAGCCAACGCGCAGGCTGAGACAGTGGATATACGCATCGCTACTGCCTATGCTGCAGATAATTTCCAGACGATGAATTTGCAACAGTTTGCCAAAGAAGTAGCAGTTGCCAGCAATGGCCAGGTGAAGATGACGGTGTTCCCGGCGGGTAGTTTATTGAAGCCGGCTGATATATTTCCTGGTGTGGTGAATGAAAAGGCTGAGGCTGGTGAAGTCATTATGTCCAGCCTGGCGAAAGAGATACCGGTGTTTGGTCTTGATTCTTTGCCATTCACTGTCAGAGGTTATGAAGATGCACATAATCTGTGGATGGCTTCAAAGCATGAAGTAGAAAAAGCACTGGTCAAGCGTGGTTTAAAGTTACTGTATTCAGTACCGTGGCCACCACAGAATCTGTATTCGAAAAAGCCATTGAGTTCACTGGCAGATTTCAAGGGTATGCGCATGCGCAGTTACAACCCGGCCAGTGAACGTATTGCCGAACTGGCGATGGCGACGGCAGTGCCAGTGCAGGTGATAGACCTGGAAAAAGCAATCGCCAGCGATAAACTGGATGTGATGATCACTTCGAGCTGGACCGGGGTTGAAACCAAGGCCTGGAGCAAGATGGGGTATTACTACCAGGCGAATGCATGGATACCAAAAAATATTGTCTTCATCAGCCAGAAAGTGTTTTCCAGACTGGATGCTGAAACGCAAAAGAAAATGATGGAGGCAGCCCAGGCCGCAGAAAAGCGTGGCTGGAATATGAGCCGCGACAGTGATGCCGGGTATGAAAATCAGCTACGCAATAACAAGGTCAAGATAGACCGGGTAGATGCACTATTAAGAAATAACCTCGACAGGCTGGGGGAACAGTTTGTCAGGGAATGGTTGAAAACCGCAAGCAGTGAAGAAGTATCGATTTTATTGAAATACACGACTGAAAGGTCGATGAAGTAAATCTTTGACTGGCAAATACAGCATGTCCAGACGAAGGCAGAAGTAGCAGCATAAGAGATGGCTCTCATCAGGTTGGTCACAAGAGTCCTACATTTAATTAAATTGGAGCGTTTAATAAT
Organism: Undibacterium sp. Tian12W; assembly: GCF_049339405.1. Classification (NCBI taxonomy): domain Bacteria; kingdom Pseudomonadati; phylum Pseudomonadota; class Betaproteobacteria; order Burkholderiales; family Oxalobacteraceae; genus Undibacterium; species Undibacterium sp. Tian12W. Next base: position 47,184 of record NZ_JBMPPK010000026.1, read on the forward strand.
GTTTACAAATACCATCAAAAAAATTGCCCGCGCCGGTCTTCTGGTCAGCCTGGGTCTGAGTTTTTGCTATTCTGCCTATGCGCAGCAAGAAATCAAGATAGGCGTTATCTATCCATTGTCCGGTGCTGCAGCATCGTCTGGCAGTGAAATGAAAAACGCGCTGGAACTGGCTGCCGACATCGTTAACAACGGTGCCAAAAGTGTGCCCAATCTGCCGTTCTCTACTGGGGGTGGCTTGCCTAATTTGAAGGGCGCAAAAATCAAACTGGTGTTTGCTGACCATCAGGGCAATCCACAAATCGGTGCAACAGAAACCGAGAGACTGATCACTCAGGAAAAAGTGGTTGCTGTGGTCGGCGCCTACTTCAGCAATGTGACTGCGACTTCCAGTCAGGTCGCAGAAAAATACAAGATTCCCTATGTGAATCCTGAATCTTCCTCTTCTACCCTGACGCAACGCGGCTTTAAATGGTTCTTCCGCACGACGGCCCATGATGATTTGTTCGTCCATAATTTCTTTGATTTCTTCAAAGAGCTGGAAGCCAAAAAAGGCATCAAGGTCAAGCAACTGGCTACCTTCAATGAAAATACTTTATGGGGTAATGAAACCACCAAGCTGGAAACCAAGCTGGCAGCAGAAAAAGGCTACAACCTGGTCAAGACCATCGTCTATCCAGCAAAAAGTACACAACTGACTTCTGAAGTGCAGCAATTGAAATCAGCCAGCCCGCAAGTCGTCATGCAATCTTCTTATCTGGGCGACGCCATCATGTCCATGAAAACCTATAAGGAGCTTGGTTTTTCACCTGACATGATTTTGGCAAATAATGCCGGTTTTACTGATACAGAATTCCGCCGCACGCTGGGCAAGGATGCTGACTACGTCATCACCCGTGAAGTCTGGTCGCCTGATCTGGCCAAAAATAATCCGCTGATCAAGCAAGTCAATGATTTGTATAACAGCAAATACAAGGCTGACTTTACCGGCAATTCTTCCCGTACATTTACTGGTCTGATGACACTGGTCGATGCCATCAACCGCGCCGGTTCTACCGAACCAGAAGCCATCCGCAAAGCACTGACAGAAACCAATATCCCTGCCAACAAACTGATCATGCCGTGGAAGGGCGTGAAGTTTGATGAACATGGCCAAAACGTTTTGGGTTCCGGCATCCTGGTACAGATCATCGACGGTAAATACAACACGGTATGGCCTTTTGACCTGGCGACTAAAGATGTGGTCTGGCCTATGCCTAAGTGGGATCAACGCAAATAATAAAGCTCGTAAAACATGAAGAATGCTCGTCCGGCCCTTGGCTGGGTGAGCAAAAAGATACTCAGTAAATTGTCTGACGAATACCTGACGTCGGTTTTACATAGCTATACATAAGAGGAAGTGCGAGGAGAAATATGTCTCTTGAAATTATTATTCAAACCCTGGCGTCAGGGATCCTGATCGGCTTGATCTATGCGCTGGTGGCGATAGGTTTGACGCTGATATTTGGCGTCATGGATGTCGTCAACTTTTCCCATGGTGAGTTTCTGATGTTCGGCATGTATTCCAGTTTCTGGATGTACTCGCTGTTTGCATTGGACCCCATATTTACCCTGCCTTTAACGGCATTGTTCTTGTTTGCGCTTGGTGTGATCCTGTACAAACTCATCATCAAAAAGATCACTAATGCGCCGATGCTCTCGCAGATTTTTACGACCTTTGGTTTGATGATGCTGTTCCGTGGCCTGGCACAATTTTTCTGGAAGCCAGATTTCAGGACGGTTGATCATTCTGTCGTCTCCGGTGCGGTGCAGGTATTCGGCATACAGGTGGGTATGCCGCAGGTGACTGCAGGTGTTGGAGCAATCCTGGTGACCATGGGGATTTACCTGTTCCTGACCAAAACCCGCGCCGGTGCTGCGCTGGAAGCGACCGCTGCTGATAAAGAAGCCGCACAACTAATGGGCATAGATTCACAAAAAATGTTTGCCATGGCCTGGGGCATAGGCGCTGCCTGTGCTGGTGTGGCGGGTGCTTTGCTGTCCACCTTCTTTCCCATCTTCCCGGAAGTGGGTGCGAACTTCATCCTGATTGCTTTTGTGGTGGTGAACCTCGGTGGTTTTGGTAGCGTCATTGGTGCCTTGTTTGCCGGGATTATTGTTGGAGTTATCGAGGTCATGGGTGGCTTCCTAATCGGGCCGCAATATAAATTGGCATTGGTGCTTGGCTTGTTCCTGGCGGTGTTGATGTTCCGTCCGCAAGGACTGATGGGTAAGCAATAAGGTCAAAAATAAGGTGGAGATATGAACATACAAGACAAAACCGTGATCTCGGCGCATGAGTTGCTGGCGCCAGATTCACATGGCAATTCCTCGGTGAAATACTTACTACTGGCTTTGTGCGTGATTGCCGCATTGCTGGTACCTGTGGTGGTTAAAGACCCGTCGCATCAAAATCTGGCGATATTGATTTTGATGGCAGCGCAACTGGGTGTTGCCTGGAACATCGTCGGCGGTTATGCCGGTCAGGTTTCGCTGGGGCATGTCGCTTTTTACGGGCTGGGTGCTTACACTTCGACACTGTTGTTGACGCAATTTGGTCTGAACGCCTGGGTCGCTATGATCTGTGGCGGCATACTGGCCGCAGCAATCAGTCTCATCATAGGCTGGTCATGCTTTCGCCTTAACGGGCATTACTTTGGCATGGCGACTATCGCAGTGGCTGAAATCATCCAGATCATTTTCACGAACTGGGAATATGCCGGTGCTGCTGTTGGCCTGACCATACCGATGGACCAGCAAGGCTGGGGCAGCATGATATTTACTGACAAGGCACCGTATTACTACATCGCGCTTGGTCTCTTGCTGGTGACGCTGGCGGTGAATTACTGGATAGAACACAGTTATCTCGGTTACTACTTCCGCGCCATCAAGGATGAGCCAGATGCCGCGCGCAGCCTGGGTATCAACCTCAGCCGTTACAAGCAGATTGCTTTTGCCGTCAGCAGTTTTTTTACGGCGATTGGTGGCAGCCTGTATGCGCAGAAGGAGTTGTATATAGACCCGGGCTCAGTCCTGCATACCGGCCTGTCGATCAAGATGGCACTGGTGTCCATTCTCGGTGGGGTAGGTACTTTGCTGGGGCCAGTCATAGGCGCAGGTGTGCTGACCTTTATTGAAGAAGGTACGCGTACCCTGTTTGGTGGCTCTGGCCGTGGTACTGATCTGGTCATCTATGCCGCATTGATCGTGGTGATTGCCGTGTATTACCCGACCGGTGTACTGGGCTGGATCAAGCAATTTTTTGCACGCAGAAAAGCAGTCAAGGCACAAAAAGAACAAGATGTACAAGAGGCAAAAAGGGAGGCAGCATGAGCTTGTTGCGAGTAGAGAGCGTCAGCAAACGCTTCGGCGGCATTACCGCCAACCAGGATGTCTCATTTGAAGTAGGTGCAGGCAAGATCGTCGGCCTGATAGGTCCGAACGGTGCAGGCAAGACCACGATGTTCAATTGCATTGCCGGTTATGCTCCACCTACGACTGGTGAAATCTGGATGAATGATATCAAGGTATCCGGCATGAGCCCCGAGCAATGCGCGCGTGCTGGCATAGGCCGAACCTTCCAGGTGGCGCGTACTTTCACCAGCATGACAGCGCTGGAAAACGTCATGGTTGGTGCCTTCCTGATCAACAAGAATGTCAGTGATGCGCGGCAGAGTGCCACCAAGTTGCTGAACTTCGTCAACCTTGGGCAGTTCAAGGACAAGCCTGCAGGCAGTATGACTATCAGTGAACAGCGCCGCCTGGCGGTGGCACGTGCACTGGCAGTCCGGCCACGTCTGTTGCTCATGGATGAAGTCATGGCGGGCCTGAACCCGACAGAAGTCAAAGAGACGGTAGATGTGGTCTTGAAAATTCGTGAAGAAGGTATTTCCTGCCTCATTGTTGAACACGTGCTGGAAGGCATCATGCCAATTGCTGATGCGATAGTGGTGCTTGATTATGGCAAGAAAATAGCCGAAGGCAGTCCTGAACAAGTATCTAACGATCCCAAAGTGATCGCTGCCTACCTGGGAGATGAATGATGCTGCAAGTAAGAAATTTGAGAGTCAGTTATGACGGCGTGCTGGCCTTGTCCAAAGTCGATATCGATGTAGAGAAGGGCAAGATCGTCGCCCTGGTCGGCGGCAATGGCAATGGCAAGACCACTACCTTGCGGGCGATCGCTGGCCTGAATGCGGCAGACGATGGCCAGATCGTATTCGATGGCAAGCCGCTGGAAAAAATCCCGGCCAGCAAACGGGTAGGGCTGGGCTTGTCGCTGGTGCCGGAAGGACGGCGCATCTTTGCCCGCCTGACGGTAGAAAGAAATCTGCAACTCGGTGCCTACACCCGCCGTGATGACGACGAAGTGGCTGAATCCATAGACACCATGTATACGCTCTTCCCCATTCTCAAGGAAAGGCGTTACCAGCTCGCTGGCACCATGAGTGGTGGTGAGCAGCAGATGCTGGCAATTGCCCGTGGCCTGATGGCCAAGCCCAAGATGCTCTTGCTGGATGAGCCATCCTGGGGTATCGCCCCCAAGTTTGTCACCAAGGTACTCGACACCATACAGCTGATCAATCAGCAGGGTATGTCGATACTGCTGGTTGAGCAAAACCTGCACAAGGCGCTGGCAATTGCGCATCACGGTTATGTCATACAGACAGGCCGTATCGTCATGCAGGGTACTGGGCAAGAATTGCTCAACAATGACGACGTCAAGAAAGCTTACCTGGGCGTCTGACAGCAGATAGTCTGACAGAAGATAAATGGCAGTAAGCAGATCGACGGCAAGTGCCTGCACTTGCCGCTGGCCTGACTCGTCCGCAAATTTAGCAGGTTTTGAATCAGGGGTTAGCCATGTTGAACAAGTACATCAGGAACTGGAAGATAGGCCATAAGCTGGGCCTGGGTTTTGCATTTGTTATCTTGCTCATGCTGGCACTGACGGTGACGGGATACACGCAACTGGGTCGGGTCAACCAAGGCGTGAATCTCGTTGTCAAGGAGGTGTATCCCAAGACGGCGACAGTCAACCGCATCAAGGCTGATCTCGACCACATCGCCCGCAGCATGCGCAATCTCTTGCTGCTATCGACTCTCGATGAAAGAAAACCTGAACAGGCAGCCATCGATAAATCAGGCAAACAGATAGAGCTTGATCTTGCACAATTTGGCAAACTGGCCAGCTCGGCAGAAGAGAAAAAACTACTGCAAGCCGTCCTAGCAGCGAAGCAGCGCTACCAGCCTGTGCTCCACAAATTCCTCAAGCTGGTGGTGGAGAATGAGGTGGAGCAAGCCAAGGATCTGGTCTTGCCAGAGATCGCTCCTTTGCAAGACCAGTATTTTGCCGCACTTGATCAACTGGTGACATTGCAAACCAGCCAGATGGAACGTAGCGGCAGCGATGCTGCATCCATCTCTGGTGCAGCGCAGGTATTAATGATCATCTTGCTGGCTTTCGCGGGCTTGGTGGCAGTGTTGATTGCTATCTTGACGACCAGGGCGATTACGGCTTCCCTGAAGGCGGCTATCTTGCTTGCCGAGTCTGTGGCAGGAGGCGATTTGCGGGCTGACATAGAAGTCAGGAGTAATGATGAAACAGGTCAATTGTTGACATCGTTGAACCAGATGAGCCAGAGTCTGATTAACACTGTAGGCCAGGTCAGGAAGAGTTCAGAAAATATCGGCCTTGCCTCACGTGAAATTGCCAATGGCAATATGGATTTATCCAACCGTACTGAGCAGCAGGCATCTGGCCTGGAAGAAACTGCGGCGTCGATGGAACAACTGACAGCGACTGTCGGCCAGAATGCAGAGAACGCCGCGCAGGCACATGATTTGGCGGGCAAGGCTTACCAGCACGCGGGCAAGGGTGGCAAGGTCATCGATCAGGTGGAACTGACCATGGGTGCGATCAAGGCCAGCTCGAACAAGATAGTCGATATCATCGGTGTCATTGACGGCATTGCTTTTCAAACCAATATCCTGGCATTGAATGCAGCGGTGGAAGCCGCACGTGCCGGTGAAAATGGCCGTGGCTTTGCAGTGGTGGCGGCTGAAGTGCGCAACCTGTCGCAAAGATCAGCCAGTGCGGCAAAAGAGATCAAAACCCTGATTGCCGATTCAGTCGGGCAGGTCGATGCTGGCGGCAAGCTCGTCAATGAAGCCAGCCTGACGATGCGCGATATTGTCAGCTCAGTCCAGCATGTGGCTGAGATCATCAGCGAAATCAGCGCGGCCAGCCGCGAACAGAATACCGGCATAGTCCAGGTCAACCAGGCCATCAGCATGATGGACCAGATGACGCAGCAAAATGCAGCCCTGGTCGAGCAGGCGGCTGCGGCAGCCAGGAGCATGCAGGATGAAGCTGAATTACTGGTGGAGACGGTGGCGGTGTTCAAGCTGGAAAAAACCATGCAGGCCGCACCAGCACGGGTGGATATACCGGTACATGCCAGACCGGCATTGCGCATGTCCAGCAATAGCAAAGTGCTGCGTAGCTAAAGTGAATATGGCAGACGAAGTATCAAGGCTGTGGATAAAAACATAAAACATCGATTTTTTATTGATAAATCAACGCGAAAAGACTGACTTTTTTCTCAAAGAAGATAAAATCAGGCTATGAATTACGCCAGTTTTTATTCAATTTATCTTTAAAGAATCATTATGTCCACAACCAAACCTGTCAAAAAAGCCACCCCTAGTCCGGCTGCATCTACTGCCACGCCAAGGGTACCTATCGTCTCCTCTTCCCATCTGGCTGAGGGCAGGAGTGCAGAATTGAGTGAATTTGAGTTTGGAATGATCATTGCCAGCAATGCCTTCAACCGCTGGGCGGTCAGGTGTATGGCTGCGGTGGGCATGAAAGACATGACCATCACTGATGTGCTGGTGCTGCACCATATCAACCACCGGGCGCGTGAGAAAAAACTGGCCGACATCGCCTTCATCCTGAATATCGAAGATACCCACATCGTCAATTATTCATTGAAAAAACTGCAAGCGCTGAAGCTGGTGCAGACAGAAAAGCGTGGCAAGGAAATCCTGTATTCGACCAACGAAGCAGGCCGTGATATCTGCCGTCGTTATTCTGAAATCCGTGAGCAGGTATTGGTCTCGGCACTGACGGGTGATGGTACCGAGAGTTTTGAACTGAGTGAGCTGGCCCGCTTCCTCAGGGTATTGTCAGGTTTGTACGAGCAGGCAGCCAGGGCGGCAACGTCCCTGTAAACCCCGACCCCATGCAGTGTTTTCTGTCATGGGGAACAGTCCTGTTTGTTATTGCTCCTGATGTAATTGCCTGGCCTGCTTCTGGTTCTTGTTGATGTTAATCGCTAGCAAGATGACGATGAGCTTGAATATCATGAAAGCGATAAAGATACTCAGGGCCAGTGGCAATATCATCAGGGCAACAGCGATCACCATGCAGATCACCAGCAAATGTGGCAGTGGCAGGGCCATCATCGCCAAAAAGGCTTTGCGGCACAGGTAAAAAAACTCATGGGCAGCCTGGCGCATCAGTGTGAATAATTGTTCGGTTTGAGCAGATTTCATGTCATTTCCCTTTGTTTTCTGTTTTTTCAATATCTTGCTGCGATGAATACAGATTACGCCTTCGCCATCTGACATGCACCGGCTTTGCGACGAAATGCGTGAATACGGGATTAAAAGGTAGCCAAAGCCTGTGAAATGGATAGAGGCCAGTAAGTGCAATTGATAATTCATGTAAGCAGACTTTGCCAAACCTGCATAAACAGGTTTCACAAGGTACAATAAAAAATCGTCAGCATTCTTATTGCTATCATGACAGACCAAAAAAACACTGAATTCGCTTTCCTTGAAGCCTTTACTGCGGAATTGTCTGCCAAAAAACTGGTATTCCCCACGTCTTTGGGGGCAACCATGAAGATCAGGAAGGCGCTGAGCCAGGCCGACATCTCCACCGACATGGTGGCGCGCATCATAGGCACTGAGCCTGTCTTGTCGGCCAAGGTGCTGCACCTGAGTAATTCAGCCAGTTTTAATGCCCAGGGGCGCAAGATCGGTGACTTGCGTGCTGCCACCAATTTGCTCGGATTTTCTGCGGTACGCAATCTCGCCATTTCCATAGGCATGAAGCAACTAGCGGAAAATAAATACAATGGCAGCCTGTCTGCCCAGATGGATGGTCTCTGGCGGCGCAGCCTGCGGGTGGCAGCTCTCGCCATGGTCATAGCCAGGACATATACCCGCCTCAGCGCTGACAAGGCCATGCTGGCCGGCCTGCTGCATGATATAGGCAAGTTCTATATCCTGAACCGGGCTAACCATTACCAGGAATTGTTCAAATCTGAGCAGGTACTATGGGATTTGATCGACCACTGGCATGCCAGCATAGGCAGCGCGATACTGGAAGACTGGGAAATTTCTGACGATATCCGTGTCGCTGTCATGGATCACCGTGACCACCAGCCTGGCCCTACCCACAAAGTCGGTTTGATCGACGTCGTGACAGTGGCAGATTTTTTGGATGCGCATTTCGTCAATGAAAGCATAGACACGCTGGACTGGAACACCGTACCAGCCAGCTTCAAATTGCTGAGTATAGATAAAGACAATATTGAGGCCCTGATGCAGGAAACCAGGACGGAACTTGCCCTGGTATTGAAGGCAATCAACTAAGCTTTCAAAACTAAGCTCTCAAAACCAAGCTCCCAGAAACTAACTCAGCAAGGCACGTAAGCGTTCATTGCCTGCCCGGCTGACAGGTACCTGGGTACCGCTTTTCAGGACAGCAACCTGGCTGTCCTTGCTGGTTTTTTCCATTGACTGTACTGCAGTGATCTGTACCAGGAAAGAGCGGTGTACCCGTACAAATTTGCCAGCATCAAGCTGGCTTTCAAGTTCAGACAGGCTCTGGGTTTTCATATACGATTTGCCTGCCGCATGGATAAGGATATAGTCGTCCTGGGCTTCGACATAATCTATGCTTTCCAGTGGCACGACATGTACCTGCCCACGGTCACGTATCAGCAGACGTTGCAGTTTCTCGCTTTGCTGGGCCAGCATTGTTTCCAGGGCTTGCGTGCTTGATGAGTTAGGCGAGGTAGGTGAGTTGGCTGAGGTTTCCTGTATGAGCAGCTTGCGTGCCTTGCCCAGTGCTTCGTCAAAACGCTGTTGGGAATAGGGTTTGAGGAGATAGTCAACCGCATGCAGGTCAAAGGCTTTCAGCGCATATTGATCATAGGCCGTCGTGAAGATCACGCCGCTGCGCCTACCTGTCAGTTCCAGCACTTCCAGCCCTGACAATTGCGGCATCTGTATGTCCAGCAAGACTAGGTCGGGATTGAGTTTGTTGATGGCATCGACAGCTTCCAGCCCGGTTTCGCATTCGCCTATGACGTCGAGGTCAGGATGAGCACGCAAATATTCCAGTGATAATCTGCGGGCCAGTTCTTCGTCATCGACGATCAGGACTTGTAAGCGCTTATTCATACTTGCTCATGCTTATAGATGATTATTGGGTTTGATTATTGGGTTCAAAAGGTAAAGCCATTTCCAGCGTAAACTTTTCATCTCCACGCTGCCAGCTGACACGCGCCTGTTCGCCATACAAGGCAAAAAAACGTTGGCGCAGGTTGACCAGGCCGAGGCCATTGCCCGTACTGTTGACGGGCTCAGCGCTGACGGGATTTTCTACCGCAATATGCAGCCAGCCTTCGCGCTGGAATATCGTCACCCTGATGAGCCCGCCCTTGGGCAAATTACGTATGCCATGCTTGATGGCATTTTCCAGCAAGGGTTGCAGTATCATGGGGGGGATCAGGGCGCTTTCTGCTTCTTCCGTAACTTCAAACTCTGTATCCAGCTTTTTGCCAAAACGGATTTTTTCTACCGCCAGGAAGTTTTCGCACAGGCGCAATTCATCCTTGAGGCTGATTTTTTCTTTTTCGGCAATCGCCAGGGTTTGCCTGAAAAAGTCAGCAAGGGCTATCGTCATCGTCCGTGCAGCAGTAGCATCAATCGCTGTCAGGGCACTGATGGAATTGAGGCTGTTAAACAGGAAGTGCGGGTCAATTTGCGAGCGCAAGACCTGTAGTTCAGCGTCTCTTGCCAGCAATCGCGAGGCTGCTTCCCGTCTTTCTGCCTCACGTATATTGTCGAAGGCAATATATACATCAAAGGCCAGCAAGGCCAGCAGGTAAACTGCAAAGCCGGTGATGAAAAACAGCACCAGCAAATGACTGCTCAGGTGTAGCACCTCCACATCATCTGATGCCAATACCAATACCCGGTTCCAGCCATAACACAGTCCCAGCCAGCTAAGGCCAGAAATCAGGGCTGCACCGGCAAACACCAATGCAGCCAGGCTGAAGCTGCGACGGTTGAAGGGAATTGAGCGACAAACAAAATAGGCTGAAGAAGTCAGGAAGCTGCCAAACAGGGCCAAAGGTAAAGAGAATAGCAGAGCAAATGACCAGTTTGCCAGATCAGCTGCCACCAGCAGCCTGGCGATCAGCACCCCTGTCATCATCCAGGCAATGAGATAGACCAGGAAGCGGCGGCGGTCTGACAGAATAGGGTGCATGAATCTTTATCTTTAGTTGATTATTTCAACGCCACCCATGACGGCATAACCCTTGATGTAAAGCTTCTTCGCATTCAGCATCGGTGGCACGGTTTTATCATCAAAGCCACCGAGTATGGGCGAGCCATGCGAAACCACAGTCCAGTCATTTGGTATCTTGAGGACGATGCCGCCCCACATGGCAAATACATTCAGGGTTGCTTCTGACTGCATCGACGCAGCACGCAAATCCAGTTCCACGCCACCCATGATGCAATTGATTTCACCGCCGCGAAAATCCTGGGAGCTGTTTTGCAACTTGTTGCCGCTCATGACGGCGACGATATTACAGATCGCATCTTGGTTCGTGCCATTGTTGATTAGTTTTTCCTGATCGCCTATCTTGCCCTTGAAGATCACCATGAGGCCGGCAAAAATCATGAATACGGGCCACCAGTCACGCATGCGGAAATAAATGATGCCCATGTGATGCAGTATCAACAAAGCACCCAGGCCAACAAAGCCGCAGCCTATGATGTAGCCTGCCGTAGTGTCGCTTTTTGAAATCTTCAAGGCACCGACGAAGATGAAGACCATGGGCCAGAAGTGAAAGACTTCTCGTACGTTGAACAGGTTCAGATTGTCGAGCAGGGCCAGCGCGCCAAAAATCAGGAGCATGCCCCCGATCAGGATGCGGCCTTGAGGGTTATTGTTTTTCATGATAATGATCCGGTATTGGTGAGTATTCGTTGTCGATAAGGTAGATATTTATTTTTGCGCGTCTCTGGCCGCCAGCAACCCACCAACCAGATGCTGGATGCCAAAGGCGATCAATAGCAAAGGCCAACTGGTGCGAAAGCTCCAGCCCCACAAATGTTCTATCGAGACATATAGCCACAGGGCAAAGACCAGACTGAAACAGCCCTTGGCAATATGTTCAGGCTTGCCAGGACTGATGATATCGACGAGGCCGCCTATGGCGATCATGGCTGGCAGCAAGAACCAGTAATCAAGCGCCTGTATTACATCCAGGCGATCCATCAAAAAGACGCTACCTGCGACTATCAGAGTAAGGCCGAAAAACAAATTGCCTTTGCTGTGACGCTGGGTTTCAGAATTTGCAGACATATCTTGACCTTTCTTATTATCAAAAACTTCTGTGTTTTTGTTCCGTAAGATCAAGATACGCAAAGCAAAGTCACTTGTCGCGCTCCTTTCGGCGAATGACGGCTTTCGTCGGTGATTGACGAAAAGCCAGTAATAAGGGTTTTGGAAACGGGGCTGGATTGGATGCCAGCTCTGTATCAGAAGCGCCATATCAAGGGCGCCACATTGGCATGGCAGGAACTAGCTAAGGAGCTGTATGAAGTGTTCAGCAGTACGTACGATGCGCTTGGATTCTGTGCCAAACAGGTCGTGCGTCTCTTGCACTATGTATTCATTGGAGCCCTTGGTACAGTACAGCAAACCGCGGAAATTCGTCCCCAGATAAGTGAATGGCGCCAGCTTGGTCTTGACCGGTACATCGCTGCCTATCAGGGCACGCAGTTTGCGCTCTACATCATAGAGGCTCTTTTCATCCAGGGTGACAGTGGCCCCCTTGGGAGTGGGAAAGGTCGATTGAAAGGACGGGTTTTGCCCCATGGGGTTCCTGAACGAGATTTTAATGCCCAGCTTCAGGAACTTGGATACGGCGGTAAAGTCGTTTTCGTCATACATGGCAATGTCCCGGATAGTTATGCTGCCATGCGCGATGGCTGCACTATATGATGTGGAAAGATTGCCAGAAATCAGGCATTTACACAACTTTTCTTGTCGCCTGTGTTCATCAAAATCATGCCGTTTTACATACTGTAACCCTTGGCCATGACTACCGCACCAGCGAGAATGAAGATGATGCCAGCCAGTTCCAGTTTCAATATGGTTTGTATGGTACTGGCCTGTGCATCAGGAAATACCGGCAACTGACTTTGCTTGACCGCCTTGCCCCAGCGCAGGAATACCACGGTAGGATAGATGGATAACAGGCCAACGACGATGAAAGCCGTCATCTTGAGCATGAAGGCATGGTTATGCAGATAGTAATCCTGCCCTTTTTCAAAGTACATCACGCGCAAGACTCCCAGCACGATGATGAGCATGGCGCTCATGCCATAGATGCTGTCGATAAAGCGCAGGCTTCTGGCCGATGATACGGTAAGCGGCTGGCGCACCAGTACAAGTTCTGCCAGCAAAGTGCTGACCAAAGTAAAGGCGGCGATATGGTGCAGCAAGGCGACGATGATATTCACGGCGATGGCTCCTTTGGCGACTGGCAGGAAAGTGCAGAAAGTCTAAGCCATTTATGCCTTGCTTGCTTAAAAAATAAGACCAGGCCTGTGAATTTTGTCGCCAGCCATCAAAAAACTGGCGTGAGCAGTGTTATTGCTGCAGAGCCTCACAGAGTGGCAGGCTAAGTGCCTGCAGGACATTGCCTTGCTTGTCCTGGGCAAACGCCAGCACCGACAGGTTCTTGCGTTTGGCATTGGCGGGTACACTCAGTTGGGCGGCAAAGCTTGCTGCCTTGCCAGCGCTGAGTGGATAAGCATCTCCCCATTCCCTTGCGACAAAGTCATGCTGTAAAGTGGCTCCGCGATTTTCACCCGCCTGTATCTTGCTGACCAGGCCTTGCTCAAGCAGGGCAAAATGCAGCTTTGCATCTTGCCTGCTATTGCCTTGCAGAGTGACAAACAGCTTGTTGTCTGCCAGTTTTTCTATGCCCAGACGCAATGATGCCGCGGCAGCTTGTTGATTGATACGGCGTATGTCATCTGCCATGCCATTGCGCCAGCTACGCAATTCTTTGCCAGCGATGAAGATTTCTGGCGTATAAACAGTGCGGCTATTCGCCAGATCAGCCAGAGTTCTTTGCCTGTCGGTATAAGTCTTTTTGGCAAACACATCTTTCCAGCCCAGGTAATCCCAATAATCAACATGCAGGGACACGGGAATGACTTGCTCACTGTTCAAACCAGTGCTTTGATACAGACGGCTGATGGTTTTGTCGGCGGGCGGGCAGCTGTCGCAGCCTTCAGACGTGTATAGCTCAAGCAGGGCGACAGTATGTGCGGGGCTGGATTTACTGCAGATTTCGGCGGCTTGTGCGTTGCTGGTGGCATAAGCAAACAAGCTAAGCAAGATCAGGGCTTTCATGGCTATCCTCATAGTATGGATAGCCATTAGTTGTACTTAAACTGTTTTGCTTACATCTTGATGTTTGCTTATTCGCCTATCTGCTTTTTCCAGTCCGCATAGTTTTGCGGGACATTGGCGTCTGGCACCATGATGGTTGACAGGCTTAGTTTGAGTGCAGCCAGTTCTTCTTCTGTATCAGCGTAATCGGCAGACAAGGGCAGGCTGAGCAGCTTGTCCTGCAATGCAGAAAATTGCAAGGATGGATGCTGGTCTGACAAAGTCTTTATCGCATGCTCATCAGCCTGGTTCAATGCACCCTTAATGGCATACACAATCAGGTTGTAGCTGTCAGGTGAACGCGTCCAGCTGACCTGGCGCGCAAACTGCTGGCGCAAGCGGCTCAACATGCCAGCCAGGGCACTGGGTTTGCCCCAGACATTGGCAACCATGATGCCATTTGCGACCAGATTGGCATGGCAGATTGCATAAAACTCTGCCGTGTTCAAGTCCGCTACCAGGCCATTTTCATCATAGGCGTCCAGCAGCAAGACATCGGCATCATAAGTATTGTCCTGCAAGTGGGTCACTGCGTCGCAATGGATGACTTGCAGTCGTTCATCGTCCGGTGGCAGCATGAATAGCTCACGCATGGCGATCACGTCAGCATTGATTTCCAGCACAGTGATGCGGCAGTCTGGTAGATGGCGATAGCAGTATTTAACCAGGGAGCCGCCACCCAAGCCTATCAACAAGATATGGCGGGGCTGTGGGTGGAACATGAGCAGGCCCAAGACAGTGCGTGAGTAGGCACACACCAGTTCATCCGGCGCATCCAGTTTCATCGCGCTTTGCATGCACTTGGGGTTCAGGTACATGATACGCAGATTGCCATCATCGAAGTGAAAGGGGCGGCCCTCATGTACTTTTTGTATTTCTTTGAGACGGCGGATATGCTCGCGCTCAGCCGCTGGCACCTGCTTCAGGAACAGGCTGGAAAGGCTTTGCCGGGGTTTTTTCATATCCGCTCTCTTCAGTTTGGTCAGCCGGCCAGTTGGGCTTTCAGTGCTGCAATCTGGCTCAGCAATTCACTGTTTTCAGTTTGCAAGTGCATAACTTGTTGACGCAGGTTGCTGAGTTCATCGACACCGCTGCTGCTGGCGCTGTCTTGCCGACCTTCTATAGCTGCAGGCGCGGCGGCTTCAGCCGCAACTGCCTTGGCCGGGGCTTTTTGTTCACGTACTTTTTCCCTGACCTGACGGGCGGCTTGTTGCAATTCCTTGCGGCCACCGGCTACAGCGGCGACCTGATCTTCATTGGGCAGAGAGGCAATGGCTGCCGCAGCACTGATGGAGATGGTGCCATCGCGCACGGCCTGTACCAGTTCAGGTGCTGCCGCTTTCTGGATTTTTTCTATCTGCACCACGGCATTGCTGCTGATGCCTGCGAGGCGGGCGATTTCCTGGCGGCTTTGGGTAGGTTTGACAACCGGGACAGCGACTTCGCTTTCCGCATTGTCTGATGGTGACTGTTCTTCCTGTGCCTTCATGCGGGCCAGCACGATTTCCTTTTTACGCAAGGCCAGCATGCCGCGCTGGAAGTCAGTGACGCTGCGACGACCCAGATGGTTGTCTATCATCCACAATTGCACGTCTTCTATATTGCTGAAGTTGTCGTTTTGAACAATATTGTAGGGTAGGTTATGACGCTGGCAAATCGCGTAGCGGTTATGACCGTCGATCAGGATATCACCCCAGCATACCAGGGCATCACGGCAGCCTTCCGTCAGGATGCTACGTTCCAGAGCAGTAAATTCATGCTCGGTCAGGGGGTCTATATAGGCGCGCAAGGCCTCATGGATGATGATACTCATACAATAATATCCAGGCTGGAATTTTTCGGGGAAGGCGGCATTGTAGCCGAGAACAGGCGCAACACCGTTGTCAGCGGGTAGCACGTGTACAATACTGGTCTTTCGGCGTAATCTTTCAGGCAGCAAGCTGCCCTATAGAGTACGCCCATTTTATAGACTATATTCGTTATAAAGATTGCCATGGATACAATGCATCCACAGCCGCAGTTTCCAAACGCACTTCATGACAGACAGGAAAAACCAGCATGATGACCTATGAAGAATATCTGGATGAAGTCACGACTTTAATGACAGAGAGATTTGACCTTAGCGATGATGAAGCCATCAAGCATGTGATGCGTGCCCAGGCCGCCGAGTTTTTTAGCAAGCATGACGATGTTCCTGAAATGCGTACACAAGAGCGGGCAGAGCAGGATGCCAAGACGATTTATGACATGCGCAACAAGTCACGCGGTCATGCCCCAGTCAAGCTGGTAAAAACTGGCGGCAAGCCACGCAAAGCCTAAGCACGCAGACCGGATGAAAACACCAAAACGACTGCAGCCCCTGCAGGAAGAAGGTTTGATTGACGAAGTCATGCGCCAGCTCATGAGTGGCAAGGAAGCCACCGTGTATGTCGTGCGCTGCGGCGAAGAAATTCGTTGTGCCAAAGTCTATAAAGAAGCCAGTCAGCGCAGTTTTAAAAATGCTGCGTCTTACCAGGAAGGCCGCAAGGTCAAGAACAGCCGCCAGGCCCGCGCCATGGAAAAAGGCACGCGCTATGGCCGCAAGATGCAGGAAGAAGTCTGGCAAAACGCCGAAGTCGATGCCTTGTATCGCCTGGCTGCCGCCGGTGTCAAAGTGCCCAGGCCGTATATCTGCCATGAGGGCGTATTGTTGATGGACCTGGTGACGGATGCCGACGGCAATGCAGCCCCCCGCCTCAACGATGTGGAATTGACACCTGAGCTGGCAAGAAAATACCACGGGCAGTTATTGCATCAGGTAGTGCTGATGTTGTGCGCTGGTGTCATCCATGGTGATTTGTCTGAATTCAATATCCTCGTCGATGAAGAAGGGCCAGTCATCATTGATCTGCCACAGGCGATTGATGCCGCCAGCAATACCGAGGCGGGCGTCATGCTGGAACGCGACGTTAATAATCTGGCGACCTACTTCGGCCAGTTTGCGCCAGAACTCAATGGCAGCAAGTTTGGCAAGGAAATCTGGAAGCTGTTTACTGCAGGCTTGTTGACACCAGAAACCGTATTGACAGGCGTTGTCGCACAAGATACCCGTCCGGTTGATCTGGGCGCTGTCATGGAAGAGATCGAGTCCGCCATCTTTGAGGAAAAAGAAAGGCAAAGGCGTTTGCTGGAGATGTAATTCTTTGCATGTTTTTGAGTGATAATTTCCTGACTTGACAGGAACTCTTGCCCCTGATCCTTGTCCATCTTCTACATTGCTCAACAAATGCAATGGTTTAGTAAAGGGAGATGCGCATGATTAAAGGAAGTTGTTTTCACCTTCGCCACGTCAGAAAAGAAGATGTCACGACGCTGACGGATATGATGAATCACCCCGATGCCAAGGGTGATTTCTTATCTCAGGAATTGCTATTGCCAGGTGCGGCAGAGAAAAAATTTGACGATGAATCGCGTTCCAAAGAGCAGTCGGAGACGTTTTTAATCATCGATGAAAACGGCAAGATGATAGGCCGTGTTTTTCATTTCAAGACGGTACCGTATTTCAATTCCCGCGAAATTGGTTATGGCATGTTCGTCAAGAACCTGCGAGGCAAAGGCATCATGACTGAGGCCGTCAAGTTGCTCAGGAATTATCTGTTCAGCACGCTGCTTATCAATCGCCTGGAAATTCATATGAATGTTGATAATGTCGCTTCAGAGAAAGTGGCAATTAATTGCGGCTTCGAAAAAGAAGGCATTGCCCGCGGCGCTCTCTTCACTCATGGAAAACATAGGGATATCGCGATGTATGCCTTGCTAAGAGAGGACTGGGAAAAGCTGGTGTAGCCAGGCACCCTGTCAAACTTCATTTCCTTACCGGATAAATCTTGAGCAAAGCCGTATTGATCTTGCGCATTTGCTCAGCACTGACGTCCTTGCTGCACACGATATAGCGGTTCAAGCCTGCAGGCATGCCTTGTAAATCCATTTGCGTGGTCTGGCTCAGGCTTTCTTCCTTGTCTTTCAGGTATTCCCAGTCTTCCCTGTCTATCAGCATATAGGATGCGCGGTTGGCGGCTACCATGCGTGCCATGATCATGGGCAGGGTAGTGCTGCGTTCGACCTTGTTTTTAGTGGTCGTGAACATGGCATCCAGTTCAGGGCCATATGACACTGCATCAACGATACCCAGCGTCAGGCTGGGGTCAGACATCAGTGATTTCAGTGTGCGATGTGCGGTCACTTGTTTGGCCGCAGCCGGGCTGACCAGCAGGGTATGCGGCGGGTCAGTATGAAAGACTTCGGAAAACTGCACCAGGGTTTCTCTCTCCGGAATACGGTACCAGCCAAATGAGCAATAATTCTTGGTGCCAGCAGAAAAATTACTCCAGATACGTTTTGCCGGTTCTTCGACAAAGCGGTGCGGAATTTGCGCGTTACTGAAGACCTGTTTGGCCCGCTCAAGCAATACGCCTTTTTCTACGCCATTTTCCAGGTATTGATGTGGCGGCTTTATACGCCAGGCAACTGTGATGGGTTCTTGTGCATATACACTTTGACTCATCGTAAAGGTACCCACTATGCACAACACGCCCGCTAACTGGTAAAGATTCATTTTATTATCGCCAGATGTTTGATTCATTCTAAGCGATCAAATGACACTGCAAGGCAATTTCAGAGCTAAATGACGGGGAAAAAGTATAATTTTTGCTTTAGAGATACATTTTTCATGTATGCCTGCATTTCAATTCTTCTTTCAACTCTTCATAAAAATCAAAATCGACGAAATACCAGACTGGCATTGACGCCACCAAAACCGAAGCCATTGGAGATGGCATAGTCCGTAGCTATTTTGCGGGCCGTTCCGGTAACTATGTCTATATCATCCGCTGCCGGATCTGGCTGTGCGAGGTTTAGTGTCGGAGGTGCCATCTGGTCACGTAAGGCAAGCACTGTGAAGATCGCTTCCACACCACCAGCTGCCCCGAGCAAATGTCCTGTCGAGGATTTTGTGGCAGATACTGCGGGGCCGCGGCCTGTTCCGAATATCGCTCTGATGGCAGCCAGCTCACTGATGTCGCCGACTGGTGTTGATGTTGCGTGGGCGTTCAAATGCCCTATCTGTCCGGGCACTAGCCCGGCTTGCCGTATCGCTAGTTCCATGGCGCGTCGGCCACCGTCGCCGTCAGCGGGCGGAGAAGTCATGTGATACGCGTCAGCGCTGGTGCCATAGCCCAGCAGCTCGGCGATTGGCGTGGCGCCACGGCGCAATGCATGTTCGAGTTCTTCAATGACCAGCATGCCAGCGCCTTCTCCCATGACAAAGCCATCACGCTCGATATCAAAGGGCCGCGATGCCTGCGTGGGATGCTCATTGAAGCTGGTGGACATGGTTCTTGCGGCAGCGAATGCGCCAAAGCTGACGCGATCTATACAGGCCTCGGCCCCGCCACACAAGGCAATATCGGCTTCACCTGCACGTATCAAGCGCGCTGCGTCGCCAATCGCCTGCGCGCTGGCGGCGCATGCGGTGACAGGTGCACCTAGCGGACCGCGAAAGCCATGGCGTATGGAAATGTGCCCGGCTGCCATATTGGCCAGAAAACTCGGGACGGTAAAAGGCGAAAGCCGTTTTGGCCCACGACCATCAGTGGTTCTCACGGCATCAACAATAGCGCCGAACCCACCCACGCCTGAGCCGACGATGGTGGCCGTTCTTTCACGTTCGCTGTCAGTGCCCGGCTGCCAGCGCGCCTGGTTCAAGGCCTCCTGCGCTGCGGCCAGGGCAAACAGGCTGAATCTGTCCATTTTCTTGTGGTCCTTGGGTTCCACGGAGAGGGCGGGGTCAAATCCCCATGGGCGGTCTGGTGACAAATCGGGTACGACGCCAGCAACTTTAGCTGCGATCCCTTCAGTGACTTCTTCAGGCAGTAAAGCCAATCCTGAATGGCCGTTCAAGAGGCGCTGCCATACAGCTTCGACGCCACAGCCTAGCGGCGACACTATACCCATGCCTGTCACTACGATTCGTCTTGTATTCACATCATGCTCCTGTTTTGATCAATGAAAATGCGCAGATTACGATAAGCAAAATACGCCATGCAGCGGCTAAGGCACACATCAGGTGTCGTAGAAATCAGAGCCTAGTATAGATTGATGGCGAAAGAAAAATTGACACATCACGCCAATGAATATGCAAAATGCGCCATAATAAAAGGACTATGACGCTATCCTGGCAAAGCACTGTTACTGTTTCAGCCCATTTCCTGCATGGCATGCTGCACTTCGTGCGCACCCACCATGGAGAAAAAGTGGCAGCGCAGGTGCTGGCGAGCGCGGCTATCCCTCAGTCTCTGCTGCAGCAGCCTGATGCGCGGCTGACGCGTCAACAGTACGTCGCGCTATACAGGACAGTCGCGGCGACACTGGATGATGAGATGCTGGGGCTGTGGTCGCGGCCCATCCGAACCGGCACGCTGAAATACCTGATGCTCAGCCTGCTGGACGCGCCAACCGTGCTGGTCGCATTGAATCGTTTTGTCCGCTTCTGGAATTTGCTGCTGGACGATTACCGGCTGCAGATTTCAACCAAAAATAATCTGGTAAGGCTGGCTCTGGCAGAAAGAACACCTGGTACGCAGGTCACGCCACTCGGGCATGAGTTGATGATGAAGCTGATACACGGCATCGCATCCTGGCTGCTGGGCAGGGAAATTAACCTGCATCGTGTCGAGTTCAGCTTCGCCAGGCCCAGGCATGCGGATGACTATGCCTTCCTGTATCCTGGCGAGGTGAGCTTCGATGCTGGCATGACGAGCATTTATTTTTCTTACCAGGATTGTGCAGAGTTATTCAAACGCGAGAAGCACGAGCTATGGGCATTCCTGAAACGTGCGCCGGAAGACTGGACCTTCAGTGCATTTCATCGTGCTTCGGTGGCGGCCAAAACGCGCGAGTATCTTGAACAGCATATTGCCCAGCCAGTGACAATACAGGATCTCGCAAAGGCATTGCACACTTCCGTGCGCACATTGAACCGTCGGTTTGCAGAAGAAGGAACACATTTCCAGGCGGTGAAAGACGGGCTGCGACGCGATATTGCCGTCCACAGACTGACAAATTCAAACGTGGGAGTAGCAGCGCTCGCTTTTGATCTTGGTTTTTTTGATGCCACTGGTTTTTGCCGCGCATTCAAACATTGGACCGGTAGCAGTCCTTCTGATTATCGCAAGGGCAGCCGTCAGGATGAATAGGGCTTAGAGACAGTCAGCAGATGTGATAAAGCCGCAATGCCGATCAAAGCTGATCAGCACTGCGGCTTATTTTATTGCCTGCTCTGATTATTGGCGAACTGGCTTCTTCGCACCAGTGGCGGCGCTGGATTTTGCCTTGTAGGCTGGCTTACCGTTATTGGCTGGAAAGCCAGGTGCTTTCTTCAAATTTGGCGTGGCTGGAAATGGAAATTTCACAGCAGATTTTTTCTCAGTACTGGCGGCAGGTTTGCTGTCTGCAGGTTTGCTATCTGCTTTAGTTGCGGCTTTAGTTGCTGCGGTAGTTTCTGTCGCCTCAGTTTTTGCTGCTGGCTTTTTAGCCGGGGTAGTTTTCTTGTCCAAAGTTTTTTCTATGGTAGATGTCGTTGCTGCTGGCAATGGTTCTGCCGGCGTGACGACTGGAACGGGAGCTGGTGCAGCTTCAACTGTTGTTGTGCTGGTTTTCAAAGGTTTTTTTGCAGCTTCAGTTTTGGCTGCTTTGCTTGATTTTGCCACTACTGGTTTGGCCGTTTCTGGCTTGACTTCAGATGGTTTCGCTACAGCCGGTTTTACTTCTGCTTTCGCCGCAGGTGCTTTGGCCGCGACTTTGGCTACTGGCTTTTCTGCGACCTTGGCAACAGCTTTCGGCTTGGCAGGTGCTTTTGCCGGTTTGACTTCTGGCTCAGCCAGCAAGGTCAGTTGCTTGGTCGCTGCAATAGGTTTGGCAGCGAGTTTTTTGACCGCTGGTTTTGTAACGACTGGTTTTGTGACTACTGGTTTTGTAACGACTGGTTTTGTAACTTCGGCAGGCGCGGCTTTAAGCGCTGGCGTAGCAACGGCAACTGTAGCAACTATCTCAGCAGTACTTTGCTTGCTGACGATTTGCCACAATTCAGTGCGGGTATCGATGCTGATGGCGGCCAGTTCGCGGCCATAGGACAGGATTTTTTCAAATTGTGGCTGAGCCTGCGAGCGGCCCAAGTGCAGCAATTCTTGTGCTTGTGTGGCAGCAAGCAAATCATGGGTTACGCTATTCGCATTTTCCAGTGACTGTTTGGCAGTATTAAAATTCAGGGCGATCAGCTTTTCCAGACCGCCAAAGGCCAGTTGTGACCAGGCCTGGAAAACAGCAATTTGTTTCGCCAATTGGTTCTGGGCAGCAGATGATAATTGTTCAGTAAGCAAAGACATGAAACTCTCCAGAGTGGGGGATGAGGCAGCAATAAGCTAAAAGTCTTTAAAACGATATTCTGTTTTAAATGGCCTTAAAAAATGGCGCAATGCAGCATTATTTGTTAATAACGCATTTTAGCGCTAGCCTGCTTAATTTGTAAGCATTATTTTTGCATCGCAATATCTGCTGGTGAAATATTGCTGTATTGAAGAAAAATCAAGGGACGCTGAAAGTATGGGCCAGCTTGCTTTACTTAGTAGGAAATACGGCAAACGCGACAAATGAGGCAAATCTGTCAGAATAAATAGCTGGCGCTGAATACCAGGCTGTTGCGGGAATTGCTCTGGTACTTTCCTGTGCTGTAACTTTGCTGTGGTCTGGTGATGCCGTAAGCCAGTTGTAACTTCCAGGAAGAGAAATTGCTGCCTACGCCTATGCGCACATCCACGCGGTTGCGGTTGATCAGCCCGACTTTACCGTCTGGATAAACCAGCCAGCCTATGTGAGAAAACAGATCCAGACGCTCTTGCAACGGGTAGTCTGCATTGGCTTCCAGATACAGACTTTTGGCATTGAGGCCTACGTAATTGGGAGAGTAATAAATTCTTGCGCTGAGATTGTCGAACATCAGACCGGTAAACACCTCACCGTAATTGAGGTCGGTAGATTTGGGGACAAGTGCCGCTATAGCACCAGACTCCCAGATCAAACCGCTGCGCAGCCGTTGAGAAAATCCCGAATACAGCAAGATTTGTTCACCGTCGCTGCTATTCCCGTTCAATTTAACTTTTGAGCCGAAAGCACCCGCATACCAGCCGTCTGGCGCATCATAGACCAGGTTTAATTGCGCCACTGGCTGCTCATTACTCAGCGAAATACCGCGGTAACTATAGTCGGAAGCAAGCGTGATACTGCCACTGACTTGTGCGCATGCCTTGCCAGCAACAGCAAACATGGAAAAGACCAGGATCACGCAAAATTTAAGCAATACCATTCCTTAATGAAGATACATGGGATATATCGTATGTCTGCTAGGGTTGATGTGCTGCCGTTGCTGAAGATGGCGTCAAATGGCAGGAGCAGGCACATTTATTCGTCAGCCTGCTGAGGGTGGCGCACAGGTTGACTTGTCCACTGATATTGGCATCACCCTGGCTCACCGGATTAACCACCAGGTCAGCACGTATTTGTGCAAGGCTGGCTGATGGCTTCAGTTCACTGAGCAAGGCCATCATGCCCGAGATATGTGCAGCCGAGTACGATGAACCAGAAACAAAGCTCCAGCGTGCCCCCGGTGCCGTCGTAGGAATATCACGTCCTGGCGCAACCAGTATGTCATTCGCCAGCAATCTGGTTTTGCTGTCTGCCACCGCAAACACACCGGGATGTGAAGCCGGGAAGCCGCCATCTGCACGGTTGGGGTCCATGGCGCCGACGATTTTGATATTGCGTGAAATGGCAGCATCGAGCAATTGTTTCAGCAGGCGGTCAGGTGGGCCAGACAAACTCATGTTGATTACTTGTACACCTTGCGTCAGGGCGAAATTAAGTGCCTTGCCCAAGGTAAAGCTATTGCACCTGGTTTTATTTTCTGGCTCTTGCCAGCAGGCTCTGAGGGCCATGACATGCGTATTCGGCGCAATGCCTTCGATGCCAACACCGTTGCCAGCGCGCGCTGCGATAACGCCAGCCACGCCTGTGCCATGGTTTTCACCGACATAAGGATTACCATCAATGAAGTTTTGATTCAGCGAGATTTGCCCGGCCAGATCAGGGTGCTTGATTTCTACCCCGCTGTCGATGACGGCGACTACCACATTGCGGCCAGTCGCAATCTTGCGTATCTCATCAAGCTGCCAGTATTTATTCGCGGGCTGGACCGGGAATAGCGGGTCACTTTTTGCCTGTGCATCAAAGGTGTTGATGGTCTGCACCCAGGCTACACGCGCGTCCTTGCTCAGGCTGGCGATGGTCTGTTCTTCAGAGATGGCATCGCTTTCTTCCATGACAAAGCAATCCACATTCAGCACTGGCATGGGCCAGTCTTCCAGCAGTTTCAGGCCATGAGCGCGCGCCAGTTCTTCTGCGATGCGGCGGCGCGCGGTGCGGCTGACATCATTGCTGTAACCGCCGCTATAACTGACATCCGGACGAAAATGCGGCGCCGGCAAGTGCAGCATGACCAGTATCCGGCGCTTGGCTTCAGGTTCTTTTGCTGTGTTCTGTTCCTGTTCAACGACAGTATCAGCACTGGCCAGTCTGGCACCCGATAGCGTTGTCAATGCGAGGAAAAAGCAAAGGCCGACTTGACTTAGACGATTACTCCAGCGTGCTTTCATTTTGCAGCTCCCGAACCCAGGGATTCAACCAGTTCTATCCCCGCTTCAGAGCGCAGTTCCCTGATGCTTTGCTCCAGCCTGGCATCATCGACATTGAGCAGGTAGGCATTGGTGACTGTGGGGCCATCGATGATGCGGGCATCGTTGATGGACATGATGCGTTGTATGTCTTTGACTGTGGTTTCAGGTTTGAATACAACCACAATATTACCGGAAGAACGCTCACCGCTGCCAAGTACTCGATAACTGCTGTCGTCCTGCCTGGGCAGTGCCATAAACGCGACCAGTCCGACAATGATGGCAGTTTGTGCTGCCATGGCTGCCATTCCCCAACGCGCAGGAGCCTTGCCATCTGCAGTAAACAGCGTCCGCAAACCTGCCATGAAGTTATTGGTATTTTTAACTTTGGCTGCTTGTACTTGCACATCCAGCTTTGGTAAAAGACGGGCGAAGGCTTTGTCCACATCTGGGACTGTACTTGCCGCCGGTTCACCAGCCTTCAGTTTCAGTTTTAGTTCTAGTTCTAGTTGCGATTGCAGATCATCCTGACATGCAGTGCAGGTTTGCAAATGCGCTCGCACCAACTGCTGTTCATCAGCTTGCAGGGTATTGTTGGCATACCAGGGCAGCAGGTCCTGCACCTGACTATGGGCAGCTTCATCATGCGGATGAAGCTGGTTAGTTTTCGTGTTCATAATATTTCCTCCATGCTGTCGGAAAGCATGAATCTCAAACGCTGTCTGGCGTGGAACATCCGGGTCTTGACGGTATTGACCGGGCATTCCATGGTTTCAGCGATTTCCTTGTATCCCATCTCATGATAATAAGTGAGGCTGACGACTATGCGTTGCTCCATGGGCAGGGCACGCAGGGCGCGGCTCAGGTCAGCATCAAGCTGCTGGGCTGACATCTGCTGTTCTGGCTCGTATCTGGTCTCTGCTGCATGATGCTCAAAATCGGATTCGACTGCTTCATCAAAACTGTTGATGGCTTTCAAGGCCTGGCGATAGGCGATCGCAAATACCCAGGTGGATACGCGGGAGGTATGGTTAAAGCTGGGCGCTTTTTGCCAGACGACCAGCATTGTATCGTTGACTATTTCTTCTATCAGATGCGTATCACGTGTCATCTTGTCCAGAAACCTGGCCAACCTGCCAAAGTACAGACGATACAAGACCTCAAACGCCTGGCGATCGGCGTTTGCAATCAAAGTGATCAACTCAACTTCCTGCGCTTCCGGGGTATCTGGACGTTTCTTGTCGGTTTTACCTCGCCATCCCCAATTCTCAAACATGCCTGCACTCTCCTCGATTAGCTGTTAATACCTGCTCAGGTGGAAAAGGTTCATGTCGGCGTAAAAAATATTTGGCATCAGCCTGATGAGGGCTTGTTATTTAAATGACAGTGCTTCCTGGTCAACTAGTCATCTGCCACATCTTGTTCAATGCAAGCGTTCGCAAATGATTGTAGCGCATCGCCATGACGATATTTTTATCTTCTCCCTCTGTATTTTTCTCTTCAGGTTGTCATTAAAAAAAATCGTCTGCAAATTCACTAATTGCTGATGTTTTTTTCTTGCGTCAAAAAATATTTAATTTTTCTTTGAACCAATTTCAATGATTCGCGCATTAACCGCTTGAAACAAACGAAGAGGCCTATTTTTTTCATGTGAAGAAAATCTCTTTTAATCCACCCGCATTGCTTATCGATGAACCTTATCTCTCCTCTTTTTATTCATCAAGCGATGTGTGGAAATCAGTTGTGGTCAGTGGATATGGCAACCCTGTTGCGGCTATTGCTGCTGGCACCGGTGCTGGAAGAGTTGGTCGTGCGTGCCGGTTTGCAGCAATACCTGATAGAGCGGTTTTATGAGCCGGGTAGCCATGCAAGGCTGATGCCGGTGTTGCTGTCTGCAACGGCGTTCAGTGGCTTGCATCTGACATCAGGTTGGACAGTAGTGTCTGCTGTTTTTTTACCAGGCTTGCTGCTGGCGATGTTGTACCAGGCGACGCGTGACTGGAGATTATGTGCATTGACCCATGCCGTATTCAATGGAATGGCTCTTGGTGTTTGCATGCAGTAAAAAAATTAATCATTGAAGGAAACTATGATGAACTTGCATTTTCGTTTTACGCGCTCGCTACGGCAGCTCAGTGTGCTGGGGGCTGCTTTGGGAACTGTGTTGGTTGCGGGCATGTCAGCAGCTTATGCTGCAGATGCCCTGAATGGCAAAAGCCTGTACCTGAATGGTCCAACCGGCGGTGGTACTAGTTGCACCGCCTGCCATGGCGCCACTCCGGCCAATAACGTCAACGGTATTTTGCGTGGAGCGAATAATCCAACGGAAATCAGCAATGCCTTTGCCCAGAATAAAGGCGGCATGGGGAATTTATACAGGAATAAATTCACCGCAGATGAAATCGCTGACCTTGCTGCATTCATAGGCAACCCCAGCGTCGTAGCAGGGCCTATAGCCACAGTTTCACCAGCCAGTCTGGTATTTACCGGAACCACGGTAGGACAGACCAGCACTGCCCTGAGTACTACTCTCAGCAATACCGGGTCTGCCGCATTGAATATCACTTCGATTGCACTGACAGGCGGATCAGCCAGCGATTTTAACCTCACAGGTGGTAGTTGCGCAGGTGGTACTTCACTGGCACCAAGTGCCAGTTGCACTGTGCTCTCTACATTCAAGCCAACGGCACAAGGTAGCCGTACTGCCAGTATCAATATCAGCCACAATGCGACCGGCGGCGTCAGTCTGGTTACGCTGAGCGGCACCGGTAATGCCGCTGCCCAGGCTGGCCTCACAGTGTCAGCCAGCAGCCTGAACTTTGGTACGCTGCTGGTGAATGCGGCGTCTGCCCTGCAGACTGTTACCATTAGCAATAGCGGCCAGGCAGCCCTGAATTTCAGTTCCATTGCCTTGAGTGGCGCCAATGCAGGTATCTTTGGCCTTGGTGGCACCTGTAGTACGCAGACTGCGGTTGCCGCAGGTGGCCAGTGCACTATCACCTTGCAGGCAACACCGGCCACAGCAGGTGCTTTTGCGGCAGCATTGAATATCGCCAGCAATGCCTCGAACGGCAATGCCGTGGTCAGCCTTGCAGGTAGTGCGGCAGCAGCTTCGCCGGCCATTACCGCAACACCCAGTGTGTTAGCGTTTGGTGCCCAGACGGTGGCTGCTTCACCATTGACACAACAAATCAGTTTATCCAATACCGGTAATGTCGCACTGACTTTCACAGCTATCAAGATCAGTGGTGCATCTGCAATTACGCTGGGCGCAGGCAATACTTGCGGCAGCAGCATCGCAGTTGGTGCAAGCTGTAATGTACCCGTGGTATTCACACCGACGGTCGAGGGTGATGTCAGCGCAAGCCTGGCTGTGACATCCAATGCTGCACCTTTGCAGGTAGCTATTACCGGCACGGCGACCAGACAGGCGGTTGCGAAACCAGTCTTGTCAGATACCGGCGCAGTACAGTTCAGCGACACCCAGGTTGGCGCCACTTCTGCCAAGCATAAGACCACGCTGAGTAATACCGGCACTGCAGCGCTGAAAATCACCAGCCTGGTCTTGAATGGCAGCCAGCTCAATGACTTTATATTGGCCGGTACTTGCAGCACAAACGGCACGCTGAGTCCGGCAGCAAGCTGCACCATCGATACCAGCTTCAAGCCTGGCAGCGCAGGTAGTAAAACCGCAAACGTCCTGGTAGTGACCGATGGTGGTGCGCAACTCAGTGTGGGGTTGGCGGGCACTGGCGTAGCCATCCCTGTCAAGACTGTTACGCTAAATATCAACCCGCAATCCTTTGACTTTGGTTCTGCCACGATAGGCAGTGCCAACCTGGTAAAACGCTTCACGCTGACTAACCCGGGCAGTACTGCGATTGCGCTGACAAATGCCGCCTTTAGTGGTGCCTATGCAGCGGTGGTAGATAGCTCATCCTGCCCACGCTTCCCATTCAGCCTTCAGGCAAATACCTCTTGTGAACTGGTGGTCAGCTATGCACCAACAAATGCAGGTACTAACAATGGTAGCGTCGTCATCAGTTCTTCTGACACCAGCACGACCTGGAACATTGCTTTCTCAGGCACAGCCGTGAATGCGACCACACCAACTGTGACGGTCAATGCACCAAGAAATGAAGGCGGCGGTGGTTGCTCGGTTGCCCGCGATGGCAATGACCCCATGCTGCCTGTTCTCGTCTTGCTCGCTGTGGCAGTCATCATCTGGCGCAGGAAACAGGTGAAACAGGCGCGTCACGCCAGGGTACAGGATTAATCAGTAAAGCCGGGCTGCGGTCCGGCTTTCAGGTTTAAGAATATGAAAACGATAGGGCCAGGAATATGAAATTCTCTATGAATATATACAAAAGACGCTTTGCACTGGGCATTGCTGCACTGCTCATGGCAAGCTCAGCAATGGCGCTGGATAAAGGTAGTAATGCCCCGGCATTTGATCTCAAGGGTGTGGAAGGCAATATCAATCTGGCCAAGTATCAGGGCAAGTTGGTGTATCTGGATTTCTGGGCTTCATGGTGCGGGCCTTGTCGCCAGTCTTTCCCATGGATGAATGAGCTGCAATCGAAATACGGTGCGCAGGGTTTGCAGATCATCGGCGTGAATCTCGATCAAAAAAATGAAGATGCCCGCCAATTTTTGACGACCACGCCAGCCCGCTTTTTGGTGGCGTTTGATCCGGCTGGTGCTACTCCCCGCAGCTATGGCGTGAAAGGCATGCCGAGTAGCGTGCTGATAGGCCCGGATGGAAAAATCATTTTTGAGCATGCCGGTTTCAAGGAAGCAGACAGGGCGGCGCTGGAAGAGAAAATAAAATCCTCGTTGGGAGCAATCAAATGAAGGTCATAGCAAAGAAAGCCGCGTCCCTGTTATTGATAGCCAGCGCTGCATTGGCGCTGTCTGCTTGCGGCACGATCAAACCCGTACAGCCCTGGGAAAAAGGCAATCTGGCGAAAACAGCCATGACCTTTGAAAATGACAGACTCGAATCCCGTTATGGCGAGCACATCTACACCAGCCGCGAATCAGCGTCTGGTGGTGCCGGTGTGGGTGGTGGCGGTTGTGGTTGCAATTAATCAGAGAATTTCGACATGACTAAAATTTTTGAAAAAACTTCTGTTCCCCTTATTGCCTCGACCGGATCTGAAACCTTGCCTGCTTCACCTGATATGCAAACCATGGGCACAGCCTTGCTGACTGCCGCCTTGCTGTTGCCTGGTGTCGTCAAGGCCGAGACGCCGCCCGAGCATGCCAGCCTCAGCCTCAAGTATCTGAACTATGAAGAAAAGCAGGCGGGCCTGAAACGCATTACAGCAAACTCGCCTTCGCTTTCACTGATTACTCCTCTAGGGGCAGACTGGTCACTGGATGCCACGCTGACTTCAGACGACGTATCCGGTGCTTCGCCGCGCTACCATACCGCGATCTCAGGCGCATCGCGCATGAATGACCAGCGTACTGCCGGTGATGTGGCGTTTACCCGTTACTTCCCGCGTGCCAGCCTGACAGTCGGTACCGCATATTCAACTGAGCATGATTACGAGTCACGTGCCTTGTCTGCAACCGGGAATTTTTCTTCGGAAGACAAAAATAAGACCTGGACCGTTGGCTTGGGTGGCAGCCATGACCGTATCAATCCTACCAACCTGATAGTTAAAAACGAGACTAAAAAGACAGTCAGCATCATGGCAGGTGTCACGCAGATATTGACGGCAGAAGACATCGCCCAATTGACGCTCAGTCATAGCAGGGGTGAGGGATATTTCTCTGACCCTTACAAGGCGCTGGATCGCAGGCCGAGAGAGCGTAACCAGACTACCCTGTTGGCCCGCTGGAATCACCACTTCCTGGGCACGGGTGGCACAGGCCGCTTCAGCTACCGCTATTACAGCGACACTTACGATGTCAAGGCACATACCCTGACGGCAGAATATGTACAGCCATTTTCTCAAGGCTGGACAATCACACCATCGCTACGTGTGTATAGCCAAAGTGCGGCCAGTTTCTATTTTGACCCTGTCTATGATGCGCAACTCGGTGCACCTTTCCCGCCTGGTTATCAGTTCGCCTCTACCCAGCCTACTTCTGCTGACCAGCGCCTGTCGGGTTTTGGCGCATTGACTTTTGGCTTCAAGCTCAGCAAGCAATTGACCAGTGACTGGACCGTCGATATCAAGCTGGAAAACTATGAGCAGCACGGTAGCTGGCGACTATTCCACAAAGGTAGTCCCGGTCTTGCAGCGCTGAAGGCGCAAAGCATACAACTGGGTATCAGCAAGCAGTGGTAGCAGTCTTGCTGCTAAAAAAACAGGAGTTCATATGAAGCAGTATTTTTATAAATTATTTTCTGCCTTGCGGCTGTTGTCGCTATTGCCGGTGTCGTTGCTAATGTTGATAGCAACTCTATTGCATCCGCTTGCCCATGCCGATGATTTTCTGGAGCCGGAACGTGCATTCCAGTTGCAGGCAGAGTTGCGCGATGTCAGTGGGGCGAAAACCCTGGTACTCTCATGGGCCATCGCCAAGGATTATCATCTGTACAAAGAGCGCCTGAGTTTCAATGCAGTAGAGCAGGGCATCACTCTTGCTGAACCTCGCTTGCCGGACGGTATTCGCAAATTCGACACCACCTTCAACAAGGAAGTTGAAACCTATAACGATAAACTGGTGGTGGAATTGCCCGTCACCCAAGCGGACAAGGTTTTCACTTTGAAGGTAGGTTATCAGGGTTGTGCTGATGCAGGGCTGTGTTATCCGCCGGCAGAACAGCATTACAAGGTGGATACTTCTGTACCCGGCAAGTTGAGTCTCGTGCCTGCAGAGCAGATCGCGCAAGTCGCAGCGGCCAGTGCCCCTGCTCCAACAGTGACTGCCTCCAAGGATGTCAAGCCACCAGAAGATGACAGTTCTCTGGCGCAGCGCACCTTGCAAAGCGGCAGCTTGTGGCGCATAGGCCTGGCCTTTCTGGTATTTGGTCTGCTGCTGTCTTTTACTCCATGCGTATTGCCCATGGTGCCTATCCTGTCATCCATCATCGTGGGCGAGGGCAATGTATCGCGTGGCCGTGGCTTCATGCTGGCTCTGTCGTATTGTCTGGGTATGGCCATGATTTATACCTTGCTGGGCGTCGCAGCAGGCCTGGCTGGTGAAGGCTTGGCCGGAGCCTTGCAAAAGCCTTGGGTCTTACTGACGTTTGGTGCCTTGCTGGTGGGTCTGGCATTGTCCATGTTTGATGTCTATCAATTGCAATTGCCTGGTGCCCTGCAAAGCCGTTTGAGTCAGACCAGTGGCAACATCAGTGGTGGTAAATTTATTGGCGTGTTCATCATGGGCGCTTTATCTGCGTTGATTGTCGGCCCTTGTGTGGCTGGCCCACTGGCGGGTGCCTTGTTGTATATCAGCCAGACCCGCAATGTCATGATCGGTGCCTGGGCGCTGTTTTCCATGGCGGCAGGCATGAGCGTGCCTTTGCTATTGACAGGTATCTCTGCTGGTAGCCTGCTGCCAAGAGCTGGTGCCTGGATGAACCATGTCAAGAAACTGTTTGGCCTGCTGTTGATTGCTGTCGCCATCTGGATGGTGTCACCAGTATTCCCTGTTACGGTGATGATGGCTGTCTGGGGCGCTTTCGCCATACTCTGCGCGGTCTTCCTGCATGTGTTTGATCCTGTACCAGCAGGAGCTAAATTGCGTCTTTACCTTGCCCGGGCCCTGGGTATCACCTTCATGCTGGTGGGGATGTTTGAATTGATAGGTGCCGCCAGCAATGGTAAAGATGCCTTGCAACCTTTGGCACATTTGCGCGTTACAGAGAATAGCGGCGGACAATTGGCCGCTGGCGACGCAAAAAACCATAGCGACAATAAATTCACACGCATACAAAGCGTAGCTGAGCTTGAAGCCACTCTGGCGAATGCAGACGCTCCAATGTTGCTGGATTTTTATGCGGACTGGTGCGTGTCCTGCAAGGAGATGGAGAGGTTTACTTTTTCAGAACCCAAGGTCAGCGCCCAGCTCAAACAACTGCGCTTGTTGCAAGTGGATGTGACCGCCAACAGCGATATGCAAAAAGCCCTGATGAAACGTTTCTCCCTGTTTGGTCCGCCAGGCATTATCCTGTTTGACCGTAATGGCAAAGAAGTGCCAGACAGCCGCATCATAGGCTACCTCGAACCTGAGCGTTTCATCGCTCACCTGTCACGTCATTTTGCATTGTAATTCATACTATTCTAATCACTGCTATGTCCACACCCAAACATGCCCGCGTATTAATTCTTGGCTCTGGCCCCGCAGGTTATTCCGCAGCTGTGTATGCTGCCCGCGCCAATCTGAAACCTGTACTGATCACCGGTGTAGAACAAGGCGGCCAGTTGATGACCACCACCGATGTAGAGAACTGGCCAGCCGACCCTATGGGCGTGCAAGGACCAGAACTGATGCAGCGCTTTTTGCAGCATGCAGAACGCTTTAATACCGAAATCATTTTTGATTACATCCATACCGCCAAGCTTGATGAAAAACCGATACGCCTGATCGGCGACCAGGCACAATACACTTGCGACTCCCTGATCATTGCTACTGGCGCATCTGCCCAATACCTGGGTCTGCCATCTGAACAGGCTTTCATGGGCAAAGGCGTGTCTGCCTGTGCAACTTGCGATGGTTTCTTTTATCGCGGCAAGGAAGTGGCTGTCGTTGGCGGCGGCAATACTG
>NZ_JBMPPK010000027.1:0-74820 GCF_049339405.1 Undibacterium sp. Tian12W
TTGGCATAGCGTTCAAAGCCACCTTCGGCAAATGTTGTCTGTCTCATGGTATTTATGATTCAATGGAAAATAAGCTTATATTACCGTTTCTGAATCATTGCTCGGGGACTTAATCAGAGATTCCTTAGATATGGAAGCAAAGCTAGGATAAGAACTGCAATAGGGATACTGGCTAGAATTTATTCTTTACCCATTAATTCTTTTTGAGATTAATTAGTCTCACAGTTGCGTGATCATTTCTCGAATGAACGTTTGAAAGTTTGGAGCAACGACGCTGACTTGCAAGTCTAAGGGGGTGACTTCAACGACACGCCAGGCTTCGTCGGTTTTGAAGCCAGCATTGAAGCCTTGAAAATCGTCACCAAAAAAAAGAATATTTTCAACTTGTTGACGATCATCACCGTAGATAAAATCCGGATCAATCAAACCGGAATACAAGCTGTATTGACTATCTCCAATTGTCCCGGCACCAATTGAAGTCAAGAATTCTACATAGTCGGATGGCAATTCGCCATGAGTACGCTGATTTTCTTGAATCCTAACTGGGTCAACTGGCTTCAACTTTCCTAACAATGCGCCAGCAATTAGCAAGTGCGATAAATCAGAATATTGACTCATTTTTCTTTCACTTATCAAATGGTTTACGCAGCAGAGTAACAACGGTTCAAGGCTGACTCTTCATATGATCTAGTTTGCGGGCGATTACGCAAAGCTAATCGCCCCTACTATCATGTACCAGTTAGAAAATTTTTTCGCCTTGCTTTACTCCGCCTGATAAACCCATTTCCCACCCTTGATCTGCACCATGACACGCGCCCTTTGATCGAGGCCGAGGTGATCAGATTTGCTCATGTTGACAACACCGTTGGTAGTCGCCAGACCCTGCGTCGCTTCGAGGGCATCACGCAAGGCTGCGCGGAATTCTGCTGTGCCGGGCGCGGCTTTCTTTAAAGCGACGGGGATGGCTTGTTGTAGCAGCAGGCCAGCGTCCCAGGCATAGGAGGCAAATGCTGCAAGGCTGCCTGCGCCGTAAGTGTTTTCAAACTTGGTGGAGAAATCAAGCGCGGCTTTTTTGACAGGGTTGTTGTCGGCCAGTTGTCTGGCGACCATGACCGGGCCGGTTGGCAGGAAGGTGCCATCGCAGTCTTTGCCGCAGACGCGCAGGAAGTCGCTGTTGGCGACGCCGTGGTTGTGGTAGATGCGGCCTTTGTAGCCGCGTTCTGCCAGGGTTTTTGGCGGCAGGGCGGCAGGTGTACCGGATGCGCCGACGACGATGGCGTCGGGGTTGCCAGACATCAGTTTCAAGACCTGGCCAACCACGCTGTTGTCATTGCGGCTGAAGCGTTCTGTCGCAACGACCTTGATCTTTTTGAGTTCGGCATACTTTGTCACTTCGACCAAAAAGGCTTCACCGAGGGCGTCCGAGAAGCCGATGAAACCCATGGTCTTGACGCCTTTTTTGCTCATGTCTTCGGCAATCGCAATTGCCATCATGGTGTCGGTTTGTGGCGTCTTGAACATCCAGGCTTTATTCGCGTCCATGGGTTCTATGATGCGGTTGCTGGAGGCGAGGCTGATGGTCGGGGTCTTGCCTTCACCGATGACGCCCAGCATGGCGAGTGAGTTTGGCGTGGTGGTCGAACCTATGATGGCATCGACTTTTTCTTCCGAAATCAGCTTGCGGGTATTGGTCACGGTTTGAGTGGTATCGGAGGCATCATCGAGGACGATGTACTCGACTTTTTTGCCTGCGATTTCCTTGGGCAGCATGGCAATCGCATTTTTCTCGGGTATGCCCAGCGAAGCTGCCGGGCCGGTCGATGAAATGGTGACGCCTATCTTGATCTGTGCCTGCGCATTGATACTGAGGCTGGCGCACAGCATGATTGCTGCAGCTGCCGGCAGGCTTTTTTTGATGTGCTTATTTGTCTTCATTTTGTCTCCGTATTTTTTGTTGTGAGTCGTTTTATAGTTTGCAGGGTACAGATAAAAAACCGCGGAAGCGTGCGCGCCCACCTCTGACGGGTGCTGCGCTTAATTGGTAGTTCGGGAAACGGGCCAGCATGCGGGAAATCGCTATCCTGCCTTCAAGCCTTGCCAAAAACATGCCTGCGCACTGGTGTATGCCCGAGGCAAATGCCAGATGACGGTTCGGGCTGCGGCTGAGGTCGAGTTTGTCAGGATCAGGGAATTGCAAGGGGTCACGATTGGCCGCGCCTATGCACAGGCTGATGCGGCTGCCAGCGGCGATAGCGACATCGCCGATCTGCGTATCCACCGTTGTCATGCGGTTGCCCAATTGATTAGAGCTTTCAAAGCGCAGGAATTCTTCTATGGCGGTGTTGATCATTTCTGGTTGGGCGATCAGGCGGGCTTTTTGTTCTGGCCATTCCTGCAGGGCCACCAGGCCATTGCCGATCAGGTTGGTGGTGGTTTCATGCCCGGCATTGAGCAGGAAGACACAGTTTTGCAAGAGCTCGGTTTCAGTCAGTTTCTCACCATTGGCTTCGCCTTCTATGAGGCGGGTCAGCATATCGGTCTTGGGGTCGCAGGGATGCAGGCGGCGTTGTGCCACCAGTTGTTTCAGGTAATCCAGAAATTCTGCGACACATTGATTGGCATAGGCAAAAAATTCTGGTGTTATTGCAGGTTCCAGCGCACCGAGGATGGCGAGTGACCATTCACGCAGCGGCTCGCGTTCATCATGCGGCACGGCCAGCAGATTGCCGATGATTTCTACCGGTATGGCGGAGGCGAAATCTGTGATGAGATCAACCTCATTCTTGTTTTCCATTTGATCCAGCAAGCCATCCACCAGCTTGACGAGACCGGGTTCGGTATCGGCCATGGCAGCGGGTGTCAGGCCACCCATGATGAGGCGGCGTACTCTGGTGTGCAGCGGCGGGTCATTGAAGACCAGGCTATTGGTGTGATGTTCATACAGCAGCGAATCACCGTAGCGGGGTTTGAATTCCAGTTTTTTGTCTGAGCTGAAAGTTTTGGCATCTTTGTACACATGTACGAGGTCGGCATAACGTGTCAGCATGTAAGAGCCATCGGGCATCTTGCGCACGGGTGTCTGCTCGCGCAGGGCGTGGTAGTAGGGATAGGGGTTTTGGTAAAAGTCTGCGGGCAAGTGGCGCAGGTCAAAATCATCACTGATGAGCGGCACTGATGTGACGATATTCTGATACTGAGAAGACATAAAAATCCCGGCAAAGGACAGAGTTTGCACTGTGTCCGATTTGCCGGGTACTGTCAATCAGGCAGATGACAATTCAGATCATGGCAGGGGTGCGTAATTCAGTGGCGTCCAGGCATAGCCCTTGCCTTCTTTGCGCACATAACCGAGGGCAGGGAAGGCCAGATGGGCGGCACCTACCAGATAGCCTTGCTGCGCTGCATCAGCGTAAGCTTTTTGTCTTTGCGCATAGGCTGCCTTGCTGTCGCTATCAAATTGTATGGTGACCGTAGGGTCGTCAAACTGCACTGCAGCAACGTGCATCAGGTCGCCCCACAGCATCAAGGTCTGGCCCTTGCTTTCGACTTTATAAGTGCTGTGACCAGGCGTATGACCATGGGCTACTACCGCTTTGATACCGGGCACCAGTTCAGTATCGCCTTCAAATGGTTTCAGCTTGCCTGCCTGCACATAGGGTTTCAGGATGGCGATGGCTTTTTCAAAACTGCCTTTGGCGTCCGCTTTGGCCTTGTCCAGGTTGGCCTGGCTTAACCAGTAATCGGTGTCATGCTGGTCTATACGTATGGTGGCGTTGGGGAATACTGCTTTATCGCCATCCACCAGGCCACCAATGTGATCAGTATGCATGTGGGTGATGTAGATTTCATCAATTTGCTCAGGCAGGTAACCAGATGCTTTCAGGTTCGCCTGCAGCTTGCCAACTGTAGGGCCAAAGAATACACCTGCGCCGCTATCGATCAGCACCAGCTTGCTACCGGTATTGATGAGGAAGGCATTGAATGAGGTGACGACCGGGCTTTGCTGATGGTATTTGGCGAGCGCCTTGCCGACTTTTTCTGGCGTGGTATTGGTCAGCAGTTTATCGACAGGCAGGGGTACGGTGCCATCAGACAAGGCAGTGACTTCAAAATCACCCAGCATGGTGCGGTAAAAGCCGGGGGCGCTGGTTTTTACCATAGGTGCAGCAGCGTGAGCGCTGATGGCAGGTATGCCAAACACGGCGATGCCAGCGAGGATGGAAGAACTGAACAGGCCGGAGCGGAGCAAACTTTTCAATTGCATGGTTTTTCCTTGGAAGATGGCAGGGGCGCAGCAGGCTGCTGACTTTTACAAGGCAGCAAGCTGTGGCGGGCAAAAATTGCAAATGCGACAGCTATTATGCCGAATTTCTGCCAACTTCGTTGGAGAGCAAAACTGAAGGGCGAAGTGTTAGTCGTTAGCTATTTAGCTGTTAGCAGCTAACTGATCAGGGATGCAGTCAGTGCATCAACTTCTTCTGCCGATTCTGACAGGATGGAAGTCAGGGTACCTTCACCCACGGCAAAATCAATTTCCGAGGCTGACTGGCGTATGCTCTCTGGCGAGCGCGGATCCAGCGGCGATGGCACTGCGGCCAGTTCATTGGCCAGCAACAGGGTGTCGCCCAGGGTTTCTGGTGGCATGACGCGCATGCCATACCACAGGGCTTCTACTGCCGAGACCACGCGTTTGGGTACCAGCAGTTTATTCAGTACAGCACGGCCTATGAAGGTTTCATCGGTTTCTGCCAGCGCATCTGGTGGGGGCGGGCTGGGATCGATTTCCAGCAAGGCCGGGAATTCCTGGGCGCGTGACAGCAGGTAAAACCCACCAACCTCATGCACGATACCGGCGAACAGTGCAGTCTCGGCATCGACCTTGCTGACCTTGCGCGCAATCAGGTGCGCCAGTGCCGCCACATAGGCAGAATGACGCCACAGGGCTTCCATCTTGGCACGTATGGCTGGGTCAGAAACGGCAGCACTGAGCTGGCGCATGACGACAGCAGCGGTGACAGAGCGCAGGGTATTGAAACCGAGAATAGTGATGGCAGTGCGGATATTGGTGACACCACCGCCAAAGCGGTTATAGGCAACAGAGTTGGCAATGGCAACCACGCGGGCTGACATCAGGGGTTCAGTCATGACCAGTTTTGCGGCTGTTTCTATACCGCAGTCAGGGTCGTCGAGAGCCTGTTGTATCTTCAGTGAGGCGTTGACATTGGTCGGAAAGACCAGATCACCCTTGCTGGCTTGTTCAACGATGCTCTTTAATGCTGCCGACTTGTTCATAATGTGTTTGTTGGAGCAGACCTCGGGCAGGGCGTCTGCTCCCTCACGTTCTGCTAATTTTTATTGAAACCCAGTGCCCTCACTAGTTTACCAGCAGTTGACTTGATTAAGGAGGGTTCGTCTTCAGTATAGTCGTTGCGCACGGGAGTAGCTTGCACTTGCTGTACCCTGCGTACGGTATTGCTGGATTTATCGAGCTTGAAGGCAGACACTGCCCTGGCGAGGATATTGGCCTGTTCTTCCATGCTCTCTGCCGCTGCGGCTGCCTGTTCTACCAATGCCGCATTTTGCTGCGTCATTTCATCCATCTGGTTGATGGCGCGGTTGACTTCTTCTATGCCTGAACTTTGTTCCTGCCCGGCTGCGGTGATCTCGGACATGATCTCGGCCACATGTTTGACCGAGCTGACGATTTCATTCATGGTTTTGCCCGCTGCATCCACGAGCTTGCCGCCTGCATCAACTTTTTCTACCGAGTCACCTATCAGGGTCTTGATCTCTTTGGCGGCACTGGCGCTGCGCTGTGCGAGATTGCGTACTTCCGAGGCCACTACCGCAAAGCCGCGGCCCTGCTCACCGGCGCGGGCAGCTTCTACCGCTGCATTCAGGGCCAGGATATTGGTCTGGAAGGCAATGCCGTCAATGACGCTGATGATATCGACAATCTTGCGTGAGCTTTCCTTGATGGAGTTCATGGTGTGCACTACCTTGCCGACTTCTTCACCACCCTTGATGGCAAAGTTCGATGCCGAGGTGACCAGGCCATTCGCCTGTCTGGCATTGTCGGCATTGTGTCTGACAGTAGCCGTGATTTCTTCCATCGAGCTGGCGGTTTCTTCAAGCGCCCCTGCCTGGGTCTCTGTGCGCGAAGACAGGTCAGAATTACCGCTGGAGATTTCTACGGCTGCAATCGCAATCGCGTCAGTACCTTGCCGGACTTCACTGACGATGTTGTGCAGGTTATCACTCATTTCTTTCAGGGCATTCAGCAACTCGCTGATCTCATCCGTACCATCTGCCGCTTCACGGAAAGTCAGCTCGCCGGCAGCCACACGCTTGGCGATGGAAACTGCATCGCGCAAAGGCGTGGTGATACTGCGTGTCATGAAGATGGAAAAGCCTGCACCAAATAACAGGATCACCGCACCAATGGCGAACAGGGTGAAGGTCAGTTGTTTGCCCTTGCTCTCTGCCGTGGCAGACAGTTCAGAGGCCGCCTTGTTCTGGATTTCCACGAGCTTGTTGATTTCCAAAATAGCTTTTTGTTGCAATGGATCAACTTGGGTGGCGATCAGCTTGACGGCATCTTCACCGTTGAAGGCCAGTAACATCTTCATCGCTTCCTTGATGGGGAAATCGATTTGCTTGTCGAGCTCAGAAACTGCATCAATGATTTTTTTCTCTTCGGCACTCAGGCCCAGGGCGACGAGTTTGCCCCTGGCTTCAGCAAAGCGGGCTTGCTGTTTTTTGGAGATGACGTTTTGTTTGTCACTTTCGCCGAGGTCGGTTTGCAAGCCTATGTTGCGTATTGCGATACCGCCTTCCAGCATGCTGCTTTTCATGGTCGCAGCAAGTTCGCTTTTACTGTGAGAGAGTTCGAGGCCTGCAACCATTTCCTTGCGGTTATTGGCACTGAAGATGCCATCGATGATAAGTATGAGTACCAGGCTAGCCAGTATCACACCAAAGCCCACAGCAAGTCGGGTACCTATGCGCAAGTGACGCAAATTCATAGTGAATCTCCCACAAAGAAGTTCAGTTACTACGAGGTCGTGCCTATATAAAATCTTTGCCTGGTATTGCGCTTACTTTGATGATCAGGCTGAATGACAACATGCAAGCTGCATGCCAGCGACAGACTTGATTTCATCATGCCACGTATGGCTTTTGTCACTCCAGGCAATCATGTGAATGAAGTACAAGATTTCAGATCAGCCCCTTAGAAAAAATATTTTTCATAAAACAACATATCAGAATCCGGGGAAGAGAAAATCTGGTATCTCTTACCGGTCTTGGAATAAGCTACGGTGCAGTCTGCCTTGCCGGTACGATGTACCTTTACATCCATACTATGCCAAAATTGCTTTGGCGCAAAGCATGCATGGCACAAGATTTTGTTAAATTCTATTGATTGAGGGCAAGCCCGATGCACTTACTTTTTGGCGTTGTTGTACTTGTGCTGGTTGCCAGTCTGATGTTTGTCTGGATACGCTGGCGCCGGGCAGCGCAGGCCGACTATATACGCAGCTACATGTTTCCACCCGGACTGTTGGAAAGACTACACAAACAACGTCCCGATCTGAACGTCAAAGACCAGCAACTGGTCGCGCGCGCCTTAAGACAGTTCTTTCTGGTGTATCTGAAATCTGGTTTCAAGCATATTTCCATGCCATCACAAGTGGTCGATGATCTCTGGCATGAATTTATACTTTATACAAAAAACTACGAGCAATTCTGTAAAAAAGCTTTTGGCCGCTACATGCATCACACCCCGGCTGCAGTTCTGGGTGCCAACCGGCGTGGCAACGAGGGTTTGCGCCGCACCTGGTGGTTTGCCTGCCTCGAAGAAAATATCAACCCGCGCCGGGCGACACGTTTGCCACTACTGTTTGCACTCGATGCCAAGTGGAATATCGCCGATGGTTTCCGTTACGCGCCCGATTGCAGCGCACTGCGCAAGAATGGGGATGGCACGGTGTATTGCGGCGGTGACTTTTATGCAGGTAGCGATGGTGGCAGTAGCAATGACCCAGGCTATGATTTTGGTGATTCCAGCCACCAAAGTAGCCACAGCAGCCATGCCGACAGTGGTGGTGGCGATAGCGGCGGTGACAGTTCGGGCTGTAGCGGAGGTTGCGGCGGCGGTTGTGGTGGGGGAGGCGATTAGCGTTTGTGTTTTGCTATTTAAGCATTGCCGGGTCTGAGCGCGGCATTGCTGCTTTCCAGCCTGTCCATCAGGATTTTCTTTTCACCGGCATGGAAGTTCAGGAATTCCAGGCCTATGCGGAATGAGAATTGCGACAGTATGGTATACACCATCTTGCTCTCGACTTCTATTTTTTGCGCCTGCATACCTACGTTCAGCGGTGGCAGCGTCATGACCAGTTTGACCTTGCCGCTAAAGAAGACATTGTAGTCACAGAACATGCTGAGGCCATTTTCGGAAATATCATTGACCTTGCCGTAATAACTCAGTTTTTCCCCAGCCTGTTCATGCGTCAGCGTCACTTGCCATTTGACCAGATAGCGCGTGTGCGAACGTAGTAGTTGCGTTCTGACGACATTGAATTTGGCGAGCGTATCCGAGATAGCCGGGTTTTCGGACGGGGGAGTATCCTGCACCAGGATGGCCTCAGCCAAATCCGGAGCGGTCAGAGGTGGGGGTAGGGGTGGCGTCAAGAGGCCTGCGTCAGGGGCCACATCCTTCAAAGAAGCGGGCGCTTCTGGCGCTGTTGTTTCAGCGCCATACGAGACTTTTCTTTTTCCGGGTAGCTTGTGCATGCAAAGATTATATCCAGAAAAGTCTCAGAAATAATTTCCACATGGAAATTAAGCTAAATTTCCTTGGCTTTTTTGTATGAAATTTGTAGCCTGACTCTCAGGTACTAGTTGCGAGGCGTCTTGCTGGTCTGAATTGCTCACGATAACTGGCAGGTGACAGGCCAGAATGTTTTTTAAACAGCCTGCGGAATGAGCTGGGGTCGCTATAACCTGTGCGTTCTGCCACTTGTTCCAGTGTCAGCGTGGTGGTTTCCAGCAGACGCTTGGCGATATCCATTTTGACTTGCTGGGCATAACTGGCTGGTGTTGTGTCGAGAGTCTGGTGAAAGTGGCGTATTACAGTGCGTTCACTGACTGCCAGATGCCTGGCCAGTGCAGGCAGGCGAAAAGGCAGGTGATGATGCAGGCTCAGCCATTTTTGCGCACGTTGCACCAGGATGTTTTCATGCTGGTGGGTATCTTGCTGGGTCAGGCTTAGCATTTGCATGTATGGCATTTGCGAAGTACGGTTGGCATCGATAAGCAAAGTCTTGGCGACGCCGCTGGCAATATCCTGGCCACCAAAGCGTTCGACCAGATGATAGGCAAGATTCAAAAAGCTGGTGGCGGCACCGCTGGTCAGGATATTTTCATATTCATCCAGTACTTCTGACAAGCGCAGGCTGACTTCTGGGTAACGGGTCTTAAATGCTCTTTCCAGCCACCAGGTTGTTGTTGCATGGCCGCCATCCAGCAAACCAGCCTCTGCCAGCAAGAAGGTGGCGCTGCAATTGGCGGCCAGCACACAACCCTGGGCGTGTCTGGTTCGCAAGATGGGGAAAAGTTCACGCATCGCATGCATGCTGCTGGTCAGGCCGGTAACACCGTTTTCCATGTACAAACCGGGTAATAAGATGATGTCGGCCTTGCTGTCAGCACGTATGCAGGCATCCGCACCCAGACTGACCCTGGCAGGTGTCATGACAGGCTTGCCATCAATGGAATGGGTGCTCCAGGTGAACAGCGGATCTACATCATCGACGTTCTTCAGCGACCAGATGGCATTGGCGACCGCAAACACATCCAGCGGACCAGTGACCGCAGATGCCATGCATTGAGGGTAGAGCCAGACTTCGATATGTGCCATTTGTCGTAATCTGCATCAAAAGAGTCAATACTGACACTGTCAGCGCTTTCCTGCAATAACTAGAATGTAGCCTGGAAAGTAGTTTATATGAGCAAAGGAAAAATGATGTCCTCAGCAGATACTGCCGCTAACACACTAGCATCAGAAGAACAGGCACAACGCCTGAACCAGTTCGGTGCCCAATTTTTACCCGGTCACCTGGGTATCAATATCCTGACGGTGGAAAAAGGCAAGATGACGGCAGAATTGCCAGTGCTGCCACATCTGCTGGCCCCTAACGGCTATTTGCATGCCGGCAGCGTGGTGACCCTGGCAGATACCGCCTGCGGTTATGGCTGTGTCGCCAGCCTGCCAGAAGGGGCACAGAGTTTTACGACAATTGAACTGAAATCCAATCACCTGGGCACCGCCCGCGCCGGCACCATCAGCGTGGTCGCCACTGCCGTGCATCTGGGCCGCACGACACAGGTCTGGGATGCCATAGTCAGTTATGAGGGCAAGACGATTGCCCTGTTCCGTTGTACCCAGATGATTTTATTCCCCCGGAAGGATGCATGATGAGTGATGTAAAGAATGACGCAAAGGGTGACGCAGCAGCGATTTTGAAACAATGGCAGGAACAGGAAGCTGCAGTTCGCGCGCGCATGGCAGAACCCGGCGTGCTGGGTCTGGATCAATTGAAAGCAGTCAGCGGTATTGATTTCTTGCGTGGCATCCTTGAAGGGAAATACCCGGTTGCCCACATAGGCAAGACCCTGGATTTCATCCCGGTAGAAGGCGAGGCCGGCCGCATCGTGTTCCAGGGTACGCCGGGTTTGCAGCATTACAACCCGCTGGGCAGTGTGCATGGTGGTTACTTCTGTACTTTGCTTGATTCTGCCGTTGGTTGCGCCGTGCAATCGATGTTGCCAGCTGGTGTGGGCTATACCACGCTGGAAATCAAGGTGAACCTGATCCGCGCGATGAATGCCAAGACCGGGCCTGTGCGGGCTGAGGGCAAGGTCATACAGGTGGGTAAGCAGGTTGGTACTGCTGAGGGGCGTATTGTGGATGCGGCGGGGAAGATTTATGCGCATGCAACGACGACATGTTTGATTTTTCCTTTGCCTTGAGAGAAGGTGGGGCTTCGTCGATGAACGGTAAAAAATAAGCCAAAGTGCAATCTTAAATTCGTCGCTCCAGCGCAGGCTGGAGCCTAGTGGCGTTTGTTGCATTGCCGTACTTTGATTAAAACGATTGCCCTCCGTGGACACAAGCCGGGTCTCGGCCCGGCGGCCGAAATTCTTTCTTTGCGTCGCCAAAGAAAGAATTCAAAGAAAGGCGACCCAGGCATAGCCGCCCCTACGGGGTGCCCATTTGTGCAGTACAAAAAATGGGAAATGCCCAAAACTCGCTGCGCTCAAACACGGGCATTTCTTAATCCATTTTCTGTACAGCACAAATGGCGGCTACACATGGGAACGGCGAAAAGTCAAAGGCAGACCCAACGTCAAAACCAACCCCCTCCACGACCGCAATTAAATTGCTTGAAGCTTAAGTCTTAGCTTTCGCCGCTTCCTTCTCCTGCAGTGTCCGCCACATCACTTTCCCAGTCCCTGATTTCGGCAAACTATCCACAAACTCGACAAATTTGGGCACCTTGTACGCGGCCATTTTTTCATGCGCCCAGGTCATGATGTCCTCTGCAGTCACG
Organism: Undibacterium sp. Tian12W; assembly: GCF_049339405.1. Lineage (NCBI taxonomy): Bacteria > Pseudomonadati > Pseudomonadota > Betaproteobacteria > Burkholderiales > Oxalobacteraceae > Undibacterium > Undibacterium sp. Tian12W. Next base: position 11,613 of record NZ_JBMPPK010000027.1, read on the forward strand.
TCGCTGCCAGGTTTTTTAACAACCACGGCTTTGACGGTTTCACCGCGGTAGGCATCGTGGGCGGCGATGATGCAGCACTCCTGGATGGCGGGGTGCTGGTACATCATGGATTCGACTTCGGCGGGCCAGACTTTGAAGCCAGCTGCGTTGATCATGCGTTTCAGGCGGTCGGTGAAGAAGAAGAAGCCTTCAGGGTCCATATAGCCTAGGTCACCGGAGCGGAAGAATTTTTTGCCGTCGAGTTCGGCAAAGGCATCGGCGGTTTTTTGTGGGTCGTTCCAGTAACCCTGGAAGACTTGCGGGCCGTGTATCCAGATTTCGCCGGTTTCGCCCTGTTTTACTTCTTGCAGGGTGGTCGGGTCAACGATGCGTGAATCGACATTGAAATAGGGCACGCCCAGGCACTGCTGCTTCATGCGCTGTGCAGGATTGACATGGGAAGCGGCCATGGTTTCTGACAGGCCATAACCTTCCATGTATACCTGCCCGGACAAGTCCAGCAGCTTTTGGGCAATCGCGGCGGGCATGGCTGCGCCGCCACCAGATACCCGGGTCAGCCTGGAGATATCATATTCAGCCAGACGCGGGTTGGACAGGAAATCTATCATCATCGATGGCACCAGCGTCCAGTTACTGACGGCATAGCGGGTGATGAGCTGTCCGGCCGCATCCCTGTCCCAGCGTGGCAGGATGACCAGGGTGCCGCCACAGTAAATCATGCTGTTCATCACCGATTGCATGCCCGTCACATGGAAGAATGGCAGCACTGCCAAAGACACATGATTGGCAACTATATTGCCCGACCAGGTGGGGCTGGCCACCGTATTGAAAATGACTGAGCGATGGGTATGTATGCAGCCCTTGGGTTTGCCTGTCGTGCCTGAGGTATAAGGCATGCAGGCCAGGTCTTCCGGCCCCGCCTGATGGACTTGCGCCTGATGTCCTGCTGTCAGCGCAGCTTGCCAGCTACTGACGCCAGCCTGTACGGGCACCTGGCGCTCTGCCTTCACAAAATCAGGGATGGTCAGGTTGGTTGCTGCAGTCAAATGATCAGAGTAAGTAGCCACTATCGCATTTTGCAAGATACCCTGGCCTACTAATGGTTGCAAGCGCGAGAAAATTTCTTGCGAGACCAGGGCGGTTCTGGCACAGCTGTCATCAATGTAATGCGCGAGTTCATCTGTCATCAGCATGGGATTGACTGGTACCACCATGGCGTCTGCGCGCAGGATGGCATAAAAACCTATGACAAATTGCGGGCTGTTTTGCATGTTCAGCAAGACCCGGTCGCCTTTTTGCACGCCGCATACTTCTTGCAGATAGCCCGCCAGGGCCAGCACTTCTTCATGCAATTGGCGGTAAGTGATGACGGTGTCATAAAAGATGATCGCCGCCTTGTCCGGGTAACGCAGTGCGGACACCTGCAGATTTGTATACACGCTGGCTTCCGGCGCGATCAGGTGATGCGGCAAGCCTTGCGGCCAGTGGGCGTAGTGCAGGGTATTCATCGTCAGTCTCCAGTCTGTTTGGAATTTTTTTGATTAGAGTGCCATACCTAATTATTTTTTGCACGATCGTTCGCAAAATATTGATGTTTTCCAAAAACTTGAAACATTTTGTCAACATTTAGCTGAAAGGTATTGCAAACGCTGGCATGAAGCTACAATGTTAAGCATTCCCCTATTCAGCAAGACATCGGAGTCAGCGTGGTTCAGCAAATCAAAACAGCCCTAATCGTTTTTTCCAGCCTGGCTATGGTGGCCTGTGGTGGAGGCAGTGGCGGTAGTGGTGGTACGGCGGGTACAGGCACTCCCACGGCCAATCCCATGGCAATTGCCGTCCCTGATGCTCTGTCCGTGACTAGCGGCGCGCCTCTGAGCCTCAACGGCCAGGCCAGCAGTACCGCCGGCATCATCACGAATATGTATTGGCAGGTAGAAAACCTGACCTTGTCGGCCAACCCGCTGGCAGCGGTGACAAATGCTGACTGCAAGACCATCAGCAAGAGCAGCACAGGGGCAGATGCGAGTTGCGTGCTGCAAGTGACACCACCTACCTTATTGACGGCGGACTACACCTATAAATTCACGCTCAATGCGGTCGATGTCAAAGGCAATACCATCAAGGCATCCACAACTTTGCTGGTCAAGCAGGAAGCCTCTGCTACCGCCAGCCCAACTGCCAAAGTCAGCGGGACGACTAACGCAGCCTCGGGTGACAAGGTCAGCTTGAGTTGCGCCGGTAGTGGCGGCACACCAGCGGCAATAGGCGAGCCTTACTCTTATCAATGGGTAGTCAGCGATGCTGCCGGTACTACCATCACCCTGGCACCGACAGATGCTGCCGCGACCAGCTTTACCGCGCCAGTAGTGAAAGAATCCACGGCCTTGAAAATTCAGTGTCGTGTGACTGATGACAAGCAAAAAGTCGGTACCGCAACCCAGACTGTGACAGTGACGCCTATCGTCAAACCTACCGTTGTGCCTATCTCTTACAGCGGTGGTGTGGTGGCGGCGGGTTCCACTATCACGCTTGATGGCAGCAAGTCAGTCAAATACGATGCAAATGGCAAGGTCGACAGCAGCACGCCTATCTATTATTACTGGAAGCAAAAATCCGGTCCTTCGGTAGAAATCTTCAACGCCTTCAGCAGTGTCGCCAGCGCGGCTTTGCCCAAGTTTGTTGATACCCGCACGCCTTTTGTATTTACCCTCAATGCGTCCAATTCTGTCATCCAGCCCGGTGGTTTTTCGCTGGACCCGCTGGTACAACTGGATGTGGTGTTTTATGTCGATCCGCTGCCACCTATCTCGCTGGTGTCGTATACACCGGTGCAGTTAGTGCTGACCAATAGTGCCGTGACCCTGAAAGTCGATGCACCGTCGAACACCAGCAATATCATCTATTACAGCTGGACGCAGATTGCCGGACCTACTGTTGCAATCGCCGGTGCAGGTACCAGCAATGCCGGGTTCATTGCGCCTGCCACTCCGGGCACACTGATTTTCCGCGCTACTGGCAGCTACCAGCCAATTACGGTGGCCAATCCAGGTACTGCTTCGATTGATGTCATTGTTACGGTACAGGCACCAGCGGTAGCAAAGTAATATCTTGAAATAGTCGCTTAAAGTAAAGCAGCCAGCCAGTAAAAAAGCCCCGTCATCTTGCGATGCGGGGCTTTTTGCTGGATGCAAAGATTTATTCGCGTTCTATGATTTTGCGTCTGCCCAGATTGCGCTGACGCGTCAGGGTCTTGGTTGCTACAAAAATCTCTCGCATGAAATAAATGAAGCTGCCTATCAGGGAAAACACCCCGCCTACAAACAGCGTGGCGATCAGCTTGTCGAGGTTCAGGCTGGTCGCGTCCCCCATGAAAAGGGTAGCAATCACCAGACAGATCAGCAGACCACAAGAGGTGCTGAGGGTGATGGCGCGGTTGATCAGGTGCGAACGCTCATACAGCTCATGTAATTCTTCTTCGACGCCCGGAGGGCTCACAGGCGGGCTGTTCTCTCCATGCAGCAGATCTTCTACCACCCTGGAGCGGTCTATGATGCGTGCCAGGCGGCTGGTCAGCACAGAGAGCGTGGTACCGACGCCGGTCAGCAGAAATACCGGGGCGATCGAGAGTTGTATGATGTGGCTGACATCACTTAGTTGTAGATTAATCATGGGCAAGTCCTCAGGTTTTCCCCGGATTTTACAGGGACGCGGGCTTGCCTGGACAGGGGGAGACAGACTTTTTGAGCATTGCTGATGCCAGCAACAGCTCTGTGTTGTGCAAAGTTGTGCAAATCAGGCTGCACCACTGCCCGGCAGGGCTGGCATAGCCTGCGGGGCAGCGAGGGGAAAAACGAAAAAAGGACTCAGGCCGTTTGCAAGGGCAGGGTCAGACGCACTTCCAGGCCACCTTCGGGCAGATTGCTTAACTGCAATTTACCGCCATGTTGCTGAGCGATATTCTGGGCTATCGTCAGGCCCAGTCCGGTACCGCCGGATTCTCTGGAGCGCGAAGTTTCCATACGAAAGAATGGCTCAAATACCTTGCTTTGAAATTCGGGCGGTATGCCATGACCACCGTCACGTATCAATACATGCAAGACATCCTTGGCGGCGTCCTTGCCTGACACCAGGCTGACCGTTGCATATTGACCATATTTGACGGCATTGTCGATGAGATTGGTCAGGCAGCGGCGCAGGGCTTGTGGTCTGGCCATGACAGTCAAACCGGGTTTGCCTTCAAAGCTGACATTTTGTCCGGCATCCGCAGCGTCGGCGCAGACACTGTCGAGCAGAGAATCGAGGTCCAGCGGTTTCAGGGCTTCATTGCTGTCCATGCTGCGCGCCAGGTCCAGGCCTTCGCGTATCATCATTTGCATGCCGGACAAATCTTCGATGAGTTTGTCGCGCAATTCTTCATCCCTGACCTTTTCCAGGCGCAAGCGCAGGCGCGTCAGCGGGGTTTGCAAGTCATGAGTGATCGCCGCCAGCATATGGGTGCGCTGGGCAATATGCTGGCGTATTCTGGCTTGCATGGCATTGAAGGCACGGGTGGCCTGCAAAATTTCTGTCGCGCCTTTTTCTGGCAAAGGCGGGCGGTTGATATCCTGCCCCAATGCGGTGGCTGCCTTGGCCATTTGCTGCAAAGGCCGCATGGTCATGCGGGCGATCAGGTAAGCCAGTACGGCTATGCTGGCCAGGAACAGGAACAGGTATTGCAAAAAGTCAGGGCGCAATGGTGGGGCCGGATTACGCGGTGGTAATACCGTCAGGCGCAGGGCAGTGCCATCATGCAGGGTGATACCCAGTGCTTCGCAGGGCAGGCGGTTGGTCTGTACATTTTGCGGGTTGCGCGGGCATGATTCAGGGTCCTGCGCCAATGACATCACGCGAAACGTCTTGCCCAGTCTTTCGCTGACTGCTGCTGCGTAGTCAGAACGAGGTGCCTGGTCAGTGGTTTCCGCTGGCAGGGTAGCCACCTTCAAACCCAGGCGTGGTGCTGTCGCCAGGAATTTTTCGCGGTTCTCGGCTGGCAGCGCATCCAGTGCCAGCACCAGTTGTTCAGCACGTTCAACCGCGTGAGAATCCCGGTATTGCGATATGGTTTTCTGCCTTTCGCCAAAAGCCAGCGACCAGGTCAGTACCGCCGATGCGATGACGCCTACCAGCAGGATGGCAAATACCCGGCCCCACATCGACGAAAGGATTTTCATGCATCTTGCTCCACGACGACAGTCACGGCCAGTACATAGCCACCGTTCCTGACAGTTTTGATAATCTGAGGTGAACGCGCATCTTCGCGTAGTTTTTGCCGCAGACGGCTGATCTGAATATCGATGGAGCGGTCAAATGGATCGGCATCGCGGCCATGCGTCATGTTCAGCAACTGGTCACGGTTCAGTACGCGGTTGGGGTGTTCCAAAAAGATATTCAACATGCGGAATTCTGCACCCGACAAAGACACCACCATGCCGTCAGGGCTGATCAGGTGGCGGGCCGTCAAGTCCAGGGTCCAGCCCGCAAATTTAAGTTTTTGCAAGGCTTCACCAGAATGTGTGTTGACATTGGTCTGGGTGCGGCGCAATACACTGCGTATGCGGGCCAGTAATTCGCGTGGCTCAAAAGGTTTGGGCAGGTAATCATCGGCGCCCATTTCCAGACCCAGGATGCGGTCCAGCGGCTCGCCACGTGCAGTCAGCATGATGACCGGCAAAGTCGATTTGCTGCGCAGCGTGCGGCACAGTGTCAGGCCATCGTCACCAGGCAGGTTCAGGTCCAGTACGACCAGATCAACCTGGTGATTTTGCAGGGCTGCCCACATGGCATTGCCTTCGGCAGCCATGATGGTGCTGTAGCCATTATTATCCAGATAATCAGCCAACAAATTGCGGATGTCGCGATCATCATCAACGATGAGAATTTTATTTGGTGTGTCCATGTTCTTCATTATGAGCCCGATCCAGTCTATAAAAACCCTGATTTTGTATCGTCTTGTTATCTTAAACCGTAACATACCACCTTATCATTCTCTACTGTTACACGTCGATACAAAGCGAGAGCAGACGGACATTTCGACGTTACAAGCTTGCTGCAAGATGCACCACATGTCTGAGACCGCAACACCGGACTTGCATCCAGTCCCGCAAGCGATCAGTCAGCTTGACTCACAAATTTGCAGAGTATGTGCAGCAGACCTGTGAGTTTATTCTTCTGAACAGAAAGAGAAAATAAATGATGAATACCTTACAAAAGCAACTCCAAAAGAAACTCATGATCGCAGTGACGGCTGTTGGCCTGAGCATGATCGGTAGTGCAGGCAGTGCCTTGGCACAGCCTCCTTCACCAGCATCCGCTTCTGCCAATGCCGGTCATGGTCAGCCACATGGCGACCCTGCCAAGTGGGCAGAAAAAATGAAAGAGCGCATGGCCAAGCACCAGGCCGAGCTGCATGACAAATTGAAAATCACGGCTGCGCAAGAACCAGCCTGGAAAACTTTTATCGATGCCATGAATCCCGGTGCCATGCCAGCCCGTCCTGACCGCAAGGAAATGGAAAAACTGACGACGCCAGAGCGTATGGAAAAAGGGCTGGAAAAAATGAAAGAGCATCTGGCGAAAATGCAAACACGCCTGACCGCACTGAAAACTTTCTATGCTGTGCTGACACCTGAGCAGCAAAAGATTTTTGATGAAAGCCATCGTCGTATGGCATCGCATATGCGTGATCGCATGGGCAAGCCTGGTGGTGAGCATAGCCCAGAACACAAGACTGGTGACCGTCCAGCCATGACGGACAAGAAGTAAGTTGTAGCAAGTAAGCTTTAAAAAGCCAGATGCTGCAGGCAGTATCTGGCTTACATGTTGTGATAGAAGGCTGTTGCGAGACGGGGGGAAGTATCTTGCCCGTTTTGTGACAGCTTTTTATTTTCTGAGATTGATCCAGCTGATGAGATTTTCTTCCAGCATGGGGCGGCCTATATAAAACCCCTGGGCTTCATGGCAACCCATCGCTGCTAATGTCTTCCAGTGGGCTTCATGCTCTACCCCTTCGGCAATGACTTGCAGGCCGAGTTTCTTACCTAGCTGGGTAATCAGTTCGGCGATACGCGGCCCTTCGGGCGTATCGATCTGGTTGACGAAGGCGCGGTCTATCTTGAGTCTATCGACCGGCAATTTGTCCAGGTAACTCAGCGAAGAAAAGCCAGTGCCAAAATCATCGATAGCGATTTTGACACCCAGTTTTTTCAAACTGGCGAGTTTGCTTTCAAACAGGATGGCGCTGGTCATCGTGACTGATTCGGTAATTTCCAGTTCCAGGTTTTCTGGCTGCAAACCAGTATCCTTCAATGCGGATTCCACAATGGCGATGAAGTCGTCCTGGCGGAATTGCACGACCGAGACATTCACCCCCATGCGTTGCGGCGCAATCCCGGCTTTTTGCAGCCTGACCATCATGAAGCAGGCGGTGCGCAATACCCAGGCACCGAGGCTGATGATGAGGCCGGAATATTCAGCCAGCGGGATAAAATCATTCGGTGGTATCAGCACACCATCATCATTGCGCCAGCGTATCAGTGCTTCCAGCCCGGTGAATTTGCCAGTCTCCAGATCAATTTGCGGCTGGTACATCAGGAACAGGCGCTCGGCATCAAAGGCCTTGTGCAAATGCTGCATCAGGGTTGCGCGTTCGCGTATCTCTATACCCATTGAGCGGGTGAACAAGGTGCAACTGCCGCGCTGGTGTATCTTGGTACGCTTCAAGGCGATACTCGCATCTTTCAGCGGCTCGGCACCATCACCGATATAACCTTCGAGTGCTACCATGCCTATCGACATCGATACTGCATGGGCAGTTTCTGCTATCGTGAATGGCTGTACAAACATCAGCTTCAGGGTTTCCGGTTCAAGCAATTCCTTGCTACCGAGCAGACCAAATACGTCACCGGAAATGCGCGCCAGAAAGATGGGAGCACCGAGCTTTTCACGCAGCCTGTCGGCCACGGCCTTGAGTATCAGGTCGCCATAATGATGGCCGAGTACATCATTGATTTCGGCAAAATCATCAATGTCCATGAGCGCCACCATTTGCCCTGGCAGTTCATTGGCCAGGGTCGCACTGATCTGCTCTATGAACTTCAGGCGGTTGGGCAGTTTGAGCAACTGGTCGCGGTAAGCATGGTTCTTGAGCTGGTTGACCAGGCTCAGGTTATCGAGACAGACGCCTAGATTGGAACAAAACACTTCCAGCAAATGCTGGTTGATCTCTGACAGTGAAAACGGCAAGTCGATAAAGGCCGCCAGAGGGCGGTTACCCCGACCAGAAAAATACAGCGTCATGCTGTGATCGGTGAATAATGATTCACGGTTTGTCAGCACATGCCGTAAAGCATCGCGCACGCGGGCATTGTGGATATCATCAATCGGGCAATTCATCAGGTTGCTGTAATGCCCGGCAGAAGCGATGACGTTGAAGGTCTCAGGGATTTCTTCATCAAACTCATTGAGCTCACCCTGGGCACACAGCAAGCCTTCAGGCGGTACACCGCACAAGGCAGCAATCTGGGTAATCACGCCGCTGGCAAAAGACTGTATGCCGTGTTCGAAAGTGAAGGCGGCGCTGGAGCTGATGATCTGGTGCAGGCCGCGTCTGCTGGCATCGATGGTGCGTATCTGTTCATATGAGCGTACGGCTGCTGTCAAAGATGTCAGCAGTTTTTTGCGGGTCAGCTCATTCTTGGTTTTATAGTCATTGATGTCGTAGTCGCGTATCGCTTCTTCTTCTGGCGCATAACCGGGTTGACCGGTGCGCAGGATGATGCGGGTATCGCTCCAGCCCAGTTCATCGCGGATGAAACTGACCAGCTCCAGCCCGGCATGCTCGGTTTCCATGACCACATCAAGCAATACCACGGCGATATCGCTTTCCATGGCGAATACCCTGCGGGTTTCACTCTTGGAGTAAGTATGGATGAATTCCAGGGGGCGGTTCAGGATATGCACATATTGCAGTGCAAAGCAGGTGGTGCGGTGTACGTCTTCATCATCATCGACGATGGCGATTTTCCAGCTGCGCCCTGCTTGCTGAGTCGCGGCTTCTTCTTCCGCATCCTCAACCAGGAACAGCTCATCATCATCGTCTTGTTCGTTCGACATGCCTTCTCCGGATAGAAAAGCCTGCTAATTGATGCAACAAGTATAGTTTAAGTTTTGTCGCCGGGCGTAGCCATGGCTCACCGACATTGTGACTTTAAGTGAAATATATTAGTCGAAGCTGACGCCTACCTTGCAAGCGCAATTTTCATGCAAAGCGGCGGGCGGCATCCAGGCCCAGGCCTGATCCTATGCTGCCAAACAAATCACCTTCAACCTTGGTGGCGGTCGGGACGATGCTGGCGATCTGCTGGCGCAAGCCGCGTACACCACTGGAGCCGCCAGTGAAAAACACGGTATCGACCTGTTCCGGTTTCAGGTTTGCCATGTTCAGTACGGTATTGACGGTGTCGCCGATATTGCTGGTCAGGTGGGCAATCGAGGCTTGCAAACCTTGCTGGTCCAGTGCCAGATGGCAGACGGGGCTTGCTTGTTTGCTGCGCAGACGCTCGAGTGGCAAGTCTATCGCTTGTTGATCAGATAATAAAATCTTGGCTTCTTCTGACTTGATGGCCAGCCAGTGGCCATCGCGTTCTTCGACCAGGTTTAGCAGGCGTTCAAAGCGCAGGCGCAATTCCGGCGTATTGATATCACGGTAAACTTCTTGCAATTCACGCCAGACTTTTTGGGTATATGTCAGGTTAATTGTGTGCCAGGTTGCCAGGTTGAAATAATAGCTGGACGGTACTTCGATCTGGCTGCCGAGGCGGCCACCGAGGCCCAGCAGCGGCATGACATGGTTCAGACTCAGGTATTTGTCAAAGTCAGTGCCACCTATGTGGACGCCGCCATTGGCGAGGATATCGTCTTTCCTGTCTATTTTGTGGGCACGTTCCGGCGCCAGGCGCACCAGCGAAAAGTCTGAGGTACCACCGCCTATGTCGGCAACCAGTACCAGTTCTTCCTTGCTGATGCGTGATTCATAATCAAAGGCGGCAGCAATTGGTTCATACTGGAATTGCACTTCCCTGAACCCTGCTGCGCGGGCGATTTGTTCCAGCGTGTCTTGTGCGAGTTTGTCGGCCTTGCTGTCATCATCGATAAAATGCACAGGGCGGCCTATGACAGCCTGGGTAAAGTTGCAGCCCGCAGATTTTTCTGCACGTGCTTTGAGTTCACCGATAAATTGCGCCAGCAAATGGCGGAAAGGCACGGACTTGCCCTGTACCTCAGTCTGGCCATCCATGAGGCTGGTGCCCAGCAAGCTCTTCATCGAGCGCATCAGACGGCCTTCATAGCCAGCCAGATAATTGCTCAGCGCCGCCCGGCCATAACTGACCTGTTCATCTTCCACATCGAAAAATACCACCGATGGCAGGGTGACTTTGCCCTCTTCCAGCGCTAACAGCGCAGGCTGGCCCGGCCTGTGCCAGCCAACAGTTGAATTCGAGGTGCCAAAATCTACTCCACAAGCGTGCGACATGAAAATCCTGATAAAAACGGGTAAGTCAGCAGCTTTGCAGAAGCTGCTGTTGACGGTGATAAAAATGGGTTAAGACCTGATGCTGAAGAAAGCAGATAGCAAAACAGTAATAATTATGGTGATTTGCTGGTATCGGCCGCATCATCGAGTCTGACGACCAGCAATTGATCTATGCGGTAGTGGTCAATATCGACGACTTCGAATTTGTAAGCCCCCAGCATGACAAAATCAGTGCGCTTGGGTATCCTTTTCAGCATCGTCATCATGAAACCGGCAATGGTCTCATAGCTTCCCTGCTCAGGCAAGCTATCGATGTCGAGAGCGCGGCAGACATCCTCGATTGTTGTCGCACCGTCAATGAGCCAGGAATTGGCATCACGCTGGACGATCTGGTCTTCGAGGAAGGGGTGAACCAGATTGCCCATCAGGGTACTCAGCACATCATTGAGGGTGATGACACCCACCACCAGGGCATATTCATTGAAGATGACAGCAAAGTCTTCGCGCGTTCCCTTGAATTGTTCCAGCATTTCAGACAGGGTCAGCGAATCAGGCACGGCAAGAGCTGTGCGTATGGATAATTCCTGCACCTTGGTAAATGCCTGGTTGGTCAGCACCCGCTTCAAGATATCCTTGGACTCGACATAGCCGACCACATTGTCGATATTGCCATCACATACCAAAAACTTGGTATGCGGATGCTCGGCGATCTTCTGGCGTATGACCACATCAGTATCTTGCAGGGTGAAATAGACAATGCTGTCGCGCTGCGACATGGCTGATGGCACGGTGCGGCTTTCCAGCTCGAACACATTGCCTATCATATGGTGCTCGCTTTGCAACACCACCCCTGCTTCGGCACCGGCATCAAACATGGCGTAAATTTCATCTGAAGTGATTTGCTCATTCCTGGTCGTCGGCAAATTAAACAGACGCAACATCAGGTTGGCCAGGCCATTGAAGACCCAGACCAGGGGCTTGAACAGGCGCACACACAAAAGTATCGGGCTGACTACCAGCATCGCCACGGTCTCTGGCGAAATCATGGCAATCTTCTTGGGCATCAGGTCTGCAAACAAAATGAAAATCGAGGTCACGAACAAAAAGGATGTGACAAAGCTGACAGTCTCTACCCAACTGGTCATGCCAAAGATAGCGACCAGAGCTTTCAGGATATACGGCGTCAGGGCTTGTTCGCCGAGGATACCGCCAAGTATGGCGACCGCATTCAGGGCGATTTGTACGACCGTAAAAAAATGTCCCGGCTCTTGCTGCAGTGCCAGCACTTTGCCCGCACGTGGCTCGCCCTCTGCATACAGTATCTGCAGCTTGACCTTGCGCGCAGCCGCCAGTGAAATCTCGGACATGGAAAAAAATGCGCTGATGGCGACCAGCAAGGCAATGATGAGAAAGTGATCAAACAAAGCCATAATGGCTCCCGTGCAATTGTACTTGACGGTAATCATATACTATTAGGCTACGTAAATTCCGCTAAAAGGATGTCTGGTATGACAAGTTCTGAACAGGCAGATGCTGCCAAGCCGCTGCCGACCAATGTACGTTTTGTATTGATCACGGTATTTCTCGACATCCTCGGCATAGGTCTTATCATTCCGGTCCTACCACGGCTGGTGGCTAGTTATACCTTGCAGGCAGACAGCCAGGCTTACTGGTATGGCGCGATTGTCGCTGTGTATGGTGTCATGCAATTTGTCTTTGCTCCTATGATAGGAGCACTCAGTGACCGCTTTGGCCGTCGCCCTGTTTTGCTGATCTGTGTATTTGGCCTCGGTTTGAATTTCCTTTTGCTGACCCAGGTCACCAGCATTTACTGGATGCTGGTGGTGCGTGCCATAGGCGGTATCACTGCAGGTAATCTGTCCGTGGCAAATGCCTATATTGCCGACGTATCGACACCAGAAAACCGCGCCAAGGCGCTGGGCAAGATAGGTGCGATGTTTGGCCTCGGTTTTATCTGTGGGCCTGTCGTTGGTGGCTTGCTGGGTGAGGCGCATATCCATTACCCGTTTTATCTGGCTGCCGCTGTATCGCTGGGTAATGTGGTGTATGGTTATTTCTCGCTACCAGAATCCCTGCCTGCCGACCACCGCAAGGACTTTCATATTTCTGCCGCCAATCCCTTTGCCGGTTTGCGGGGGCTTGCGCATTTGCGTGGCGTCGGTGCGCTGGTGTGGGTATATGCCCTGACCATGTTTGCTCAATTTACTCTGCAAACCACTTGGGTTTTATCGACAGAATTGCGCTTTGGCTGGACACCCATGCAAAATGGTTTTTCACTGTTCATGGTCGGTGTTTCCAGCGTACTCATGCAGGGCGTGTTCCTGGGGTCTTATATCAAACGCGTTGGCGATGCGAATGCGGTATTGATAGGCTTGGCCTCTTCGACTCTGGCACTGACTTGTTATGGCCTGGCGAACCAGGGCTGGATGATGTATGTGCTGATCCTGTGCAATGTGCTTGCCTTTGCTGCCGGGCCTGCCTTACAAGGCTTTTTCTCGCGTGCCGTCGATGCACGTTCGCAAGGCCTGGCCATGGGTTCGCTGACAGCACTGGCCAGTATCATGAGCGTGTTTGCCACGCTGATAGGAACGTCGATAGTCGGGCAAGTCAGTCATTTTCCCAAGGGCAGTATCTTGCTGGGCGCGCCTTTCTTTTTGGCTGCGACCATACAGTTAATGGCCCTGACTCTGGCATTGCGGCATCTGAAAAAATAGCTGAAACCGGAATGCAAAAAGCGGACTCAAGGTCCGCTTTTTGTTTTGCCTGCAACTTGCTTTAAGCTTAGCGCACTGCTGTATGCATGGACGCCGTATCCATCAAGAGTTCAGGGTCTTCTGCTTCTTCCACAGTTTCATTATTCAAACGTCTTTGCAACTTGACGGTATCCACATCATTACCCCATTTGGCAACCACGACGGTGGCGACACCATTGCCGATCAGGTTCGTTAATGCACGTGCTTCAGACATGAAACGGTCTATGCCGAGTATCAGCGCCAGGCCAGCGACTGGAATGTCACCAACTGCAGACAGAGTAGCTGCCAGCACGATAAAGCCACTGCCTGTAACACCCGCTGCACCTTTGGAGGCAACCAGCAAAAAAGCTAGTAAAGATAATTGCTGCATCAGAGACATTGGTGTATCAGTTGCTTGTGCAATAAATACTGCCGCCATAGTCAGGTAAATCGAAGTGCCATCCAGGTTGAAGGAGTAACCGGTAGGAATAACCAGACCAACTACGGATTTCTTCACGCCCAGATTTTCCATCTTTGCCATCATGCGTGGCAAAGCAGATTCTGAAGATGACGTTCCCAAAACAATCAGCAATTCTTCCTTGATGTATTTGATGAATTTCCAGATGCTGAATCCATGGATTTTTGCGATCGTACCTAGCACGACAAAAATAAAAATCAGACATGTTGCGTAAAAGGTCATCATCAAATAACCCAGTTGCTGCAAACTACCCACGCCGTATTTTCCGATAGTAAAAGCCATTGCACCAAATGCGCCGATAGGAGCCACTTTCATGATGTAGCCGACGATGACAAACAAGACGTGTGAGAATTTTTCGATGAAGTCGAAAATCATGGTTCCGCGACCGCCGAAACGATGCAGGGCAAAACCGAAGAGTAAGGCAAACAACAATACTTGAAGAATTTCACCTTTGGCAAAAGCATCGACTATCGTTGTAGGAATCATCGCCATCAAAAATTCTATGGTCGATTGCATTTTCCCCGGCCCTGCGTACGCTGCTACGCTTTTGGCATCGAGTGTATGTACATCAACGTGCATGCCAGCGCCTGGCTGCACAACATTGACGATGATTAGTCCTATGATTAAAGCGATGGTGCTGACAACTTCAAAATACAGCAATGCCAGGCCACCAGTTTTTCCGACTTTTTTCATGTCTTCCATACCCGCGATACCAACGACGACGGTACAGAAAATAATCGGTGCGATCAGCATCTTGATGAGCTTGATGAAACCGTCACCAAGAGGCTTCATGGCGGCGCCGGATTCAGGATAAAAATGGCCAAGCATCACGCCCAGAATGATGGCGGTGATGACTTGAAAATACAGGGATTTGTAGAAGGCTTGAGCTTTCATCCTTGGTCTCCTTGGGATGGTAGAAAGTCTCGCACATCATGTAATCCGGTGGCGAGCACGTTGAGGGATATTTTTTCCCTTCAGTGCACGCATTATGGAAAATCCCAGTGGCAGCCACAATTGTGGCTTTCCACAGTGACTAATTTTTATGCAGCAATATGTTGTCTTGATGCAGAAGAATGTGTTGCCTGATGCTGAATAATGCGACCCAGTAAACGCATTGCATCATCCAGATCCTGGGTATATGGCATGCCGCAATTGAGGCGTAGAAAATGATCAAAACGATTTGAATTGGAATACATCAAACCTGGCGAAACCAGGATACTCTCCTCTAGAGCGGCATCAAAAACAGCGCGGGAAGACGTGCCTGTCGGCATCTCCACCCACAAGGAAACACCACCGGCTGGCATGGTCACGCGCGTGCCTTCCGGGAAGTAAGTGGCTATCGCTTCAGCCATTTTTTCTCTTTGCACGGCGAGGCTGCTACGTAGTTTCCGCAGGTGCCTGTCATAAGCTGATGACAGCAAAAAAGTTGCTGTGACTATCTGTGACAATTCTTCGTTATAACGCGTGTGTGCATACTTCAGCATGTTCACCCGTTCTTGCCAGCGGCCTGCGAGTATCCAGCCTACGCGCATGCCGGGCGCGAGTATCTTGTGTACCGATGCGCAGTAAATCACGTTGCCGCTATGGTCCCATTGTTTGAGTGCAGTCGGGATTTTGTCGCCATCGGCGAGGGCGCTGTAGGAGTCATCTTCTATCAGCGGTATGCCTTGCTTTTCACACAGCGCCACCAGCTTTTGCTTGTGCTGGTCAGGCATCATGCTACCCAGCGGATTTTGCAAATGCGGCACCACCACGACTGCCTTGATATTGTCATAGGTCTGCATGGCCAGCTCCAGTGCTTCGACAGAAATGCCGGTGCTTGGGCTGGTCGGTATTTCCAGCGCCTTCATGCCCAGGCTTTCCAGTACTTGCAAGAGGCCGTAAAAAGTTGGCGATTCGACGGCGATGACATCGCCCGCTTGCGCCACCGCACGCAAGGCCAGGTTCAGGGCTTCAATACAGCCATTGGTGATGATGACCTGGTCAGCCGAGGTACTGATGCCAGAGTCGAGTGCGCGCTTGGCCAGTGCTGCCTTGAGTTCACGGTTGCCGCCCGGCGTAATTGCCTTGGTCAGCAGTTCAGGATAGCGGCGCAAGGTGCTGACAGTTAGGCTGCGTAATTGCTGGTGCGGGTACAGGGCAGGGCCACCGGTTGCCCGCGCCAGATTGCATTTCACCAGGCGCTGGCCCTGGGCGATGATTTCAGAGACTTTTTCATGAATGCCGACAAACTGTGCCGGGTCGATGATCTTGCCTATCGTCGGTTCCTGCGCCGGTATCAGGCGCACCCGCCGTGGCTGCCGCACAAAATAACCGGAACGCGGGCGCGCTTCCAGCCAGCCCTCGGTTTCCAGCTGGCGGCATAGCTGCAAGGCCGTCGATAGACTGACTCCATGCACATGCATGAGTTTGCGCACCGAAGGCATGCGGTCACCGAGCTTGAGCGTGCCGCAACGGATAGCATTCAGATAATGGTCGGCCAGTTGCCTGTAGAGAGGTAGGGTTTGCATAGCTTGACGATGTAAAGATGCTCAGGGCCTGCACAGATACAGTTCAGGGCTAACGATACAATAACAGATTATGAATTCGCTGTCTGATGCGATACAGATGTGTATTTTCTGTGTCTGTGCAGGTCCGCAGGCCAGGTCTATCCTGATGCCTGTATCCAAAGCTCTTTTTGGATCATTTTCAGGAGCATTACCATGCATAGCAATAGCATCAGGCAAGACCAGAGCATGCACTGCCTGTTAGCAGCAGGCAGCACCTTATATGTGAAGACAGGGAAACTGCGTTTAATCGCCTGGCCGCAATTTGTCGAGGGGCTGGCATGGCAGGCCGATACGGTATTGGACACAGGCAGTGTGTATCAGGTACCAAATGATGGCTGGGTGGAATTGCGGGCGTTGCAGGCTAGCGATGTCCTGCTGCAAAAACCAGAGCCTGCATACTGGCGGCACGCGCTGGTACAGGCCTGGCAATCATTACGGGCGGGCTGGCGTGGTCACCAGCCGCACTAGGGAAAATTAAGAGAAATTAAGGAAAATTAAGGGAAAAACTCTTTCAGCAAGAAGTTTTCCAGCTCGGCAGAATCTTCTGGCCGGGCTGACTTGACGATCACGCGGCCCAGCCGGCGGGATTCCCAGTTGAAGTCGCCCTTGTATTCCATACGTATGATTTCTATCATGCGGCGCACTACTGCCAGGCGTACGTCACCACCAAGACCGGCATCGACTTCAAAGGACTGCTTGCCATTCGAAGCAATGACACGGGTGTTCCAGCCACGGAAAGTGAAGCTGGCTACCCGCGTGCCTACTGTCCCCAGTTCAAACACACCGCTGCCACCACCACGGTTGGCTGCTTGCTGCATGCTGCGTTTGACATTGGCTTCGGCCACTTCCTGTGGGGTCATGCCGCGGCCTGCCTGACGCGCACCTTCATTTTCCTGGGCGGCGGCCTGTTCTGCCGGGCGGCGGCGTTCACGTGCAGCATTGGCCAGGGCCATCATGTCCATTTCTGGCGGGGTCTCTTTGGCTTGTGGCGGCGGCGGTTGTGCTATTGGCGAGTCTGTGACTGGCGGTGGCGGTATCTTGGGTCGGGTGATTGCGTTTTTGGATGGTGGCACCCGCACCGGCTTAGATTCAGCCTTTTGCTTTTGTGGCGCAGTCGCCTGTTTGGGGGCTTTGGCTACCTTGTCCATGATAAAGACCATGGGTTCACTGGAGCCAGCCTTGTCGAGTTTCTTCTTGAGCACATTCATGTGCAGCAGGAAGTACAGCAAGAGCCCGTGGACCAGCAAAGCCAGCAAGATGCCGAACATATTCGCAGGGCGAAACCGGATATGCAAATGAATCTCGCCCGGCAGGGCAACTTCATCCTCAGGCGCTTCTATGCTCAACTTCATGGACTATATGAACCGGTGTGCAGAATTTCAAGGTGGCAAGGATACCTCAAACTATGTCTCTCCCTGTAACAAAGATTGTCTGTCGCTGAATCGGCAAACCGGCGCATGCTGATAAAAAACGAAAGTGTAACAAATGACGCGCCCGGTTTTTGAATCTTTAATGCTATTTACATTTGCAAGTAACAAACTATATAGAAAATTAGCCTAACTCCTGACAACTGCTTACAAATGGGTAATAAGTAATTTACATGCCTGTTCTAGTCTGCATTCTGGGTAGCAAGAATGAATAATGTAGGCCCACCTACCAATACAGGGAGACAGAACATGGAAGAGCAGCTAATCGCCGCGGATATGAATACTCAGACCGTAGCGGATCAGAATACGTTCAATCAACAGGCAGAATTGAAGGCAGCGGCGCTGCTGGCATCGACGGCCTTGCTGGCCGCGTGCGGTGGTGGCGCTTCCACGGCGCAAAATGACACTGGTGGCAATAATACAGCCATGGCTGCACCACCGGCAGCACCAGCGCCAGATTCCAGTGCTGCAGCAATTACCGCCAGCGAGGCTGCGCGCTTCCTGGCTCAGGCCAGCATGGGTGCCAGCCGTGCCCAGATCGCCAGGGTACAAAGCCTGGGTTACGCAGGCTGGATAGATGAGCAACTGAGCTTGCCTGGTAATGGCACGCGCTGGGATTGGCTAGTGTCCAAGGGTTTTAACGATATCAGCTACCGCAACAGTCAGGCAGGTTTTGATTCCACCGCCTGGCGCAAATTGATCAGCTCGCCCGATACTCTGCGCCAGCGCTTCACTCTGGCCTTGTCAGAAATTATCGTGGTTTCCATCGATGGCCTCATCGGTGGTGGCTGGAAGGCATTTGCTGCAGCGGCCTGGCTGGACATGCTGGAAGCAAATTGTTTTGGCAATTACCGCGGCTTGCTGCAAATGGTCTCGACCAGCCCTGCCATGGGGCAATACCTGACCTTCCGTGGCAATGCCAAATACAATGCGCAAACCGGTGCCATGCCGGATGAAAACTATGCGCGTGAACTGATGCAATTGTTCAGCATAGGTTTGCTGGAACTCAAACTCAATGGCACGCCGCGCCAGCAAGATGGCAAGAATATAGAAACCTATGACCTGACCGACATCACAGGCCTTGCGCGCATTTTTACCGGCTGGGATTTTGACCTTGCCGGCGGCAAGGCCGACAAGCCTGACTTTTTGCACAGGCCCATGACACAGGTACCGATCAGGCATGAGACCGGTGCCTCCACTTTTCTTGATAAAACCGTAGGCGAAGGGCTTAATGGAGCCGATGCACTGAGTGCCGCACTCGACATCATTTTTGCCCATGACAATGTGGCACCCTTCATCAGCCGCCAGCTCATACAAAGACTGGTGACCAGCAATCCCTCAAGTGGCTATGTCTCCAGAGTTGCTACGGTATTCAATGATGATGGCAGCGGTACGGCCAGCAAGAAAGGCAATCTGAAGGCCGTATTGAAAGCCATCTTGCTCGATGACGAGGCGCGCAAGCCAGCTAATCTCAGTGACCCGCAGTTTGGCAAATTGCGTGAACCCATGCTGCGTTTCCTGGCCTGGGCGCGTGCCTACAATGTCACGGCAACCAATGATATCTGGAACCTGGGTAACACCAGTGATCCTGCTACCAGGCTGGGGCAAAGCCCCTTGCGTTCACCATCGGTGTTCAATTACTTCCGCCCCGGTTATGTGCCGCCCAATACTGCTATAGCAGCAGCCAGCCTGGTCGCGCCCGAGTTACAGATCACCAATGAATCTTCAGTCGTTGGCTATGTAAATTACATGCAGCGCGCTATCAGCAGCGGCATCAGTGATCTCGTGCCTGATTACAGCAGCCTGACGCCGCTGGCAGATACCGCGCCCGCCCTGCTTGATGAAATCAACCTGGTGCTGGCAGCCGGGCAGTTAAGTGCGGCGACTTTGCAAAACCTCAGCACGGCTGTCGATAGCATGCCGCGTGGTACAGATACCCGCCGCAAACAAAGAATCTATGCGGCACTGACTCTGGTGCTGGCTGCTCCCGAATTCATCGTTCTCAAATGAGCGCACTTGCGCGCCAATAATAATTTGCTGCCATCACTACAGGAAAGCATCATGAAAAATTCAAATACGATGAATGCCTCACGCCGCGCATTCTTGCAACGTGCTTCTGCACTCTCCATCGCCGGTGTCGCCACACCCTGGGCGTTGAATCTCGCTGCCATGGCCGAAGCCTCAGCCGCCACGGCTGACGATTACAAAGCCATCGTCTGTGTATTTTTATATGGCGGTAATGATTACGCCAATACGCTCGTGCCTTACGACAGCGCCAACTACGCCGCTTATTCGCGTCTGCGCCCGACGCTGGCCTATGGACGCGACAAACTTGATGCAACAGCCTTGCAGGGTGTGAATGTGCCGGTCGATAGAAACGGTGTCAGTCACCAGTATGCGCTGGCACCTGAGCTGGCACCGCTGCTGCCCATCTTCAATACAGGCAAGATGGGTATCATGCTCAATGTCGGCACCCTGATACGGCCTACTACCAAGCTGGAATATACGAACAAGACCGCGATGTTGCCGCCCAAGCTGTTTTCGCATAATGACCAGCAATCGGTATGGCAATCATCTGCAGCCGAAGGGGCAACATCGGGCTGGGGCGGGCGCATGGGTGACCGCTTTGTGGCGGGCAATGGCAATGCGACTTTCACATGCGTGAATGTCTCCGGCAATGCAATTTACTTGTCTGGCAATACTGCCGTGCAATACCAGGTTTCGACCAATGGTTCCGTGCCACTTGCAGGTTTGCAGGCGCCGCTGTTTGGTTCTGCCGCCTGTTCCACGGCTTTGCAAAATCTGGTCACGCAGGCCCGCACGCATTTGTTTGAAAATGAATATACCCGCGTCAGCAAACGCTCGATAGATGCCAATGATGTCCTGACCGGAGCATTGGCGGTAGCACCAGCAATCAACACGCCATTTAATGAAGACAACAACCTGGCCATGCAATTGAAGATGGTGGCACGCATGATTTCCTGTGCCGGTGCGCTGGGTGCAAAACGCCAGGTATTCTTTGTTTCCATGGGTGGTTTTGATACCCATGATGGCCTGGTCAGCACCCATCCGGGCTTGCTGGCCAGTGTTGCTGAAGCTCTCAATTCATTTTATGAAGCGACCAAGGAATTGAAGGTCGATAGCAAGGTCACCAGCTTCACTGCTTCCGATTTTGGCCGCACCCTGACCGGTAATAATGATGGCTCTGACCATGGCTGGGGCAGCATGCATTTCATGCTTGGTGGTGCAGTCAACGGCAAGCGTTATTACGGTACCGCACCGCTGGTGGCGACCGATAGTGATGACGATGTAGGTCAGGGACGTCTGTTGCCGACCACCTCGGTCGATCAATATGCCGCCACGCTGGGCAAATGGCTGGGTGTATCAGATACGGACATGCTGGATTTGCTGCCCAACCTCAAGTATTACGATGCGAGCCAGCGTTATCTTGGATTTGTCTGACTGTTTTTGTCTTCAGATCAGGCCAAACCAGCCCAGTGCAGCACCACCCGCCAGCAGCCATAGCAAATGCAGGCGGGTGCGCCAGACCACGACGGTGCAGACCACGGTCATCAGCCATAAAGGCCAGTCCCTGCTGGCCTGGTCATGCGATGCTGCCATGATCCAGCCAGTAGCAAGCAAGAGGCCGATGACTATCGGTGCCATGCCCAGCTTGAAGGCGCGCACGCTGCGTAATTCACGGTTGGCATGACCCCAGCTTGCTGCGACATAAGTCAGGGTGGTGCTAGGTAAAAGTATGCCTGTCATGGCGACGAAAACACCTATCAATGCTGTCCACATGCCACCGGCGTTCATGCCCACATTCCAGCCCATCAGGGCGATGAACAAGACATTCGGGCCGGGTGCAGCCTGGGCAATCGACACCGAGGCATTGAATTGTGCGTCGCTAAGCCAGCCCTGTTGCGTGACCAGGTAACGGTGCATGTCAGGCAGGGTGGAAATCGCCCCGCCTATCGACAACAGCGACAGCATCATGTAATGCAGGAACAACTGCAACCAGTCATGCCAGTTCATCGTGATGTGCAGGGCACCATGCAGGGTATCAGGCATTATTTCAGCCTCCGGTAAACCAGTGCGCAGGTGATGGTGCCGAGGGTGAACAAGACATAGGCCAGCGGCAGGCGCAAGAGAGCGATGCCGGCAAAACACAGTGCGCTGAAAACCAGCGCAGTAAGTCTGCCAACAGGATTATTTTTGAGCGCCGGTACCAGCTTGAGCGCTGTCGCAATGATCAGGCCGGCAGTCACCGCACTCATGCCACGTAGCGCACCGACTACCTGAGGATATTGTGAAAATTGCGCATACACCACCGCCAGCATCACGACGATCAGCAAGGGCACTGACAACATGCCAGCCAGCGCTGTCATGGCACCGGCAAAACCGAAATGGCGATGGCCTATCATCAGCGACAGATTCACGACATTCGGCCCCGGCAAAATCTGTGCAACAGCCCAGTCTTCGACGAATTCTTCCATCGTCATCCAGCGTTTCTTTTCCACGAGTTCGCGCTGTACAACCGCGAGTACGCCACCAAATCCTTGCAATGCCAATAAGGTAAATGAAATATACAAATCCGCAAGGGAGGTAGGTCGCTGGCTGGCAAGTTCTGTGGACATGATGATGGCAGCCTGGCGGCTTGGCATAGGGCAGGCTTACATTGTAAAGCAGGAGTGAAAATGCTGCTGGGCAAATATTTCATCTATTCAAATTTCCGTAGATGTCGCCATGCCCAGTGAAGCACCTGATGCATAAAAAGTAAGGACTTGTATCAATTGAAACGAAGTCATGCACTTGCTTATTTGTCAGTCAACTTTGCGCTACAGTGTTTTTATTTTACTGGTCAATATCATGAGCGAAGACAAGATAGTCATGTATGAAGGTGCCAGCCCGGCGATGCAGGCGGCAGCCGAACAGGCGCGCAAGACTTTCAAGTATTTCTGGCGCGAGCTGTCATGGGAGTACCGACGCATTATTCCCGGACTAGGCCTGGCTGCGGTCAAGGTCGCGTTTGCGACTGACCCGGGTAGTGAAGGGCCAGAAGTCGAGCACATGTGGATTAATGAAATACAGTTTGATGGCGACACCGTCTCAGGTGTCTTGTTGAACAATCCGCAATGGCTGGACAGCATTAGCGCTGGCGATCCTGTCAGTGTCCCGCTGGCGGAGATCGGTGACTGGATGTACACCATCAACGGTAAAGTATATGGTGGCTACAGTATTGACGTCATGCGCAGCGACATGTCAAAAGCCGAACGCGATGATCATGACCAGGCCTGGGGCCTGGATTTTGGCAAGCCTGGTGAAGTCATGATCGTGCCCGCCGCTACGCAAGAAAAACAGGGCTTTTTATCTGGCCTGTTTGGTAAAAAAGAGCAGCCGATTATTCTCAACACAGCAGACTTGCCTGAACATCCCATGAGTGAAAACATGGCTGAGAAAATGGACCAGGGTTTGCGGGATGAACCAACGTTTACCCGCAGCGTCGATGCTGATGGCTGGACCCTGCTGCAGAGAGACGCACTGGCAGGTAATCTCGCACCGGTGAGTTTGCTGGTCAAACATGGTGCCGATCCCGGCGCGCTCAATCCCAAAGGCGAATCTGCACTGGATCTGGCACGCAAGATGGGCTGGCCGCGGATAGTTGCCTTGCTTGAAAAGAAATTCCATTAAGCGTTTTTTCAAACACAAGAAAAAATCACGATTCTTTTTGCTTATGGTGTGCGCGTATGCGCGCACGCCATTCACCCAGCACGGTCAGTGCACTCTGAAATTCTTTTTCTATCAGGTCGGCTTCTGCATCCGTAATCACACCATCGATCAAGGCAGTTGATACTGCCTCTGCCACATCGCCAACGCGGCTCATGACGCGGCAGACTGTTTGCGACAAATCATCTTCACTGACCTGGTCAGGCTCAGGTATCACAAATGCTGCCATGCCATGACGGCTTAACAGCGCATGTAGTGGCAGATGGGCATCTTTGACGCCCGCGTCATGACAGAGTTCAACGATCAGCGAGAGTTCTTCAAACGAAGGGTAGTGTGACTCTATGCCCGGTGCCAGCTTGTTGCGCAAGACATTCACCGAGACTTCCATGCGGCCCGCCAGGGCTTCCAGGCCACCAGGATAGGCGCGCGCAATCTTGTATAAGGCGTCGTGCTGGTTCATGTCTGAATATTTTCGTGTCATGGTGAATTCCCTAATTTATT
Source organism: Undibacterium sp. Tian12W (assembly GCF_049339405.1). Classification (NCBI taxonomy): domain Bacteria; kingdom Pseudomonadati; phylum Pseudomonadota; class Betaproteobacteria; order Burkholderiales; family Oxalobacteraceae; genus Undibacterium; species Undibacterium sp. Tian12W. Next base: position 35,621 of record NZ_JBMPPK010000027.1, read on the forward strand.
ACCGATGATCTTTGTGTTTTTGCTCACTATGATGACATCCATCAAGCGTTGAGGGATTGTACAGATAGCTTAACCATATTTCTATAGATGAGAACCATGAACAGTTTTAATAACAAATTAATAGCAATCATGCTGGCGCTGGTCTTGCCACTCTCGGCCAGCCTTGCACATGCTGCCGGGCGTTCATCCGGGTCTTCTGGCGGTTTTCGTGGTGGCTTCTCTTCGCAAAGAAGCGTCAGTAAGCCTGCGCCATCGGCACCCTCAAAGACAGGATTTGGCAGCTTCAATACCAGCAAGCCTGCGTATGCAAGCAAGAAGTCTGATTCTGCACTGAACCGTGACCTGGAAAAAAATCAGGCACAGGCGAATGCGCAAAAGAGCATGGATGCACGCCAGCAGACAGCGCAGCAAAGCCAGCGGGGCTTTGGCAATAGTGTCCGTGGCAACAATGGTGTTAATAACAGCGGCAATCAACAGGCTGCCAATCAGTCTACATATGCAACACCACCTGTGACGCAAACTGCACCGGTCATGATGCAGCCGCAGGTAGCGCAGAGAGGCAGTGGCATTTTGCCTGCCGTTGTCGGTGGCGTGATACTGGGGAGTGTGATGAGCCACCCTCAGGCAGCAGAAAACCGTCAGTCCCAGCAACTGGAACCGATTGCCAATGTCGGGACAGGCAGTAGCAAGGATGAGGTCGCCAGCAGCGCTGCCGCAGTGGGTGACAAGACACCTGCACTGAGCAGTTCAGATGCAGAAAGCGCAGCGGCAACAGTAACAGCGACAGCGACCAAAGTGGCCCAGGAGAACGGTGATTTTAAATTGCTGCGCACCGTTCTCGTCATCTTGCTGTTCGCTGCGCTGGCCTGGGCAGGCTGGCAATTCCTGCTCAGCAGACGCAACAGGCGCAATAAGCGCAATAAGCAAGACAGTGCAGTTCATTACAGTTTAGGAGGAAATTAATACCATGGCCTGGAAAGATGCATATCAGTATGTAGGCAAGCTGTTCAACAAACACGACAAGGATGAACTGGTCGCAGATGACATGCATGCAGAGAGTGGCAGGCAGGATGCTTCCCTGCCACTGGGTGCGCGTATAGGCAGTGTCGTCAATTTGCAAAAGACACCGTTGATACGTGCCATCAGCCAGGGTTCGTTGATAGCGATGCCGGATGACGCCGAGACCCGCATCGTCGCCATCAGCCGTGTGCAACTGCCGATCAGCGGCAAGATGTACCGCTATTACCTGAACCGCGACGCCGATGGTAACAATGGCGGCGAGAAATTCCTGCAGCTGTATTGCGATGCCAGCGGTGAATTGCAAGAGCTTTTGTATTGCAGCCACCTGACCCGGCTGATACCAGAAACCGTCGAAGACCAGCAATCCTTCCTCGGTGAAAACGGTGCCGGCCTGGGTGACCGCAACTACAGCCTGTGGCGCGAGCAATTGGCGGGCATAGGCTGGGACGAGGCCAGTCTCGACAATGTATTTGCTGATGCTGACAGTCTGCAATATGAACGCGATGCCGGTGACCCGGCGCAGGAATTCGTTGCTCCTTTTAAAGGTGTCGAAACCCGCATCGATGATGCAGCAGGCAAGCTCGGTTTGCAACAGGACGTGGTCTTCATGCCTTACCGCAGGAGTTTGAGTGAGGCTGGTGAGCAGTCCGAATTACTGCTGATCAGCACTGAGATTTTACGCAGCAGGGATGGCAGCAGCAAGCGCGACATCCATGTTGATTTTATGATTGCCCTACCCCTGGAGGCGGAAAGGCTGCTGGTGCAATAGCACCGTTTTGATGTAGTACCCGTAATACTGTATTTGACCATTACCGCATCACACACTGAGAGGATTACCATGAGCAATATGAATGGCTGGGGCCTGACCGCACGTTTGATTTCCAAACACTTTGGCGCACTCGGCGACAAGATATCTGAGGCGATCGCCAATTTTGATCCAGAGACAGCGACCGAAGCTGACCGTGACCGCCTGGCAGCCGCCCTGCGTGATACGGCACAAAAACTGGCCGCGGCCCGTGCTTCTTTCGACAAGGAACATAATGATGTGGTGCGCCTGCGTGAGCTGATTGCGAACGATGAAAAAGCCTCGGCAACACTGGCAGATCGTCTTGCTGCAGGCAAGATTTCTGAAGCAACGGTCAGCCTGTTCTGTGATGAGCTTGAAGCCAACAAGGCACGTCTGCCACTGGAAATTCAGGAAGAAGCAGATGCCAGAGAATACATGGATGAATTGCAGAAGATCGTCGATGCCTTCTCCAAACAACTGGCAGACTTTGATGCTGCTGCGAAAAAAGCCCTGCAAAGCCTGGCTGCGGCCAAGGCACAGAAAGACTTGCAGCAACTGCGCATGGACAGACAGGAGCAACTCAGCAGCCTGTCCAGCATGGCCAGCCATTCAAGTGCCTTGAATGCCCTGACCCGCCGTGCGCAGACAGTCAGTAACGAAGCAGCAGGTTTGCGCATCGTTGCCGATATCGGGCAAAAACCGCTGGACCAGGCGGCAGAGATTGACGCCATCCGCAAATCGGTGGCGCAGGCAGATACTGCAGGTGAGAGTACGCTGGAAAGACTCAAGCGTCTGTCCAGCCAGACCGCAACAGCGGCCTAAGCCTGTCTGCTGACCCTTTGGGTCAGCAGGGTCAGCCAGCGGTCTGCACCAGTGACTTCACTGATGACTTGCGAAAAGTCACAGACGGTGCGGGCCGCTCTTTCAAGTAACTGTATGTCGGCTTCATGCTGGCGTGCCACATGCGGGTCTTCAAGGAACAGGATGCGGCGTATCTGCCGGTCGAGCACCAGCTCTGCCAGTTGCGCATCCCCACCGAGGGGGCCGGAAAGATAAGGGGTGACCCAGTTCTTTCCAGCCTCTTCTCCCTTGATTCTTTGTGCCAGCTTGTTCAGCAGGCCACCGGTGGTGCCGGTTGCATAGCGGTGACCAAAGCTGTCGAGCAGCGCAAAGTGTTTCTCTGCCATGAGCAGCATGCTGTCCTTCATCGCATCATGGGCGATCAGGGCGATACCTTCATTTTGTAATTCAAAAGTCGGGTTCAGTTTGTGGTCTGTTGCTGCACCGCTTGCCGTGGCTTCGAGTTCCAGCCATTCTCTGGCGCTGGCCAGCGTCGCCAAAAAAGGTTTACGGTGTATCACGCACTGACGCTTGAGTGCATGGGCTTCCGGGAAAACCGAAGAAGGATCGACCGGATCTATCAGGTAAATCACCGCATCCACCGCCCTGGCCGGGTCTTTATCGACCACCCTTGATACCAGTTTCATGAGCCCACCTTCACGGCCATAGGGAAAACGCTCGACCGCAGGGCAGCTTTCTAGCAGGCCATGTGAAATAATGGCGTCCAGAGTACGCCCGACGATGACCAGCTCAGCCTGCAGATGTCTTAGCGCTGGTCCGCCACCATGTAGTAGCTGCACCAGTGCAGAATTCGGGGCGTCCTGGTGAGATCGGTTGGCAATCAATCCTATGCGTAGCTTTTTTGCTGAGGTCACGGCATCTGCTTTCATGGCTGGTGGGGAAACTGTCTGTCCCTGTAGTTTACTCTCAGAGTGGCTGCACTTGCTGACTGGTGGCTACATTTTGTTACCTAATCCAACAGTCGAGACACACGCAAAAGGCAGGATAGGCGTAGCATTCTGTACATGAAGTAAAACAGGTGAGGATAAAATGAAAAAATGGCGGCATCTGCTGATGGTGCTCATGATCATGACGACCTGTGCCTCGGCTTTGGGTGACGATGATTTTGATGATGAAATGCAAGTCCGGCGCTGGGCCCTGCTAGGGGACACGCAGGCACAGAATATGTTGGGCTTGCTCTACCTTGAGCCTAGTGAGAACCTGCAAAATCCTCAGGAAGCAGCTTACTGGCTGGAACAGGCAGCCGACCAGGGACATGCCGGTGCCCAGGCTAACCTCGGTGTCATGTACCTGACAGGCGAGGGTGTCGACACTGATGAAGGCCAGGCCTTCCGCCTGTTCCGCCGCGCTGCCCTGCAAGGTCTGACTTCTGCCCAACTGGCCCTGGGCTATATGTATGCCAACGGCAAGGGCGTGGAAGAAAATCCCGAAGAAGCGGTATTCTGGTATCAACAGGCTGCTCATCAAGGTAATGCCAGTGCCCAGCATTACCTGGCGCTGGCCTTGCAGGATGGTACCGGGATAGAAAAAAATGTTGCCCAGGCTGCTCACTGGGAAACGCTGGCTGCTGACCAGGGTTTATCAAGTGCCCAGTTTCAAATGGGTTTGCGCTACCTGCATGGCGACGGTGTAGATCGTGATACGGTGACAGGCTACCGTTATCTGCTCAAAGCCAGTGTCAAGGTTGGCAGCATGGCGATGGATAGCCGCGAACTGGTCAGCAATGACCTGACCAGCGAACAGATTGCAGAGATTCGCGATGATTCGCGTTACTGGAAAACGCATCTTTGATTTGCCCTGATGCTCAAATGAATAAATGAAAAAATGCCGCTCATTTTTTAGCGGCATTTTTTTATGTGTCCGGCAATTTAGCTTATTTTCAGCGCAAATCTCAGCGCAGATAACGCTGCTCAAATTCTTCTGCCGACATCGCTTGGGCAAACAGATAGCCCTGCATTTCTTCGCATTGCAGTTGCTGCAGAAAATCCCTTTGCATCTGAGTTTCGACGCCTTCGGCAATCACCCGTAATTTCAGGGCATGGGCCAGGCTGATGATGGCGGTGACTATTGCGATATCGCTTTCATTGCCGGGCAAGTCATTGATGAATGAGCGGTCTATCTTGAGTTTGTAGATAGGGAAGCGTTTCAGGTAACTGAGGCTGGAATAACCGGTACCAAAATCATCAATCGCCAGCTTGACGCCGAGGGCTGCCAGGGCTTCCAGTTTTCTCAGGGCATCTTCTGCATCCTTGATGAGTATCGACTCTGTCAATTCCAGTTCTATGCAATGTGGCTGCAAGTCATGTTCAAGCAAGGCTGCGGCAATGCTGTCAACAAAATTGGCCTGCTGGAATTGCAGTGCCGAGACATTGATCGCCACCCGCATGGACTGGCCGTCACGGTTCCATAAGGCGGCCTGCCGTATCGCTGTTTGCAGGACCCAGTTACCTATGGGGACAATGACGCCCGATTCTTCTGCCACCGGTATGAATTGTGAAGGACTGACTTCGCCCAGGTCTTTGTCCGTCCAGCGCAATAAGGCTTCGACACCCAGCAACTTGCCGGTAGCCAGCTCTATCTGAGGCTGGTAATGCAAGCGGAATAACTCATGTTCCAGTGCCTGCCGCATGGCATGGTCGAGCTTCATGCGTGACAACAGACCGATATTCATCTGGCGCTGGTAAAAACGGAAGTCTGAACGCCCGCGTTCCTTGACGTGGTACATGGCACTGTCGGCATTCTTGATGAGGTCAGCCATGCTTTGTCCGTCTGCCGGATAAAGCGCAATGCCTATGCTGGCCGTCACAGTGAAATTCATGCCATCCAGTGAAAACGGTGCGGACAATTCTTCCAATACTCGCCTGGCACAAATCTCTGCGCCTTCGGCATCTGCTTCATGCAGGAGCAAGACAAATTCATCGCCGCCCAGTCGCGAGGCAGTATCCACCTGGCGTATGCATTTCTTCAACCGTTCTGTGACTTGCAATAGCACCCGGTCACCAAAGGGGTGGCCGAGGGCATCGTTGATTTGCTTGAAATGATCAAGGTCGAGAAATAGCAGGGCAAAGGTCGAATGATTGCGGCTGGAAATCGTGATCGCCTGGCGTATGCGTTCATCCAGCAAAAGTCGGTTGGGCAAGCCTGTCAGCACGTCTGTGAAAGCCAGTTCCTCTATCTTCTGTTTTGCCGTATGGGTTTCGGTCCTGTCCTTGAAAAAACCTATGTAGTGCAAAGCACCACCTTGGGCATCGGCGACCTTGACCAGCGAAATCATGCACAGATAAGCATGACCATTCTTGCGGCGGTTCCACAATTCACCTTCCCAGAAACCCAGGTTTTCCAGCTCATTGAGCAGGTTCTCCACCTGGGTGGCATTGCCTTCCATGGAAAAAAATTCTCTGGGAGTCTTGCCCAGCATTTCCTGTTCGGTATAACTGCTGAGACGTTCGAAACTGGGGTTGGTGGTGACTATCTTTTGTTCTGCATCGGTAATGAAAATCGCATCGGTACTCGATTCAAATACCTTGGCGGCCAGGCGCAGGCGTGCCTCATCTGCCAGGCGCTGCGTGATATCGCGGTAAGAATAAACCCGGCCTATCGGGCGTCCCCGTGCATACTGCGGCAGCGTCACTCTCTCGAGTATCTTGCCAGAGCGCAGGGTCAGTACATCGGTGGCTTCCATCAACGGCGAGCGGGTGATGGTACCCAGTCTTTCTTCATACTGGCGGGCATCAAGCATGCTCTTGTCCATCCAGGCATAGATGGCTTTGTCATCACGCTGTGTCATCAACCCGTCTGGCAAGCCCCATAGTTCAGCGAACAAATGGTTGTAACTGCGTATCGCACCATCAAGATCGGTGACCAGTATGCCGTCTGCCGTGGATTCCAGTGTGGCGCGCAGTTCGGCGATCAATTTTTCAAGCTCGTTCTCGACCTGGCGCTGACTGGAATGGTCATTGATGGCGACCACATAGACTGAGCTGTCCAGCCCCATTCTGAGCAGGGTTACCCGCCTTTCTATCTGGACTATGCTGCCATCAGCACGTTTCAGCAAGGTTTCGGAATGGATGTTTTCTGATAAACCTGCCGCCACATCTTCCCAGAAGAATACATCTTCAGGTGCCGCCGCCAGATCAACGATGCCCTTGCCAAATAGGCTGCCGGGCGGGACTTGCAGCAAGTGATGAATAGACTTATTGGCCGCGACTATACGTAGCTGTATGGGATCGACCAGTATCACCGCTTCCAGCAAGCCTTCTATCAGTGATTGCCAGGGATGGGCTTTCATGCGGCTGCCCCATCTTCGGTACGCGTTTCGGCCTCCAGCCCGCGTTCAAAGAAATAGCATAGGCGTTTGCGTGGCGACAAATAATCATAAGCCGCCTTCGGCAGTTGCAGCGGCTTTAAGCTGCGGTGTATGCACAATGTGCTTTCATGTTCCAGATTGATGACCAGTGCTTCGTCACGAGGTATGGCCGAATTGTGGATGACTACCTTGGGTTTGATGGGCCGCGCAGAATTGACAGAAACCACCATCGCATAACGTTCATCGGTCAATTGCACGACTGAGCCCGGCGGATAAATACCCATCATGCGGATAAAGGCGGTCAGGGTGGGGGCATGAAAGCGTGGCTTGTGCTGGGTAAAAATTTGCGACAGGGCCTCGTGCGGCGTGACTGCAAATGCCGGGTTGGCCGGATTACACAGATTATCGTAATGATTGACCAGGGCAACGATGCGGCTGATCGGGCTCAGCTTGTCACCCTGTACCTTGCTGGGGTAGCCCGTGCCATCGGCATGCTCATGATGCTGGGCGATGGCCAGCATGACATTCGCCGACAAGCCCATCTTGCGCGCCATTGCCAGACTATGCAGTACGTGTTCATGATACAGCTCACGCTCGGCATGATTGAAATGCTCATCCTGCCAGCGCAGGCGGTCTGGCAATTCCATCTTGCCTATGTCATGCAGGATGGTGGCGACACCCAGGTCCAGCATCTCTGCCTTGCTCAAATGCAGCGCCCTGCCCAGCAAGAGTGAGATGACGGTCACATTGATCGAATGCAGTGAAGTTTTTTCACCGGCTTTTTCTGACAGCAGGCGTATCGCTGCTTCATCTTCACCGAGTATCTGGCCCAAGAAACCTTGTATCAATTGTTCGGCCAGTTCTTTGGCCTGGGAAGGCTGGGAATGGAGCAGATCCGTGACCTGCTTGAAGGTTTGTGCCGCGTGGGCAAACTGGCGCTCACAGACTTGCAGGCTGGCTTGCTGGCTGGCCAGCAATTCTCTTCTTTGCCGGGCAGCAAAGGCCGCAGGACTTTCAGTGGCCTTGATTTCCTGTTGGGCGGGCTGTTGTTCGGCAGTGCTGCTGGTTTCCGGCGTGCTTTTATCCGGCGCATAGCGTATACGCTCCAGACCCAGCGAACGTATGGTATCGATTTGCGACTGATTGCTGATCTTGAAATTAGAAACCGGGAAGGGATGGTCCATCCAGCCCACGTCCAAATAGACAAACATGCCTATGCGCAGTTGGCCAAGCTCAATAAACTGTGTATGAATATCAGTCATGACACCGGTGTCCGGAAATGTGACGCTTGAGCTCGGTTTTTAGCGTAGCTACTGCTGGCAGCGCGATGTGTTACGCGCAGCTTTATTCTGCATGTTACATCAGCTTTTTGTGTGTCTGTCTACAATTCCGGGGTGAATGTGGGTTTTATGCTCAAATTGTGCTGGTTCTGATGCAAAACAGGGATTTTTTGCCTTATTCAAGGCTTGGCACACTCACAGACGTCATTTCCCTTATCGAAAATGATACGCCAGACCCCCGGGCTTTCTTGCCGCCATATTGAAGTAAAGGTTGCCACCAGTTTGCCTTGCGGGTCACGCACCGGTCCACTGCTGAGTGCCAGCTTGCCCGATTCCAGCACTTCTACTGTTTCCGGTGCCCATGAAAAAGGGGCGGCAGCACCTTCATAAAAGCGTTTCCAGGCCGTTGCCACTTCCTGTTTGCCGTGCAAGACTTTTTTGGTCGAAAAAAAGATGGTTTCATCCGCCAGGAATTCAGTAAAAGCCTTGTGGTCACGCACTTCCATGGTCCTGGCGAAGGCGGCTTCAGTTTGCATGACTTGTTTGACCAGAGTGGCATTGTCATCAGCGGCATGTGCATGCAGGCTGATGATCATGCCAGCTAGCATGCAGGCGGCCAGCAGCAGGCGTGAGTAAATGGCAGTCATAAGAAACCCCTTCAGATAGACATCAGCTTACAGATTTAAAAGAAACTGGCAATTTGCTCCAGTGGCTTCTTTTGTATATTCGGTACCAGGCAATGCTCTGCCGGGTAGCCGACTACCAACAGGATATAAGGTTTTTCATTGTCTGGTCTTTGCAGCAACTGGTTGAGAAACCCCATGGGGCTGGGGGTATGGGTTAATGTTGCCAGGCCAGCCTGATGCAGGGCTGAAATCAAAAAGCCAGTCGCAATCGATACAGACTCAGGCACATAATAATTTTTGACAGCGCTGCCGTCATCCATGAGTGTGGCTTTTTGCCCAAAGATGGCGATCAGGTAAGGGGCAGTTTCCAGGAAAGGTTTGTCCGCGTCCGTGCCCAGTGGTGCCAGCGCATCTTTCCATTCTTGTGGGGCACGTCTGTCATAAAACTCGCGCTCTTCTATCTCTGCCTCTATGCGTATCTTGTGCTTCAGGGCGGGGTCGCTGACCACGGCAAAATGCCAGGGCTGGTGATTGGCACCTGATGGTGCTGTCCCCGCTGTCAGCAAACAGGTTTCTATGACTGCGCGTGGTACGGGGCGCTCAGAAAATTCGCGTATGGTCTTGCGCCTTTTCATGTCCTCGTAAAAGCTTTGCGCACGCGCCAGCATTTCAGTTTCCGGGTAGGACTGGTAAGTCGATAGCGGGATGAATTGTGGTGATCCCTGATTGAATGACAGCTTGCTCATGGCTTTTCCTTGCAATACTGGTGGAAGGGAAGCTTTAATCGTTACGGTTTTTCCTGAATGCCAGCCAACCGGCAATCGCAGTAAACGTCGCCACGATGGCAACGACTATCCAGAAACCATTTTCATGTTGCGCTAATGGCACGCCACCAACGTTCATACCGAGCAGGCCAGCGATGATATTGATGGGGAGGGCCAGTACGGTGACGATCGTCAGCACGAACAGCGAGCGGTTATTCTGTTCATTGACGCTGGCGGCAATTTCTTCCTGCAGGAGTTTAATGCGCTCTTGCAGAGAGGCCATGTCACTGAGCACCACGGCAAATTCTTCCGTCGATTGACGCAACTCCTGTACATCACGCTCAGCCACCCAGACCGGTGGTCTTTGCAGCAGGCGGAACAGGGCGGCAGGCTCAGGTGCCAGCAATCTTTGCAGGCGCACCAGCACCCGCCGCAATTCGCCGAGGTTGGCCCGTTTGTGATTTAAACGATCGGCCAGCAAATGGTCTTCGATGTCGTCGATCTTCTTGATGACATTGCGCACTATGCCTATCAGCACATCAGCCTGGTCACGCAATAAATGGGTCAGTAATTCTGTCGGTGAGCTGAAATGTTCACCCTGGTTCACCGCATTGCGCAACCGGTCTACCGACTTCAGCGGTTTGCGCCTGGCGCTGATCATGACATTGCTGCTGACATTCAGCCACAGGGTGGCGATGTCCGAGGCTTCAAAGGCAAAATCATGCAAGACATCATTGACGACCGCGATCAGGCTATGGTCGGCGTGTTCTATGCGGGTAGAACGTGAGCCTTCATGCAGGGTTTCAAAAAATTCGTCCGGCAGGGACGCATGTTCGCGCAGCCATTTTTCGGCAGCGACATTGGATAAATTGAAATGCAGCCAGATAAAAGAATCATCACGGCTGCTGTGCGGTGATTGCAGCCATTCGACCGCCTCTTTGGTGTCCAGGGGCTTGCCAGGCTGTTCATGTGCAAAAACATAGCCACAAATCAGCCCTGACTGATCTGAACCATACGATAAGTGATCTGTTTGCATTTGCTGTCCAGGCGAAGAAACTGGACACATTGTAAATCAGCCAAGCATGTTCATGCTTAGCCTATCAGCATGTTTTTGTAGGATTGCGAAGCCTGGCGTATGCAATCCTGGAAGGTCAGGGCTGCATGGGACAAAGGCCGGGTCTTGTTCCATATCATGCCTACCGGACTGGGCAGGTGACCCAGGTTCAGGGGCAGGATTTGCAAGACACCTTCAGACACCAGTTGGCGGGCCGCCGACAGTGACAACAAGCCCAGACGTGGCGGTTCCATCAGCAAAGGCACGTTGACTGAGCGCGACACTGATTCGATGACGTCGGTAGGTTTGTTCAAGCCATTCTTGGCCAGCAGGTTGATCATGCGCTGATGCGTCGGTGATTCTTCTACCGACAAAATCCAGGGCAGGTTATTCAAATCCATCCAGGTCAGGTTATCGCGTCTTGCCAGCGGGTTCTTGCTGGACGTGACGATGACGAGTGGATCGTCATACAAAACCTCTTCCTGCAGATGTTCTGCCGCACGTTCAGAAAACACACGGCCTATGACCATGTCTATCTTGCCTTCGCGCAGTTCATGCAAGAGCTGATCAACCGTGCCATCCATGATGCACAAGGTGACATTGGGCCAGCTGGCCTTGAGTATCTTGACCGCCTTCGGAATGATGGTGGTCGAGACCACACTCAGGATGCCGACTGTGACTTTACCGACGGTGCCGGTAGCCAGTGAACGCATCTCCTGATGTGCTTTTTGTAAATTGAATAAGACTTCTCTGGCATGTCTGATAAGACATTCACCAGAGGGTGTTGGTTTTATACCACGGCCAGCACGTTCAAATAATTTGACACCTATTCCTTCTTCCATTTCACCCAGCATCTTGGAAACAGCCGGCTGGCTGACATGCAAAGTCGCCGCAACCTGAGCAACCGTCTGCTTATCCGCCAGTTCTACCAGCAGGCGCAGATGCTTGATCTTGAGTTGCCGGGCGAAGTACTTTTCTATGGGTAAGGTATCAATCATAACGATAATTATATACGTCTTTATGAAATTCTCATTGGACGGTAATGAAATTGTAATGGGATCATTCTGAGATGCAACAAAGTGTATCGAATTGTTAGTGTTACGCAGACTGTGGAAAACCACAGGTTTTTGGCAAAACACTATCGCGTAAGAACAAGACGATATGCACATTGTTTAAGCAACGTTTAGGTTCGACCGCGAAACCTCAAGTCAGTTCAAGAGACTTAAGCGATTGTTGCCATCATTGCAGGCTATACCTGTTCATGTTCCACCAAGGAGATTCTGGATGTTTTATCAAGAGAAGAAATGTGCTTATGCTGTCAAGCTGGCACTGGCAATGTTGTCTGGCAGTATGCTCGTCAATGCTCATGCACAGACTGAGCCAGCAGAAAAAATTCAAAAAATTGAAGTTACTGGTTCCCACATCAAGCGTATTGATAAAGAAGGTACTTCTCCTATCCAGACTCTGACAGCAAAAGATATCAGCCAAAGCGGCGCGACTTCTGTTGCTGAATTGCTGCGTACTATCCCTGCCCTGGGCAGCGGTAGCGCATTCGATGCAGTTGATGGCGGCTTTTCCCGCGGCGTAGCGACAGCATCCCTGCGTGGCCTGGGTTCCAGCTCCACGCTGATTTTGTTGAATGGCCGTCGCATGACGCCATCGGCTTATGCCAATCCTAACCAGGGTCAATCGACACTGTACGATATCAACAGCATTCCTTTGTCCATGCTGGAACGCGTAGAGATATTCAAGGATGGTGCATCTGCAGTGTACGGTTCTGACGCTATCGCTGGTGTAATCAACTTTATCACCAAGAGCGATTACCAGGGTCTGCAAATGAACGCCAGCATAGGCGCGAATGATAACAACCAGTTCAAGAAAAAAAGCATCAGTGGGTTTGCCGGTTTTGGTAACTATGCACAAGACGGTTACAACGTTACTGTCAGTGCTGAAATATCCAAACGTGACCGCGTTGCGATCAAGGATGCCAACGATGTAGAAAAAGACCTGTACAGCGTGCTCAACAGCCGCCTGTCACCTTATTCCAGCAGCATCAGTAACCAGCCTTTCTTCTACCGTGAACGTACACCAGGCAGCAAGACTTTCTTCTCTGCTAATGATGCCAACGTGGTTAACCGCACTAATTGCGATCCTTCCCGTTTGATCACAGGCGGCGCGCAATACAATATCGCTACTACCAGCGTTTTGTATGGTCGTCAGTTCTGTAACTACAACCTCGACGATTTCGCTGAAGTACAGGGCGCCGGCCAGGACGTCAGCCTGATGTCCCGCGGTATTTATCAGATCAACGATACCATGTCCGCTTTTGCTGAAATTGCGTACAACAAAACTGACCGTGACTACACAGGTGGTTCACGTTCCATCGATGGTCGTACACCATCCACAGCATTTGCCCTGTCTGGCGCAGGTACACCATTCCAGGCTATCTTGCCAGTTGGTCATCCTGACAATCCATTCCCGACCAGCCGCGCCGCTGTCGTGTATCGCTTTGAAAACATCGCAGGTGGCAGCAATACTACCAACGAATCCCTGCGTTTCGCGTCTGGCCTGAAAGGTACTTACAAGACCTGGGATTGGGAAACTGGCGTCCTGTGGAACCGTTCCGAGCGTACAGATATCGCCAATGGCTTCCTGCTGCTGCCAGAAGTGCAAAAACTGATCGACCAGAACATGCCTTTGGCTGATGTTGCCAAACAGCCTAATCTGAGCCGTCCACTGAAGAGCGTTGGTGTTGCTGAAATCGCCCAGGCTGATTTCAAGGCCAGCACAGAATTCGGTAGCTTGCCAGGTGGCGCTATTGGCTTTGCTTCCGGTGTTGAATTCCGTCAGGAAAAAATGACACTGACTCCAGACAACCTGACCAGCTCTGGCCAGATTCTGGGCCTGGCTAACCAGTTTATCCAGGGTCAACGCAACGTCACTTCCGCTTTCGTTGAAGTACGTACACCGTTCCTGAAAAACTTTGAAATGGATTTTGCTGGACGTATTGATAAATACCCTAGCTTCAAAACCAATTTCGTACCAAAAGTTGGCGCAAAATGGACAGTCAATGATTCCCTGGCTTTCCGTTCTACTTATGCACAAGGTTTCCGTGCACCAGCACTGGTACAAGTTACTGCAGGTGGTACCCAGACTTTCCTGAACGGCCTGGTTGATCCTATCCGCTGCCCTGATGGTAAGACACCTTTGACTGGTGCCGACAACACTGATTGCTCCAGAAGTATTTCGACGCTGATCCGTCAAAATCCTAACCTGAAGCCAGAAACATCACGTAGCTTCTCGCTGGGTATGGTCTTGTCACCTACACGTGACTTCGACATCCTGGTTGATTACTACAACATCCGTAAGGAAGATGAAGTTGCGGCCCTGTCATCCACACTGATCCTGAATAATCAAGATGCATATCCAGGCACAGTGATCCGTGACACCAATCCTATCAATTTCGTCAAAGACAAGAACGGCAATGTCGTTCCTAATTCTGGCCCGTTGATCTCCTTGCTGCGTAACTATATCAACCAGGGCAGTACAGTAGTTAGTGGTGTTGACGTCGAAATGGCTTTGCGTAATAACCTCGGCGACAATGGCAAACTGGATACACGTTTCCGTACTTCCTACACGATAGAATTCCGTCGTGCAGAAAAACCGGGTGATCCAGAAACCAATCTGGTTGGTACACGTGGTGGTATTTCCAACTTCTCTACCAGTGTTGGCGACATTCCACGTCTGCGTGCAAGCCTGTCTTCTTCCTGGACCAAGGCAGCGCACACAGTCAATGGTGCCATCAACTTCACTGGCGGCGTATCCCTGATGCGTTACACCAATGCTGCTGAAACTTACCCAGTATCTTATTGCCACTATGGTACTGGCCAGCCTTCCACAGCGACATCCCTGGGTGGCGTTGCGAAGTACCTGACTTATGTACCAGATTGCGCAGTAGCCAGCTGGACTACAGTAGATCTGGGCTATACCTACAAAGGTATCAAAGACCTGACTATCGGTCTGCGTGTATTGAATGCGTTGGATTCCAAAGCACCATATGATCCTAACTACACAACTGCAGGCTACAACGATAGTTTACACAATGCCTATGGCCGTGCATTCCGTCTGAACGTAGGTTATGTATTCAAATAATCTGCAAGCAATGCAAGAAGTAGTATAAGAACAGGGGCCTAGGCCCCTGTTTTTTATTAAGCCTTGCAAAGTTTCAGTATAATCAGGGCAATTAAGACATCTGTCTCTGGTAAACCAGCTTACACGCGCACGCAGGCAGGCAAGGCAGCGTGGCAATCGGCTGGATTTTTGATACAAGTAGAAAGCACGCCATGTTTAGTTGGTTCAGTACAAAAGAAGAAAAAGCGTTCGGTCTGCAGCTTGCTGAATTTGTCATCAAGGAAATACCCTTGGAAATGGCCAAAAAAAAGCAAGACAAGACCGTGGCCAAACGCCAGAAAGTCATGCAGCAGGCGGCAATCAAAGTACTGGAATTTAAACGGGATCATCGTCTGAACGTGTATAAGAAAGCGCAGCTCGGCAACAGTTTCAAGTGGCGCTTGCTGGAAGAAGGCTTTGACCCCGAGGTTGCCAGCGAACTGACTACAATAGTAGTCAGGGAAATGGGCTAAGTTTTATACAGCATCCTGCAGCAGGCTACAGGATGCCAGTGGACTGTTACAGTCCACTAGAGGGAATCAGGGACAGACCCGGTCCCCTGGCGTTTACAAATTCGGTGCCAGCCAGCGTTCTACTTCATCCTTGGGCACAGCACGGCGTTCTGCCATATCCGTGACCTGGTCATCAGCGATCTTGCCTACACTAAAGTACTTCGATTCAGGGTGGGCAAAGTAAAAGCCCGATACTGCCGCGCCCGGTATCATGGCCCATGATTCAGTGATGTACATCTCTATCTCTTCACATTGCATCTGCTTGAACATCTCGGTCTTGACCGTATGTTCAGGGCATGCCGGGTAGCCGGGAGCAGGGCGTATGCCTTTGTAGTTTTCCTTGATCAGGTCTGCATTGCTCAGGGTTTCATCGGCGACATAACCCCACAGGTCTTTACGCACGCGTTCATGCAGGTATTCGGCAAAGGCTTCGGCCAGGCGGTCGGCCAGTGACTTCAGCATGATGCTGCTGTAGTCATCATGCGCATCTTCAAAGCGTTTTTCATACTTTTCTATACCCAGGCCAGCGGTCACGGCAAACATGCCTATATAGTCCTTGATGCCGCTGTCTTTTGGCGCGATGAAATCTGACAGGCACTGGTTGGGTCTTTGCACGCCATCAATGATGGGTTTCTCGGTTTGCTGACGTGTGCCGTAATAAGTCAGGGCCACCTGGCTGCGGGTGTCGTCGGTATAGATTTCTATGTCGTCATCATTGACGGTATTGGCCGGCAGTAAAGAGACCACGCCATTCGCCGTCAGCCAACGGCCTTCGATGATTTTCTTCAGCATGGCCTGGCCTTCGGCAAATACCTTGGTGGCTGCTTCGCCGACCACTTCATCAGTCAGTATCGCCGGGAAAGGTCCAGCCAGGTCCCAGGTCTGGAAGAACGGGCCCCAGTCTATGTAATTGGCAATCGTCGCCAGATCAATATTCTTGAACAGGCGGCGGCCTATAAATTTGGGTTTGACCGGCGCATTGCTGCCAGTGAAATCCACTTTCATTTTATTCGCACGAGCTTGCGCCAGTGTGACCATGGGCGTGGCTTTTTTATTCGCATGTTGGGTGCGGATACGTTCGTAATCACTACCAAGATCAGCGATGTACTGGTCACGGCTCTCCGGCGTCAGCAGTGATTGTGCGACAGACACTGAGCGCGAAGCATCAGCCACATACACCACCGGGCCTTCATAATTCGGCGCAATCTTCACCGCAGTATGGGCACGGCTGGTAGTTGCACCGCCTATCAGCAACGGGATTTTTAGCATGCGGAAATGCGGGTCACGCTGCATCTCTTTGGCGACGTAAGCCATCTCTTCGAGTGACGGCGTGATCAGGCCGGACAGGCCTATGATGTCGGCATTTTCTGCCTTGGCCTTGGCCAGGATTTCTGAGCAGGGCACCATCACGCCCATGTTAACCACTTCGAAATTATTACACTGCAAGACTACGGTCACGATGTTCTTGCCTATGTCATGCACATCACCCTTGACGGTGGCGATGACGATCTTACCCTTGGGTTTGTTGTCGCCGCTGCGTTTCTTTTCTTCTTCGATGTAAGGGATAAGGTGGGCAACTGCCTGCTTCATGACGCGGGCAGATTTCACCACCTGCGGCAAGAACATCTTGCCCTGGCCAAACAGGTCACCAACGATATTCATGCCTGCCATCAATGGGCCTTCGATGACCTGGATAGGACGGCCACCAGCATCCATGATGGCAGCGCGGGCTTCTTCGGTATCTTCGACGATCCAGTTTGTGATACCGTGTACCATCGCATGTGACAGACGTTTTTCTACCGGTTCGTTACGCCATTCCAGCGTGGCTTCTTCTTTCTTGCCGCCGGCTTTGAGCGTGGCAGCAATTTCTATCATGCGCTCGGTCGCGTCGTCCCGGCGGTTCAGCACCACGTCTTCGACACGCTCGCGCAATTCAGCGTCCAGCTCACTATACACACCGACCATACCGGCATTGACGATGCCCATGGTCATACCTGCCTTGATGGCGTGGTACAGGAATACCGTGTGTATCGCTTCACGTGCCGGGTCATTGCCACGGAAAGAGAAACTCACGTTAGAGACACCGCCGCTGATCTTGGCACCGGGCAGGTTTTTGTGTATCCAGTCCGTCGCTTCAATAAAGTCGACGGCGTAATTATTGTGTTCTTCAATACCTGTCGCGACCGCGAAAATGTTCGGGTCAAAGATAATGTCTTGCGGATCAAAATCCAGGCTATCCACCAGCAGGCGATAGGCACGTTCGCAAATTTCCACCTTGCGCGCATAAGTATCCGCCTGGCCTTTTTCGTCAAAGGCCATGACGATGACAGCTGCGCCATAACGCTTGCACAGCGTGGCCTGGCGCAGAAATTCTGCTTCGCCTTCTTTCATGGAAATCGAATTGACGATGGCCTTGCCCTGCACGCATTTCAGACCAGCTTCGATGACCGTCCATTTCGACGAGTCGATCATGATAGGCACGCGGGCGATATCAGGTTCGGACGCGATCAGGTTCAGGAAGCGTGTCATCGCTGCCAGTGAATCCAGCATCGCTTCATCCATATTGATATCGATGACTTGCGCGCCGTTTTCTACTTGCTGGCGGGCCACAGCCAGCGCTTCATCGTATTGCTCATTGAGGATCAGGCGGGCAAACGCTTTTGAACCTGTGACGTTGGTACGTTCACCAACGTTGACGAACAGCGATGTTTCATCAATCGTGAACGGTTCCAGGCCAGACAGGCGCATGGCTGCCGGTACGGTCGGGATATCACGCGGCGTGCGGGTTTGCAGGATGTCGGCAATCGCCTTGATATGGTCAGGCGTGGTACCGCAGCAGCCACCGGCGATATTGATGAAACCGGCTTCGGCAAATTCTTTCAGCAGGGCTGAGGTATCGGCAGGCAATTCATCAAAGCCGGTATCACTCATGGGATTGGGCAAACCGGCATTCGGGTAAATACAGACAAAGGTGTCGGCTATCTTCGACAATTCTTCTGCATACGGGCGCATCAGCGCAGCACCGAGGGCGCAGTTCAAACCTACTGTCAGCGGTTTTGCATGACGCACCGAATTCCAGAAGGCAGGTACTGTCTGGCCCGACAAAATACGGCCAGAAGCATCAGTAACCGTGCCAGAAATCATGATGGGCAGGCGGGTACCGGTTTCTTCAAAAAACTGATCAATAGCGAACAGCGCTGCTTTACAGTTCAGTGTATCGAATATGGTTTCGACCAGCAGTACATCGGCACCGCCTTCAACCAGGCCGCGGGTTTGCTCAAGGTAAGCTGCCACCAGTTGGTCGAACGTGACGTTACGTGCAGCCGGGTCATTCACATCGGGTGAAATCGATGCCGTCTTTGGCGTGGGGCCCAGGGCACCTGCCACATAGCGTGGTTTGTCTGGTGTTGAATATTTATCACAGGCAGCACGCGCGATTCTGGCTGAGGCGACATTCATCTCATAGGCCAGATGCGCCATATGGTAATCATCTTGCGCAACAGTCGTCGCACCAAAGGTATTGGTCTCTATGAGGTCGGCACCAGCTGCCAGGTATTGTTCATGGATTTCGGAAATGACATGTGGCTGTGTCAGCGACAGCAGTTCATTATTGCCCTTGACGAAGAGTTCGCGCACGGTTTCAGGACCGGTAAAGTCCTTGAAACGCTCGCCACGATAATCTTCTTCCGTCAATTTATAGCGCTGTATCATGGTGCCCATGGCGCCATCGAGTATCAGGATGCGCTTTTGCAAAATCTCGCGCAAACGGGTTTCGAGGGCAGATACAGGCAGGGTCGTAGTCATGATGTTTACTCAAAAAAGCAGGGCTTATGCAAAATTGTTGCAGCAATGAATAGGCCGCAGCAGTTTTGTATCAGTCCTGATAAAACAAAACCCGATCAGCTTGTGTGTGCAGGCGGATCGGGCGACGTCCTTTTAGCAGCACTTATTACGCGCCCGCAATCTGAATCTCAAATCGGCGCAACAAAGCATAAATTATACGTCAAATCAAGGGCTTGGGTATGGCGGGTCATGGAGCTGTCGGTTTTTTACCATCACAAATGGCTTAGCAAAACGCAATTCAGATGATAAAAAGATCAAGGCTGGCAGTTAATTGAAGCGTGTCTGCAAGCCACACCGTATCTGAACTAACAGTTTTTACTTGCCGAATTGCAGTGACGGCATCAATATTCTGTCTGCACTATTAATTAAAGGTAATACCTGTGTACGACGCTCACTTTTTGCCTTCCTGCCAATAAATCAGATGAAAATTTCTGCCCTGATTATTGAAGACCACCCGATTTATCGTGATGCTTTGCTGCTATTCATGCGTCACCTGCTGGGGGAGGCACAAGTGGCCGCGGTTACTTCAACAGAAGAGGCCCTGGCACAAGCGACCACGCACACCGGGCTGCGCCTGATCTTGCTCGATCTGCGTCTGCCAGGCATGAATGGAGTAGAGGCCATCTGTTCTTTACGCAAGCATTATGCAGACGCTGCTATCGTCGTGGTTTCTGCTTCTGAAGACCGACGCGAGGTTGATGCCACCCTGCGTGCTGGTGCCAAAGCCTTTATTTCCAAAGCCGTTTCCACCGATCTGATGATAGAAGTGGTGCGCAAGATACTGGCCAATGAAGTGCTGGATACTCCGTGGATCACTTTACGCGGCAAACAGGCCAACAAGGAAGAACCCTTGCTGGCATTGACGCCGAGGCAGCAAGAAACCCTGACCCTGCTTTGCCAGGGCTTGTCGAATAAAGAGATAGGCCTGCGCCTGGAGCTGGCAGAAATTACCGTAAAAATGCATGTGACTTCGATATTCCGGGTGTTGAATGTCGTCAACCGTACCCAGGCCGTACTGGCCGCCCGCAGCCTCGGTTTATACACGCCAGATCAAAACTGAGTACTTACTTACAACTGTTTCAAAAGTTGTTACAATATGTAAGTAACGAAATGTAGGCATTGCTGATCTGGTTCCACCTGCTCGGCAAAGACCAATATCCATCCTGGCTGATGTTCGTGGCCTGGCTCTCCTTCGTCGCCTTTATCCTGGCCGTATTCATTAAACGGCAGGGATCTTGCGCGCCTTGCAAAGCCAGCGAACACTTGCCCAGGAGCTGACCCAAGCATGTTTCCGTATTTTTATCTTCTATCGAAAAGGCTGTCTCATGGGCATCAATGCCAGCACCATACAAAAACTGTATATCGCTTACTTCAACCGTCCAGCTGATGTGGCTGGTTTGACTTACTGGGAAGGGCAATTGGATACCAACAAGATTTCTCTTGCCGGGTTGGCCCAGTCATTCAGTGAGCAAGTTGAATATGTCGCGACTTATGGTGGGAAAAGCACGGCAGATGTTGTTACGTCCTTGTACAAAAACCTGTTTGGCCGGGCACCAGATGCGGCTGGTCTGACATACTGGGCAACCCAAATCGATACGCGTGCCGTCAATCTGGGTACGGCAGCATTGGCCATCCTGAATGGCGCGACGCCTGACAGTCTTGACGGTATCACGATACAGAATAAACTTAATTTCTCTGCCAACTTCACGGCCAGCCTGAACACGGTAGAAAAAGCCAATCTGTATAGCTCCGCCTATACCTTCGAGCTTATGCGCAGCATACTTTTAACCGTGACAGGTACCGGGCCTTTACCCGCTTTGAAACCAATTGCGGCAGTAAAAATTGCTGCAGTAAGTAATGGCATCAATATGTTGGAAAAAGCAGCCGGCATGGACGTGCTGGTTGATTTGACAGGTATGCAAGCCGCTACGGGTTTTCAAATCGAATTGATGAATGGTGATAGTCCATTCACTATACCCATTACCCATGTTTTGACAATGGACGAGGTGATTACCCACAAGGCTGTCATCCATATTCCCGGTGGTGCAAACCTGGGACCAGATGGCTTAAAAAACATAGGTGTACGAGTCAGTGATATTTTTGGAAATACCGGCAAGGCAGGGGGGCAATTATACGTCCTGCTGGATACAACGCCGCCAATTTCTCCTGCGAATGCTACTTATGAAACATGGTGGGTTTCAACCGGGGGCGGTTATGTTGACTTCGTTCTTGGGGATATTCGTTACGCCATTCTTCCGGGCCAAATGACTGGCGGGAGTGCAACCTTGCTGGACAACGGTACAGCAATAGGGAAAATTACATCCATAGGCAGTAAAGATACCGTATTGGATTTTGTCATTGACCCCAAAATTGGCAAACAGGTATATAACGACCATTTTAAAGATAAAAATCTCACCCTGGTCTTGACGGACGCTGCTGGTAATGTGACTACCAGCAAAATTGATTACTCGATCCCCGCTGTATACAAGTACAAGGATGGAACTCCAGCATCCAATATCAATATCTATGCAGATGGCAATGGACTGACTGTCAAGGCTAGCATCAATGGTATGGAATACCTCAACTCAAAGGCCTATCTGAAAATCAACGGACAAGTTGTTGCAGTCGACTCTTCCGTCAATGCGAACGACATATCGGTAGACTTCAGCCTTTCAAGTTTGGCTAGCCAGCAATTGCGCAATCTGGTCAATGCGGGTGGTGTGGTTTCTGTCACGATGGTGGACATGAATGGCAAGCTGGTCGACAGCATTAATAGTGCGACTCTTGGACCTAACCAGTTTGGTAGTAAGGCGACATTGAATTCTATTCTGGACACGCCTGCATTGCCAACCAGAGGAAAGTTATTCACCACGACTGACGCTGGTTATGTCGGTATGAGTGAAATCCAGTTCTCGATGATATCTGGACAAAATACGGGTGGCTCCGCAGCCTTGATGGAAAATGGGACCGTCATTGCGAAAATTACCAACATCGGCGCCAACGATACGATGCTTGATTTTATTTTTGACCAGCCCCTGGGAAGGCGAGTCTATGACGACTATTTTACGAATCGTAACCTGAGTCTTGCTTTGACCAGCTCATCAGGGAATACGGTCATCAGCAAATTCTCCGATTACCAGATATATATGGATTTAGTCTCGAAAGAGGGGACACCAGCAACGAATATTAGCTTGAAACCTGTTGGTGGCAATATTGTCGCAAACAGCCTAAACAACTCAAATACTAATTTGTTGGTTAGCGCAACGATCAATGGTTATTTATATGCCAGTTGCCGGGCTTACCTCGAAATCAACGGCCAAATTGTCGCTAAAGATGACTACATCTTAAGCTACGATACAACGGTTGATTTTGATCTGGCTACGACCAATAATGTTGATTTGCAAAGCATAGTAAGAAACGGTGGTTCAGTTTCAGTCGTGATGATTGACATGAATGGGAAGGTGGTGGAAAGCTCTTCCAACCCTTATCTTGTAACCAATTTCACATCAGCTTTTGCCTCCCATGATACAAAGCTGGCAACTTTAGCCGAAACGCCTGAGCACATATCACTTGCCATTATCGGCCAGCCAAAGCAAATGCAGCATATCGATATGGCCATGAACTAAAAAAAAGCACATCACGGTCTTGCTGTGATGTGCCAAGGGGAATCGTAATTAAGTGAAGTGGTTTGGTGTTCAGTCCGCCTTTTTGCGGCTGGTAAGCAGGCTGGCAATAATCGAGCTGCCGAGCAGGAGGCCGATAACAATCAGTGAAACACTGGTAGGTACATGCATCCATTTCACGATGAGCATCTTGATACCGACAAACATCAACACAAATGCCAGGCCAAACTTCAGCAGATGGAAGCGGTCAGCCATGTCTGCCAGCAAGAAATACAGCGCACGCAAGCCCATGATGGCAAAGATATTCGAGGTGAAGACGATGAACGGATCTGTCGTCACCGCGAAAATAGCCGGTATCGAGTCCACAGCAAAAACAACGTCGGATATTTCTATTAATATCAATACCAGGAACAGTGGCGTGAACAGGCGCTTGCCGTTTTCCTTGATACTGAATTTTTCTTTGTGAAACTCATTAGTAAAGGGCAGCAGTTTTTTCGCAATTCGCAAGACCGGATTAGCTTCCAGATCTGGCTCTTCATCCGAGTTCTTCAGCATGCGGAATCCCGTGACCAGCAAGAAAATACCGAACAGATACAGTACCCATGAGAACTGCGTAACCACCCAGCTGCCCGCCAGTATCATGATGATGCGCATGACGATGGCACCCAGTACGCCGTACAGCAAGACCTTGCGCTGATACTGCGGCGGTACGGCAAAGTGACCAAAGATCAGCAGGAAGACAAACACATTATCTACCGACAGGGACTTTTCTATGACATAGCCGGTCAGGAACTCCATGGCCTTGGCCGTCGCGACTTCCCGGCCTACCGTGTCAGACAAATAAATCCACAAGCCAAAATCGAATATCAGGGCCAGACTGACCCACACGATAGACCATGCCGCCGCTTCCCTGACGCTGACTTTATGGGCGCGTGAGCCACCGAGGGCCAACACGTCAATTGCCAGCATGAGTAGAACAAAAGCGATAAATACTGCCCACATCCAGGGCTGAGCGACGGAATGGATCATTTCTTATTCTTTCTCTATAAAGCCCAGCAACTGCAAGAGGCTGGTGAACAGGTTGAAGATGGTGACGTACAGGCTGACAGTCGCCATGATGTAATTGGTTTCGCCACCATGAATGATGTTGCTGGTTTCAAACAGGATCATGCCCGACATCAGCAAGACCATGACGGCAGAAATCGTCAGCGACAGGGCAGGTATCTGGAAGAAAATTGCACCCAGGCTGGCAACAAAAGCCACCAGCATGCCCACCATCAAAAAGCCCGCCATGAAACTGAAATCACGCTTGCTGATCAAGACATAAGCAGACAAGCCCATGAAGATCAGACCTGTCATGGCCATCGCTGTCATGACGATGCCAGTACCGCCAGGCATGCCCAGGTAACGTGTCAGGATAGGACCGAGGCTATAACCCATGAAACCAGTCAGGGCAAATACAGAGGCAATACCCCAGCCACTGTTTTGCAGTTTAGTGGTGGCAAACAACAGGCCAAAATAACCGGCCAGTGTCAGCAAAAAGCCAGGGCCAGGAATATTGAAGGCAACCGTTGCTCCCGCAGTCACTGCGGAAAACAATAGCGTCATGGACAACAACATATAGGTGTTGCGCAAGACTTTATGGCCAGAGCTGACATTACTGTCTCTATAGGCAACGGTTTGTGCGTCTGTGGCAGAGCGACTCAAGATTTTCATGCTTTTCTCCTGAAATGTTGAAGCCATGCATATGTGCAAAATGGCTGCACCTTCTCAACAGAAGGTAGAGATAGTGTAGGTCTTGCTGATAAACAAGAAAAGTCGAATATAATTGAAGATATGTTCGTAAAAACCGATGTATTGTCATAAAGGACGAATTCACATGTCCAAGCTTAACTACAAGCATTTGCATTATTTTTGGATGGTCGCCAAGACTGGCAGTATTTCCCGCGCCAGTGAGCAATTACATCTGACGCCGCAAACCATCAGCGGTCAGTTGAGCTTGTTTGAAGAAATCCAGGGAGAGGCCTTGTTCCGCAAGAGCGGACGTAATCTGGAACTGACCGAGGCCGGGCAACTGGTCTTGAGCTATGCCGATGATATTTTTGCACTGGGACAGGAGCTGGAAGAGGTTTTGCATCACAGGCCCACCGCGCGCACCGTGCAATTAAGGGTGGGGGTCTCAGACGCCCTGCCCAAGACCCTGGCTTACCGCTTGCTCGAACCTGCCCTGAAACTGGAGCAAACCCTGCGCATCAATTGCCGCGAGGGCAAGCTGGAAGTCTTGCTGGCCGACCTGGCTACCCATAAGCTCGATGTTGTCATGTCGGACAGCCCCATGCCTGCCAGTGCCAATGTGCGCGGTTATAGCCATCAATTGGGGGAGTGTGGCATCAGTTTTTTTGCCACTGGTACTTTGTTGCAGCAATATCCGCAGGCTTTTCCTGCAAACCTGGACGCAGCCCCGTTCCTATTGCCGGGTGAGGATGCGGCCTTGCGCGCCCGTTTGCTGCAATGGTTTGATCAACAGGGTTTGCATCCACGCATCGCCGGTGAATTTGATGACAGTGCGCTCATGAGCGCCTTTGGCCAGGCCGGGGCAGGGATTTTTGCCGCACCAACGGTGGTTGCCGACATGATCATGCGTCAGTATGACCTGCAGCTGCTGGGGCAGACGGATGAAATCAGGGAACAGTTTTATGCCATTTCAGTACAGCGTAAGCTGACCCACCCTGCCGTGCTGGCAATTAGCCGTGCGGCGCGTATCGACCTGTTTGCCATGGGAGAGGAATGAGCTAGCCCCATGTTGGTGGCAATGTGCTGGAAATAAAAAAACGACAGCAATGCTGTCGTTTTTTATGTCTGAAGAAGCTGCCCCGGATTAACGGCGACCCAACAGAGTTTTGATGTTTTTATCCATAGGGATAGCGTAATCAACCGAGCTGATGACGGTATTGTCACTAGGTCGAACCAGTTTCAGGTTCACAAACACCAGCTTGTCACCTTCGGCGTAAGTACCGACGATCACTGCCTGGGCGCTGTGGTTTTGCGCGACATCCTTGATTTCACGTGTCAACAGCAATTCACCGACATTTTGTTTCATGAATACTTTGTCGCGGAATTTCATTTCCACCATTTTGTAGTCACGACGGGTGAACTGACCCGAAAGCTGTTCAGCAATGATGCGGCCAAAGGTAGAAGACTCTTCCAGGAAGTTGATATTGGCAAGAGTAGCAATAATCAATGGACGCGAAGGATCAAGCTTCAAACCCGCATTGTTGATCAGCGCATCTGCTGCACGCTGGTTAGCCGGGATGAATTCATTGGATTCAGCATCTTTCCAGGTTGGTACTGGTGACGCCGCTGCTGGCGGTGGCGTATTGCCCAGGCCCAGATTGGCACAAGCACTGAGTGCAATAGCTGAAGCGATAACGAGAGCTGCACTTTTCATCATTATTGGCCCCCAACAACACGGAAGTTGAAATCAGTGTCTTTATTGTAAAGCGTCCAGTCGTAATCCGAAACATAGTACGCGTCAGTACGACGGGCGATATATTGTGAATTCTTTACCAAAGATGTCGTTACGATTAACTCGTGCTGAGGCGTACGGCCTCTGGCATATTCCTGATTGACCCAGGTAGTCCAGTCATAAGCGCCTGCCAGCGCGAGGCCGCCAAGGACTGCATCTGTTTTGACCGGTATGCCCAGACCATGGATAGCAGCAATACCTGCGCCTATTGCAGTTACGCTGGTGAAGCGTTTATTTTGATGGCGGTCAGGAGAAAAACGTACCAGCTGGGTTTCAATATTGATCACCTGAGCTGTACCGTCATTGATTTTCCTGACGACCACGCCCTGATTCACCAGAGAGGTGATGATCTGGGTATAGAAAGCCTGGGTGAACTGGCTGTCTTTCTCTGGTGGTGCGACGTAAACCGGTGCGCCTATCTTGTCGGTTCCGAGTTTGATCTGCTCTGCTACATCTTTCGCGATGACGAGCCAGTGCGACGCCGCTTGCAATTTATTTTGCGTCGTCGTCGGGAAATTGCCTGCTAATGGCGTTTCACTGTATGGAGTTGCACAACCTGCCAACAGCGCGGCTGCCAGGGCAATGGGAAGAAATTTCTTCATGAGCTCACCTTTTTTTAGGTCTTAGTCAGAGTTTTTGTTATCGAAAACGAAAATGGCAATAATTCAGTGTAAGAGAATACAACAAGTAGCCGCAGGCAACAAAGATTTTGCTTGCATCAAGGCATTAATTGAACTATTCCCGCAGATATCATGCACAGACCACTGTTTATTAAGGAAAGTTGTAGCTTTTTTGCTTCATTTTTTCAGCTAACTGAAAAAATTTCCTTCATTTAAAGCATAGCCTTGCAAGAAATCTGCTACCGAAAGTCGTTTACCGCCGGGTTTTTGCAATTCGGTCAAGCTGAGCGAGCCTTGGCCACAGGCAACAATAACACCTTGCTCTGCATTCGCCGATAGTATTTGCCCAGGTTTATGGTTACCAGTTGTTTCAAACAGCTTTGCACCCCAGATTTTAATGGTCGTTTCAGCATATTGAGCATGGGTGCCAGGAAAGGGGTTGAAGGCACGTATCTTTCTTGCAAGTATCTCTGCAGGCAAGTTGAAATCCAGCGCAGCTTCTTCTTTACTGATTTTTGATGCGTAATTGACACCAGCCTCGGGTTGAACGGCAGGCGAGAGTTTGCCAGCGCTCAATTGTTGCAAAATAGCAACAATCATTTCACCACCCATGGCAGCCAGTTTGTCATGCAGGATGCCTGTGGTATCCGTGTCTTTAATAGCAACACTTTGCTTCAACAACATAGGGCCGGTATCAAGGCCTTCTTCCATTTGCATGATCGTGATGCCGGTCTCAGTGTCGCCTGCTTCTATCGCCCTGTGAATAGGCGCGGCTCCGCGCCAGCGCGGCAGCAGTGAGCCATGAATATTCAGGCAGCCCAGGCGCGGTATATTTAATACCGAGAGCGGCAGGATCAGGCCATAGGCCGCCACTACCATGACATCGTGTGGCGTGCTGATAAGCAAATCGTGTGCTTCTTTGGCAACATCTGGATACTTGCCATCCAGGCGTAGCGATTGTGGCTGTGCCACAGGGATGCCGTGCTGTAGAGCAAATTGCTTGACGGCTGATGCATGCAGTTGCATGCCGCGGCCAGCCGGGCGGTCTGGTTGTGTCAGTACCAGAGGTACTTCAAAACCGGCCGCGTGGATGGCTTGCAAGGCAGTGGCGGCGAATTCCGGCGTACCAGCGAAGATGACGCGCATTAACGTTCAGCCCGTCTGCGTTGCTCTTCGCGTTCTTCTTTCTGCAGCTTGGTCTTGATACGGTTGCGCTTCATGGGAGACAGGTATTCGACAAATACCTTGCCCTTGAGGTGATCCATTTCATGTTGTATGCAGACTGCCAGCAAGTCGGTCGCATGGATTTCAAAAGGCTTGCCATCGGCATCGAGGGCACGCACCTTGACTTCGGCCGGGCGTTCTACGCCGTCGTAAATGCCTGGTACCGACAGACAGCCTTCGTCATACACCTTGCGTTCTTCACTTTCCCAGAGTATTTCCGGATTAATGAAGACCTGGAGCTGGTCATTGGTTTCAGACACATCGATGACCACCAGTTGCTCGTGCACATCGACCTGGGAAGCCGCCAGGCCAACGCCGGGAGCGTCGTACATGGTGGCTGCCATATCGGCTACCAGGGTTTTCAGGCGTTCATCAAATTGTGTTACCGGTTTTGCCACTTTATGGAGGCGCGCGTCGGGGTAGCGCAGTATATTTAGTATCGTCATAAGACTTTTCACAACAAGCTTTGATGCTTATTGCGCAGTTTTTCTTGCTAGTTCAAGGATTTATGGGCAGAATTTGATTCAATTTGGCAAGTTTTGCAAGATTGCGCCTGCCTGCGCGCCTTCACTTGCGGTATTGCAGTATTTTGCATCGGATATTATTCATGAAAAAGTTTAGCACAATCGCTTCCATCTTCGCTGTCAGTCTTCCCCTGATTTCTACCGGGGCGCTTGCTGCTGGTGGACAGGCAACCACCGCACAGGCAGAAGCTGTCGCCAGCAAAACCAAGTGCGAATTCTTGCCAGAAGCGCCGGACAAGCATGTCGTTGTCAAAGGCGACACACTGTGGGGAATCTCCAGCATGTTCCTGAAAAACCCCTGGTGCTGGCCAGTAGTCTGGGGCATGAACCAGGAAGACATCAAGAACCCGCACTGGATTTATCCTGGTCAGATCGTCTATTTTGATCGCGTCAATGGCCGTTTACGCCTTGGCAACCCCGGTGGTGTGCCGACAGTCAAGTGGAATCCAAAATCACGTGTACAGGGTTTGGGCGAGAACGCGATACCGGCTATCCCTGCTTCTGTGATTGAACCTTTCCTGTCCCAGCCGCTGATTCTCGAAGATAATGACCTGGCAGTAGCACCACGCATTATTGCTACCAAAGAAGGCAGGGTTAACCTGGGTCTGTATGAACAGGCTTATGTCCGTGGTGAGCTTGATGGCGGTACTTCCTTCCAGGTTTTCCGTCCGGGCAAACCACTGCACGATCCCGTCACCAAGGCCATTATCGCCTATGAGGCGGAATATCTGGGCACCGTCAAACTGGAACGCGAAGGCAATGACGAAAGCGATGTGCATACTTTCTCAGTAGTCCGTTCAAAACAGGAAATGGCAGTAGGTGACCGCCTGATGCCTATTCCTCCTTCGCCAATTCTGAGTTATGTACCTCATCCACCCAAAGAAGAGGTCGATGCGCGTATCGTGTCCGTCTATGGCGGCGTGGGTTCTGCCGGACAAAATCAGATTGTCGCTATCAATCGTGGCAAAAATGATGGTCTGAATCTGGGTACGGTATTGACTCTGTATAACTATGGCAGAGTGATACAGGACAAGACAGATGCGAATAAATCGATCAAATTGCCGGATGAGCCTATCGGTGACCTGTTCATCTTCCGCGTGTTCAGCAATATATCTTACGGTCTGATCATGCAGGTAAAAGATATTGTCAAAGTGGGCGACGCAGCCAAATCACCACGATAATATCGTCTTTAGATGGAGCATTTGCCGGATGCGCACCAGGACTTGATTGCCTGGTTAAGGCTGGAGCAAACGCCAGGTGTAGGCAATGAAACAGCGCGCCGTTTGCTCGCCCGTTTTGGTTTGCCTGCGCAGATTTTTGCTGCCAGTCATGCAGAGCTCAGTGAACTGGTTTCACCAAGGCTGGCTAAAGCACTTTTAGCCAGCCCACCTGGCTTTCAAGAACAAATAGATAAAACACTGGCATGGCAGGAGCAGCCGGGTAATCTTGTTTTGACACTGGCAGACGCTGGCTACCCACGCTCTTTACTGGAAATCCCCGATCCACCCCTGATGCTGTATGTCAAAGGCCGTGCTGCCTTGCTGGAGGCCGCTACGGTTGCCGTGGTCGGCAGCCGCAATGCCACCGTGCAAGGCATACGCAATGCCGAGCAATTTTCTGCATCTTTAAGCAGTGCCGGTCTGTGCATCAGTTCAGGTCTGGCTGCTGGCATTGATGCAGCTGCTCATCAGGGTGCCTTGACTGGCGCTGGCTCCACGATTGCCGTCATTGGTACCGGGGCTGATATTGTCTATCCGGCGCGCAACCGCAATCTGGCCCATCTGATAGCCGAGGGCGGTTGCATAGTTAGCGAGTACTCGCTTTCCACGCCAGCTCTGGCCCCCAATTTCCCACGTCGCAACCGTATCATTTCTGGTCTGGCCAAAGGCGTGCTGGTGGTAGAGGCGGCAGCGCAATCCGGCTCCCTCATTACGGCCCGTATGGCAGCAGAGCAAGGGAGGGAAGTTTTCGCCATTCCTGGTTCTATTCATTCACCCTTGTCCAAAGGTTGCCATCAGTTAATAAGGCAAGGTGCCAAACTGGTCGAGTCTGCGCAAGACATATTGGAAGAATTGCAATTCCAGTCTGCGGTGGCGATCAGGCAGTCTCAGTCCCAGGCCGGATTGATGGAGCAGTCTGAAACGGGCTTGTTAAAAGAAATCAGTTTTGACCCTGTTCACATGGACATGCTGGCCAGCCGCACAGGTATGGACATTGCTGGCCTGACAACAGAATTGTTGAACCTGGAATTGAACGGCCAACTGGAAGCTTTGCCAGGCGGCTATTACCGCCGGCTTGCCTGATTGCCAACTGGAAAGTCCACTGATAACAAATTGGCAGGGGCTTGTTTGAAATCGCTGCAAAGGCTACAGTAGCAGCATGTTTGATATTCTTGTTTACCTTTACGAAACCTATTACCGTCCGGATGCCTGTCCTGACACGGCCGCGCTGACAAAAAAATTGTCGGCTGTTGGTTTCCCTGAGGATGAAATTTCCGAAGCATTGGACTGGCTGACGGGTCTTGCTGTGAATACGGCAGAACCAGCCACGGCAGTACCAGTCTCCAAGGGTTTCAGGATATATGCCGAGCAAGAAATTGTGGCCCTGGGGACACCAGCACTGGGTTTCATACAATTTCTTGAGTCTGCCGGGCTGCTGAATGCCAATCAACGCGAAATCGTGATTGAAAGGGCATTAGTTGTCAATGAGTCACCCCTGCCGCTGGATAAGCTGCGCATTATTGTCTTGATGATGTTGTGGAGCCAGGGCGCCGAGCCTGACATGCTGATGTTTGATGAATTATTGTTGTCAGATGACGACAACACAGGCAGGCTTTTGCACTAATCATTTCCTAAATGGAATTTTTATGACAAAAATCGCGCTTAGATTGCGGTTTTTCGTCTATCACGTTTAACATTCCCCGCAAATTTAGGTTAGTCTTACGCTTATTTTGCGAAATGTTGCCTATTAGACATTGGCAACCACGCTTTACACTATTCGAGAATCCCGAAATGACAAAAACGCTCATCATTGCCGAAAAACCCTCTGTCGCTAATGACATAGCGAAAGCGCTGGGTGGCTTCACCAAGCATGATGACTATTTTGAATCAGACAATTATGTATTGTCGTCGGCCGTAGGCCATTTGCTCGAAATCACCGTTCCAGAAGAATATGATGTCAAACGTGGCAAATGGAGTTTCACCCATCTGCCGATGATACCGCCGCATTTCGCCCTGAACCCGATAGCCAAGACTGAGTCACGCCTGAAGGTGCTGAACAAGCTGATCAAGCGCAAGGATGTCACTGGCCTGATTAACGCATGTGACGCGGGCCGCGAAGGTGAGTTGATTTTCCGTCTGATTGCCCAGAATGCCAAGGCCAAGCAGCCCGTCAGCCGTCTGTGGCTGCAATCCATGACCACGGGCGCGATACGCGACGGTTTCCAGAAATTGCGCAGCGATGCAGAAATGATGCCTCTGGCCGATGCAGCGCGTTGCCGCTCTGAGGCCGACTGGCTGATTGGTATCAATGGTACCCGCGCCATGACAGCCTTCAACTCCAAGGAAGGTGGCTTTTACCTGACGACAGTGGGCCGCGTGCAGACGCCAACCTTGTCCATCGTGGTCGAGCGTGAAGAAAAGATCAAGAAATTCGTTTCCCGTGATTATTGGGAAGTGAAGGCAGAATTTGTCTGCGCCGCCGGTATCTATGAAGGCCGCTGGCAAGATCACCAGTTCAAGAAAGATGAACACGATCCTGAGAAGCGCGCAGAACGTCTGTGGAGCAAGGCAGCTGCCGAATCCATCGTGGCTGCATGCCGTAATCGCCAAGGCAATGTCACTGAAGAATCCAAGCCAGCGACGCAAATCGCACCACCGCTGTTTGACTTGACCAGTTTGCAGCGCGAGGCCAATGCCCGTTTCGGTTTCTCTGCCAAGAATACCCTCGGACTGGCCCAGGCCTTGTATGAAAAGCACAAGGTACTGACTTACCCGCGTACTGATTCCCGCCATTTGCCAGAAGATTATCTGCCTACGGTGAAAGAGACTCTGAGCACCATCTCTGAGACCAATAATTATCATCAGTTCGCTTCGCAGATTCTGAAAAATAACTGGCTCAAGCCAAACAAGCGTATTTTTGACAATACCAAGATCAGTGATCACTTTGCCATCATTCCAACCGGTCTGGCACCAAAGAATTTGTCTGAGCCTGAGCAAAAACTGTATGACCTGGTGACACGCCGCTTCCTGGCGGTGTTCTTCCCGGCGGCAGAGTTCCAGGTGACGACCCGTATTACTGAAGTATCCGGCCATCAGTTCAAGACTGAGGGCAAGGTCATGACCGCCGCTGGCTGGCTGGCAATTTATGGCAAGGACGCGCTGGAAGAAAAAGTAGATGGCGAAAGCAAGGGCACTCTGGTTGCCGTTGCCAAAGGCGAAAAAGTATTGACTGACCAGATCACTGCAAATGCGCTGGTCACCAAACCACCTGCCCGTTATAGCGAGGCGACGTTGTTGTCCGCCATGGAAGGCGCAGGCAAACTTGTCGATGACGGTGACCTGCGTGAAGCCATGGCAGGCAAGGGCCTGGGCACACCAGCTACCCGTGCTGCCATCATTGAGGGTTTGCTGAACGAGAAATACCTGTTGCGCGAAGGCCGTGAAATGATGCCTACCGCCAAAGCCTTCCAGTTGATGACCTTGTTGCGCGGTCTGGGGGTCGATGAACTGACTTCGCCAGAGTTGACCGGTGAGTGGGAATACAAGTTGTCGCAAATGGAGAAAGGCAAGATCAGCCGTGAAGAATTCATGCGCGAAATTGCCCAGATGACCCAGATCATCGTCAAGCGCGCCAAGGAATACGACAACGACACCATCCCTGGTGACTATGCAACTTTGCACACACCTTGTCCCAACTGTGGTGGCGTGGTCAAAGAGAACTATCGCCGTTTCGCCTGTACCAAGTGCGAATTCTCGATGAGCAAGACACCAGGCAGCCGCCAGTTTGAAGTAGCTGAAGTGGAAGAATTACTGGCCAAGCGTGAAATAGGCCCGCTACAAGGCTTCCGCTCCAAGATGGGACGCCCATTTGCAGCCATCCTGAAGATCGTGCCAGACACTGAGCACAGTAATCTGAAGCTGGAATTTGATTTTGGCCAAAATCAGGACGAAGGAGAAGATGGGGAACCTGTCGATTTTTCCGAACAAACTTCGCTCGGACCTTGTCCAAAATGTGGGAATGGCGTGTATGAGATGGGTCTGGCCTATGTCTGCGAAAAAACCATGGCCAAGCCCAAGGCTTGCGATTTCCGCAGTGGCCGCATTATCCTGCAACAAGAGATACTGCCTGAGCAAATGAGTAAATTGCTCAATGACGGTAAAACGGATTTGTTGCCTGGTTTTATCTCGCAACGTACCCGTCGCCCGTTCAAGGCTTTCCTGGTGCGTGGCAAAGACGGCAAAGTCAGTTTTGAATTTGAAGAGCGCAAGGCCAAAGCCCCTGCCGCTGGCAAATCCAAAGCCAAAGCTGAACCTGATGCAGAAGCCACGACTGAAGTTGCAGCAACCAAGACGACCAGGGCCAAGGCAACAACTGCAGCCAAAGCAGCGCCAGCCAAAAAAACCGTGGTCAGGAAAAAGAAGGCAGCCTGATCATTTATCCTGCTGAATCAGGATAAATTCTGCCAGTAAAGCGCCATGTCCGGCGCTTTACTGGCAGAGTCCGTCATTTTCGCGTATTGTTAAAAGGTGATTTTCTAGATATAGGGTGCACATGGCCGCAAACGAGTCTTTATCCAGTGCTCGCGCTGAATTTACTCATGCATTTAATCATGCAGTACCCGGCATTCTGCCCGAAGCTTTGGAAGCATTACTGACCAAGGCGAATTACAACGGTACCTCATCGGCTGACAAAAGCCGTATCGTCAATGCACGTGCCATCCTGCCAGAAAAATGGGATGCCATTTCCCGTGCCATGCCTGTCCATCTGGTGCAATTACTGGACCGCAGTATTACCACCGCCTACAGCACTTTCAGACCAGCCTCTGCCTTGGGCAAGGCGACTGAACTGGCTTTGCTGGATTCTTCCACCTTTGAGACCACACTGCGCTTTAATGAAATGACGCAGAATTTCCGCGACAAGGCAGGACAAGCCTTGCTGGATTTGAATATACGTATTGCGGTCTTGTTTGGGCAGGATGACATACGCGAGAGGGAAAATCCTTTCCGGCCTTATTTGCTGGCACGCTGTATTTTCCTGGCGGTAGAAGAACAGAAATTATCGCAAGAAAGCGAAGCCATACTCATCGAGCAACTCGGTGAAACCTTTGCCGCTACCATGGCTGGCATCTATGAAGCGGCCAATTCTGCACTCGAACGCCAAGGTATCAGTGCCAGCCTGGCACTCAAGATCAGCAAGGCACCTGAATCAATGCAGACACGCAGCCCGGCCGCTGGCGGGCAAGGTGGCGGTGGTGGTGCTGGTGCTGGTCCCGGTGGCCCCGGCGGTGCCGGAGCTGGGGGTGGGCAAGGTGCTTACTCCACTATGCAGGCTGGTGTGTTCCCTGGCGCGCAGGCAGGGCAAGGACAGGCCCAGGTACAGAACCAGGGTGCATTCCCGGCGGCGCAACAAACATCCATGGCCAGCCCCGGCGTGCGCCTTGAACAATTATTCCAGACCGTGCGCGGCAAACCGCTGTCCCTGCCGGCTGCCACGCCTGTGCTTGCACAAAATGCAGGCAGCATGCAGGCGGCAGTACCCAATCCCTATGCTGACATGCCATCGCCAGGCAGCCCCCCCGCCAATGCCGGGCCAGCCTGGCTGAGTGGCGACAGGGCACTGGGCGGTGTACTGAGACAGGCTTTTGGCGAAGCCTCTCCCGTCAGCCAGCACAGGGATAAACATAGCGAAGGCGCTATTCCGTTTACTGCCAGAGAAAATCCCCAGAGTAGTTCAACCCAGGCAGGTGCTCAGGCACGCGCTGGTCAATTTGCCCATTCAGGCTTGCCAGCTTCGGCCGGCCCGGGTAGCAATGACCTCATACAAGTACCAGCCGCCCTGGTCGCCTCGCATCTGCAGAATATAGAAAGCCAGTTGAAGCAAAGGGTAGAAGCACAAGCTCTACCTCCAGAGATGAGCATGGGTTTGTCCAAAGTCCTGGGGCAAATGCACAAGGTCATGGTGCCTGACAGTGCCGCCATGAAGGACGAAAAGGGCGAAATCCGTAACCTGATACGCGAACACAAGGACGCCTTGTACAGCCTGGCCAAGGATACTGAAGAACAGATGTGCATAGACCTGGTTGCCATGCTGTTTGAAGTCATGCTTTGTGATGAGCTGGTGCCCTTTAATATACGTATCAGCCTCGGACGCCTGCAGTTCCTGATCCTGCAACTGGCCCTGAAAGAAAAGAACCTGCTCAGTGATGGCAAACATCCGGCCCGTCTGTTGCTGAACCGGATTTGCTCGATTGCCTATAGTGCCCAGCAAATCGGTGATGTCGATAACCACGTTACAGAAGAAATTGCCCGCATCATCAAGACACTGATGCGGCATGACAGTGATGTACCAGAATTATTTTCACGCATACAGAACAGG
This sequence comes from Undibacterium sp. Tian12W, assembly GCF_049339405.1. Lineage (NCBI taxonomy): Bacteria > Pseudomonadati > Pseudomonadota > Betaproteobacteria > Burkholderiales > Oxalobacteraceae > Undibacterium > Undibacterium sp. Tian12W. The sequence continues at coordinate 71,957 of NZ_JBMPPK010000027.1, forward strand.
TTTGAAACCTTTATTTCCCGTGAATTGCGTACCAATAACCAGCACATACACCGCACCGTAAAAGCCCTGGGTGAAGCCGAGATCCGTTTCATGCGCTTTGCCTGCATCGCTGTGGCGATCAACAAAGCCATGCCAAAAGTGAATGTGGAGATGTCGTTCCGCAGCTTCCTCAGGAAAGAATGGGTCAGGGCGATAGAAGCGGCTGAAAGAACCGATGCGCTTCTGGCCAGGCGTTATCGCCTGTTGGTACCGGACTTGTTGTGGAGTGTTTTCCCCAAACTCGATAACGACGACCGCAACTTGCTCTCGTCCATGTTGCCTGCCATGGTGGGTACACTGCGTCATGGCATGGACTTGATGGAACTGGAAAAATCCAGGCAACAAAAACTATTGAACTGGCTGGCAGAAGCCCATGCCCAGGCCCTGCGCCCGGCAGCAGACAGCAAAAAACCGCAAGGCCTGAGCCTGCCTGCCATGCATGAACGCTTCGAACAATTTACCAATCAACCAGATACGATAGAACATTCCGAAGTTCATCATTATGAATTCGCCAGGGAGATTTATCAGCAAGACGTGTTCGCGGAACTGGGTTTGCATACCAGGATGCTGGACAAGGAAGTGCAGAGGCCTGAGCTGCCTGCTGAAACGGCGATTGTTGCTGATGCACCAGCTGAGCCTGAACTCAATCCAGCCTATCTTGAGCGCATAGTCTGCGGTGCTCTGGTTGATATCAAAACCGAGAAGCTCAATGCCAAGGCCTGTTTGCGCTGGGTAGATCCGAATCTGATGTATGTCGTGCTGAGTCTCAAAGGGGACGACTTCCCTGCGGTACTCAGCATACGCGTGCTGTGTCAGTTGCTGGACACGGCCAGACTGCGTTTTGTCGAAGATGAGCCCCTGTTTGAACGCGCCATCCACACACTGCTCAGGTCTGCCGATGAAGTCGATAATGTGCGGGTATAAGAACCGCACATTCCAGATTGCTCGCTTTGTTTAGAACGTGTTTGCGATCTGTAGCGAGCGTGCGTCAGCGGGTTAAGGGTAACAAAAGCGCAGCGCAAAAAGCGGAATGTACTCTAGTACATAAGCATTTTGAGCAGCGCATGAGGCCCGCATTGATACAAATTGCGCTCGCGCAGTAAGATCGTAAGCATGTTCTTAGTCGTCGGTACTATCAATATCTGGCTCAAAGAAACACCACTTAGCTTGTGGCCAGTTGCTTTGTATGCCGTCTTCCACTTCATTGATGGCAGCAATCAGCGCCTGGTCAGAACCCTGGGGGCGCATTTCTGCCTGTACTGCGATCATCAACTGTTCACCCCATTGCAAGGTAATCAAATTGATGACGTGATCAACATGTGGGTGGCTCTCTATATGGGCACGAATCGCATCATTGACTTCTGGTGCAGCAGACTCACCGGTAATCATGGCCTTGACTTCCCTGATCACAAAGAATGCCACCGCCATCAAGAGTACACCCACAACGATAGAGCCTATCGCATCCCAGATCGGGTTGCCGGTTACGACCGACAGCACCACCGCAACAAAAGCCACAGCCAAACCAGCCAGGGCAGCGATATCTTCGCCCGCCACCACCATCAATTCAGACTGACGGGTTTCACGGAACCAGCGAAAGAAAGACTTGCCGCCAGCTATCTTGCGTATTTCCAGCATTGCCCCATACAGTGAAAAGGCTTCCAGGGCGACAGAAATACCCAGCACTACCAGCGCAACAATAGGGTTCTTCAATGGCTCAGGATGTTTCAGGCGTTCCACACCCTCCAAAACAGAAAACGCACCACCCAAAAAGAACAATAGCAAAGCCACCATCATGGCCCAGAAATAAACGACACGCCCATAGCCCATGGGGTGAGATGCATCCGGTGCCCGCTTGGCTTCCTTCAAACCCACCAGCAAGAACACCTGGTTAATGCAATCTGCTGTCGAATGGATCGCCTCTGCGAGCATGGCCCCCGAGGATGTGAAGATAGCCGCGCCAAACTTAGCCAGGGCAATACCGCCATTGGCACCCAGCGCATAAAAAATCGCCTTGGTAGAACCTTCTGAATTCGCAGACATGAGAATAATTAAAAGTGAGAAAAACCTAACCTTACTTGATTTCTCTGCAAATAATCAATCAGGCATTCTGAATGTTTGCCTTTGCAGAATTTGTTTTTGGTGGATACATATATAGAGAGCTATTTGCTTGGATAAAGCCGTCTCACTTCACGAAGCAAAGTCAGCATTTTGCAAAGCCGCAAAACACCTTCCCCATCAAGGGGATGGCGTCGGGGTTTCACAAAGCCTGCTTTGTGCCGACAGAATCTAAGCCGCCTATGAGCGGCGCAGTGGAATGGCAGGGATGGGATGGATTCCGGTCGATCAGCGAAATCAGCACTATATAGATAGCCCCCCGAACCCGTCGCTCCTGCGCATGCAGGAGCCCAGCGTCGTCCGCCGATGAACAGTAAAGCAAACTCCCACCCACACGCCAAACACCAAGACTAGTAGGGTGCGCCATGCGCACCGTTCTCTTATCTTACATATACAGCCCGTATATATACAGCCGCTAGTTTTGCACCATAAGCAGTAAGAAGAAGTGCACAGTTACTCAAAGAGCGGTGCGCACGGCGCCCCCTACAAAACCACCCCCCGCCCCGTCCCCAAACACAGCCGCCCCAAGAATTCCCTAATTCCCTAAATAATTTACGCCAGGGTCTTGCAAAGCAGGGCAAAGGTTTGCTATAGTTCGCCTCCCGCTGAAGAGCGGGCGAGAAGAGAAGCAAAGCTAGAGACTGAGCGGAGAAGTTAAAACTGCGGAAGAATCTGGTTGCTGTGAATAGTTTGCAACAGTTTAACTAGTT
>NZ_JBMPPK010000028.1:0-74303 GCF_049339405.1 Undibacterium sp. Tian12W
TGAAGAAGTTGGGGATACAACTCCCCAATTCTTGATGAAAATCATGTTCAGCAGCACGTTTTATGCTTTGACTGGAACATGATTTTGTAATTGATGGAAATTAGAACTTAATCAGATGTTCCTTAGCCATGTGTTATGGAATACCAACAGGGGATCTTCAGCGTCGCGATTTTGTCTGGAATGCCCCGCAAACATATCCATGTTATCTCGAATAGTTTCATATACTTGAGGAGCAAATATTCTGAGAAATTCAAGTGCAATAAAATCAACAACGTTAACTTCTCCAGCAACGGGAGGAAAAGTAACGCAAAAGATATTTGTTAGCCGTACAACGTCACGAGGTTTCTCAATGAACAAATCCAGCCCATCCACGTATACGTTATGCCAATAGACTTCATCAAACTTAATATCTGGGAACGACTCCAAAACTCGACTCAAATTCGTAAATAGCTGCTGCCGTAAGAGTATTTTATCTATAGAAGGCAGTGAGAACGGTACTTGAACAATTTTCTCCAAATATGAAGCACCATCGATACCAAGTGACTTATTTAAAGCCAATTGCACGACATCTCTATCGAAGGAAAGTAAATAAATCACATTTGGAAAATCTGCGATAGCCTTGATTGCCTTAAATAACTCTCGAATTTCATCTGGTGAGAGGCGATCAATATCATCAATTAAAAATAATACTCGTGTGTTTGATTCAAATAATGCCTTAGCAATTTTCGACTTTAGCTGTGGAATATCTTCAGTCTTTATATTTAATTTACTTAACAGCCATGCCACTATTTTGGAAGCCCATGGCGCACCTGCGCTTGTCGTGGCTGTCGCGGCTAAAGCATCAGAATATTTAGCCATTATGTCGCCGACCTTCTGCAAGGCACTTGGAGCGAGTTTGAGGGAGGATTGAAATGTCGATAAGAATTGATTAACCAAATGGTTTTTATCATTAAACCACCAAGGATTGAAGTCAATTACAAGAATTGGCGAATCCTCTTTTGTTTCCTCTAAATGACACTTTACGAAGTTGAGTAGCGTTGATTTCCCTGCCCCCCAAGGACCGTGCACAGCCATGACCAACCCCTGAGGGCTTGGGGTAACCAAAATGGCTTTGGCGATTTGACGAGCAAAAGCTGTATATCCATAAGAATCCTCAAAAGGATTACTTTTAGGTACATCAGATCCTAAAATAATTATATCTTTTGCTCCCGCTTCTGCCATACATACCTCTATTAGTTAATAAGTATCCACAACGTGATGTTTCTCAAACTTCGCAAGAGCAATTGATAAAACGCCACCTAGCGCTGACGCTCCTTCTCCCACAACACATCCGATCCCCCAGCATACCGGTTCAACACCCGCGACAACACAAACAGCAAGTCCGACAGACGGTTCATATACTGTCTTGGTGCCTCATTGATGGCCTCGGCATTGCCTACGCTGACTATCGCACGTTCTGCGCGGCGGCAGACGGTGCGGCAGACGTTGGCGATGGCGGCGGCACGGGAGCCTCCGGGCAGGATGAAGTCTTTTAGTGGTGGCAGGTCGGCATTGTATTTTTCCAGGAGGGCATCTAGCCGCTCTACCTGGGCATCGGTGATCATGGTGTAGCCGGGGATGCAAAGTTCGCCGCCCATGTCGAACAGGTCGTGCTGGATGGAAAACAATTCTTGCTTCATCTGCTCTGGCATGTCTTCACACAGCAGGACGCTGATCTGAGAATTGAGTTCATCCACATCACCCATGGCGTGCACGCGCAGGGCGTCTTTGGCGACGCGGCTGCCATCACCGAGGCCGGTCGTACCTTTGTCGCCGGTACGTGTTGCGATTTTTGAGAGTCGATTACCCATGGCAAATAAATTAAGTGAAAAATAAATAAGGAAGTGTGAAAGGATACGGCAAAATCTGCCCGAATACACCTTGGATACACCATCCTCTCCGCTGGCAGCATGCACATCATAGCTGGTATTGGTGCTTGGACACCCGCCATGATTGCCCCGCTTGCCGCGTATCAATATAATCTCGCCATGACACTTACACAATTACTCGGCGCGATACGCGCCTCTTATGTTGCCGTACTGACTGCGGCCATCAATCAGGATAATGCCCATGTCGAACCGGCTTACCGCAATGCCGATGGTGCACTCGCTCTGGAAGGCAGCCCGGCCTTGCCCTGCCGGGCAGACTGGATACCGGTAGAGGGTGAATATGCCGGACAGTCACATACGGTGGATGCCAAAACCCAGCTGGAATTTGAGCCCTTTGGCTTTAGCATGTCAGGCACCGAGGTAAGCATCACTCCGTTTACCTGGGACTGGCTGCCCTTGCAGATCAGTGGCCTTGCACCTGATGTTGCTGCTACTACCCTGGCCAACTGGTTCATGGCCTGGTTTGATGTTGAGGATAACAATGTAAAAAATGCCGAGAGCCTGTACGGAGTCGTGCATTTCATGTCTGCCATCACACAGGAAGATGAAGCCCTGCAAGTCAGCATAGACCTGGGTTCTGTCTCTGAGGCGGCACTGGAAGATTTGTTGTTCAAGCTGGCTGATGCCAAAGCGCAGTCCATAAAACTGGGCTAAAGCAGCACTATGTCATTTTACTTGCCTGGCTGGCAATTTTTGAACGCTGATTGCCGCTGGCAAATAAAATAAGGCAGGAAGTTGGAAAGCTTACGGCAAAATCTGGCCGGACACAGCATAATAGAGGGCACCACTACCTGTACGGACCGCATCATGAACCATCCTGCCATTTTGGCGAGTGTCAGAAAGCCCCTGCCCACTGGCCTGTTGCATGCCCTGCAAGCCATGCTGGAAGACCGTTGCAGCATCGCCCTGGCAGTGCGTGAGCACCATGGCCGCGACGAGTCCTCATATGATCCCATGCCACCAGAAGCGGTGGTATTTGCCCAGAGCACCGAAGAAGTCGCCGAGATCGTCAGGCTGTGTCATGCGCATGATGTGCCAGTGATACCCTACGGTGCCGGTTCTTCGCTGGAAGGCCATATCCTGGCCCTGCATGGCGGCGTGACGATAGATTTGTCACAGATGAACAAAATGGTGGCGGTGCATGCCGAGGATTTGACCGCCACCGTACAGGCTGGCGTGACGCGCAAACAACTGAATACCGAGATACGCGACACCGGCCTGTTTTTCCCGATAGACCCTGGTGCTGATGCCAGCCTCGGTGGCATGGCAGCCACGCGGGCATCCGGCACAAACGCCGTGCGCTACGGCACCATGCGTGAAAACGTCATGGCGCTGACGGTGGTGACTGCAGATGGCCGCATCATACGCACGGGTTCGCGTGCCAAGAAATCATCTGCCGGGTACGATCTGACGCGGGTGTTTGTCGGTAGCGAAGGCACGCTGGGCATTATCACTGAAGTGACGGTCAAACTTTATCCCTTGCCGGAAGCCATCTCGGCTGCGGTGTGCAGCTTCCCTGACAATGCCGATGCGGTGAATACCGTTATCCAGACCATACAGATGGGCGTACCGATTGCACGGGTAGAATTTCTGGATGCGAATGGCGTGCGTGCCATCAATGCGCATGACAAGCTGAATTTGCCAGTCAAGCCTTTGCTGCTGTTTGAATTTCATGGCACAGAACATGGCGTAAAAGAACAGGCTGAGCTGGTGCAAGAGATTGCTGCGGCCAATGGTGCCGGTGATTTTGAATGGGCAACCAGGCCAGAAGACCGCAGCCGCCTGTGGGCTGCGCGGCATAATGCCTATTTTGCGCTGCTACAATTACGGCCAGGTTCACGTTCTATTTCTACCGATTGCTGCGTGCCGATTTCACGCCTGGCTGAATGCATCAGCGAAACCCAGATCGATTGTGAAAACCATGGCATTACTTATTCCATCATAGGCCATGTTGGCGATGGTAATTTTCATGTACTGATGCTGGTAGATCCGGACAGCCCGGATGAAATTGCGGTGGCAGAATCCATCAACCAGCGCATGGTGACGCGGGCGATTGCCATGGATGGTACCTGTACGGGTGAGCATGGCGTGGGCATACACAAAATGGGATTTTTGATAGAAGAACATGGGGCAGATGCAATACACATGATGCGTATGCTCAAGCATGCATTTGATCCAAAAAATATTTTAAACCCGGGCAAGATTATTGCGTGGGATGAGGTTGAAGAATAAATCGAGACCATCGTCGTTTATCGACGGAAGACCACTCACCACAGAGACACCGAGCCACAGAGATAACACAGAGAAGATCGAAGCAAAAAAATCTGAGCATTGCTTTGAACCCAACCTCCTTGTGTTATTTTTGACTGCTTGCCTGTGGATTGAGCAAGCGTATAAAACAAATCAGGAAGAGTATGGCAACACGATTACCACCGGTACATGCATTATCTGCTTTTGAGGCTGCGGCGCGGCATAGTTCTTTTGCGATTGCGGCAGAAGAGTTGTGCATCACACCTTCTGCACTGTCGCACCGCATACGTCTGCTGGAAGAACATTTGTGCGAGCGCGTTTTTGTGCGTGAAGGGCGCAGTGTCACGCTGACTGAGTTTGGCCGCCGTTACCTTGATGTGGTGCGGGTAGCCTTGCGCACCCTGTCTGATTTCCCGCTGCCGAACAAGATCACGCAAAGCCAGTTGCGCGTCAAGGTGACGGTGCCGCCTACTTTTGCGCGCTATATGTTCATGCCGCGCCTGGCCGAATTCATGCGCCAGTATCCCGATGTCGAAATTGAAGTCTATCTGTTTGTGCCGCTGTATGACCTGAGCCTGTCAGAAAGCGATGTAGAAGTGCGCTTTGGCGCCGGTGAATATCCTAATCTTGTCACCAAGAAATTATTTGTCGAACCCAGCTTTGCCGTCGCCAGTCCAGCTTACCTGAAGTCTTTGCCATCGATACAGGCACCGGCAGACCTGCGTCATGCCAGACTCTTGCGGTCTGCGCTGGAACCCTGGCAGCCATGGTTTGAAGTGGCAGGCTTGGACTGGCCAGAACCAACGACAGGCTTGCGCATTGATGACCTGGGCCTGTTGCTGGAAGCAGTCAAGCACGGCCATGGCATAGGCCTGACACGTCAGCACTTTGCCCAGGAGATGATCAACCGGGGCGAGGTCGTGCGCGTGTTTGATACGCAACTGGCAACACCACCGCATGCCTATTACCTGGTACATGAGGCGCAGGCAAATATACGGCCAGAGGTGCAGTTGTTCATCGACTGGATGCAGGCGACTTATCAGCAGGCTTAGTGGCAAGCTTAGTGACAGGTTTGTAGGGTGCGCCGTGCGCACCGTTTGAGGTACGGACATGCCTCTGCAAACCTATATTTGTTGGAAACGATGGTGCGCACGGCGCACCCTACAATTTGCTCAGGCGAATAAATCACCGGGACTTGGGTAAAGAGATAAGCGTAGGGCGCATTGTAATGCGCCGTATGTGTGCGCCACGCACGGCAATCATTTTTTTTCCCGGAATTTGAAATGGCATGCGGCGCATTGCAATGCGCCCTACAACACGGCTACGTTTAGAAATAGCCTATGTGCACCGCAAAGCTGTCTACGTTACACCACCCTGCTGCTTTCCTGCCCTGGTTGCGCTATCTGCTTTTGCAAAGCCAACCATTTATCCAAAGGCATGGGGCGGGCGAACAAGAATCCTTGCATGGATGCACAACCGTTGGCGATCAAAAATTCTGCCTGCTCCTTGGTCTCTACCCCTTCGGCCACCACACGCAAACCCAGGTGGGATGCCATGGACAATATCGATTGCACGATGGCCGTGCCATTTGCATCACCCGGCGTATCCTGGACAAAACTCTTGTCTATCTTGAGCTCATACAAAGGCAGGCGTTTGAGATAAGCCAAGCTGGAATAGCCGGTGCCAAAATCATCGATGGAAAAACGTATGCCCAGGGTCGTCAACTCCAGCATGCGGGCGATGGTGTCTTGCAGATTATCGATGAGCAAACCTTCAGTCACTTCAAAGATCAGGCGTGACGGTGGGGCGCCTGTGTAGCGCAAGACGCGCCTGACTTTTTCTACGAAATCTGGCTGGCGAAATTGCTTGGGGCTGACATTCACAGACAGCGGTATGTCACAACCTGCAGCCTGTAATTGCAGCAGGGCCATGCAACCCTGCTCCAGCACCCAGTCACCCAGGCGCAAGATCATGCCGGATTCTTCTGCCACGGGGATGAACAGTGCGGGCGACACAAAGCCACGTTCAGGATGTATCCAGCGCATCAGCATTTCACCACCGACTGGCTTGCCCAGCCTGTCGACCTGGGCCTGTATATACATGTGCAGGTGCCCGCCTGAGATGGCTTCGCCCAACTCTCTTTCCATGGTCAGCCTTTGTTCGACCTCGGTCTGCATGCCGGTTTCATAAAAGGCGATCTGGTTGCGGCCACTGCTCTTGGCGCGGTACATTGCTGTGTCCGCTTCACGCAGCAGGTCGTGTGAATTCTGGTTTTCTCTTGGCAACATGGTCACGCCTATGCTGCAGGTCGTGCTGTATTGCAGGCCATTGATATCAAAAAACTGTGATATCGAATGACGGATTTTCTCAGCCACGGCCTGTGCTGCATGGGCGCCTGCCACTACGTTATTCGAGATATGGCAGAGCATGACGACGAATTCATCGCCACCTATATGGGCCACTGTATCCACTTCGCGCAGGCTGCTGGAGAGTCTTTGCGCAACGAGGTTCAACAAGGCATCACCGACGGCATGGCCGCGCGCGTCATTGATGTATTTGAAGTGGTCAAGATCGATGAAAAGCACGGCACTGACCATATTGCCGCGCCTGGCTGTTGCCAGCAGTATGCTCATGCGGTCCAGCAAGAGGCGGCGATTCGGCAAGCCTGTCAGCACATCAAAATAGGCCAGCCTGTGTATATGTTCCTGGGCTTTTTTACGGTCACTGATATCGCGCCCGGTAGCCACCCAGTGGCTGAACAGACCGTGCTCGTCGGCCAGCGGTACCACGTCGGCCTCCATCCAGAATTCACTGCCATCGTGGGTATAGCATATTAGTTCTATATGAACCGATTCATAAGACAGCAGCGCTTCGTTGAGTTTATCAAGTTCATCTGTCTGGGTGCGCGGCCCCTGTAAAAAAACCGGCGACTTGTCGATGACATCCTCACTTTTAAATCCGGTCTGGCGCACGAAGGCATCATTGACGAAGACGATTTTGAGGCGGCGTTTTCCTGCGCCATCAATATCAACCTTGATGATCATGACGATGTCATTCAGGCGCGCCACGGCAGCGACAATCAGGCGCAGTTCTTCGTTCGCCACGGCAAGTGAAGATTGCCCATGCTGCAATGAGGCAGCGATGACGCGCTGGTGTTCAAGCGAACTATCCAGTCTTTGCAATAACACACTGCAAGAGATGGACATGACAGCCCCAATGAAGCTGAAATTGATGGTAACCACCACCAGTTGCATGAAGGGGTGGGAATCAAAGCCATACACATGCAAATTGGAATCAGAGATATAGCCCACCACCAGCAAACTCAAAGAAGCCAGCACCAGGGCATACATGGACAGCCGCATGTTCAGCAACAAGGCAGTCAGCACAGGGAAGGCCAGCAGGTAGATCAGCCCGGTCAGGCCGACCTTGATGAGAAACCAGACACCGAGCAGATACAGGAAAAGCAGGAAGTTCCAGGCGCGTTGCTGATAGTTCAAGAATGGCAGGCGCCAGATTGTGGCGACCCAGCCCAGCGCAAAAATATCAACCACGACGACTGACCACAGGTTTTCGCTGATGGCCAGCACAATGCTGGGTATGGCTGTTGCGCCACCCAGTGCGAGTACAAAAAACAGAATGGCAGACAAGACCTGCTCACGCCACTGGTGGGTTTCCACCGGTGCCGAAGAGTTAGCCATGAAATTACTGCGGATGAATTGAAAAACAGTCACAAATCCTGTCCTTCTGCAATCACATCACGAAACAGGCCAGACCAGATTTAGCGGCCAGAACAGTAATACTATACCAACATATATCCATTCAGACAGAAATTGCGCCTGTGCTGGCAAAAAGCGACAAAATGACTTTACACAAGGCAATAATATGGCTGTTTGGCAGACTGATTGATCAAGAGACTGATCAATCAGTGCCTGACAATCCCGACTAATCGACGTTTTTGCCCGCAGAGGCACACCACAGGGCAAACCATTGTTCACGATTCAGCGTGATCGCAGTGGCATTGACTGCTTCTTCAATCGCGGCAATACGACCTGAACCTGTCAGCACCAGTGGCCGGGATGGATGTTGCAAAATCCAGGCAAGGGCAATGGTACTGGGGCTGCTATCAAGCTCTGCCGCAATGCGGGCCAGCACTGTGCTGATGCGCTGGCCGCGTTCGTCCTGCTCATGCAGGGGACGGAACAGGCTGCCACCACCAAGGGCTGACCAGATCATCGGTGCAATGCGCAGGCGCTGGCACAAATCCAGCGTACCATCATGCAGGGGTTGCATATGCAGGAGCGATAATTCCACCTGGTTGGTCACCAGCGGGAAACCGGCTGCCAGCAATTCAAACTGGCTGTTGGTGAAGTTTGACACACCAAAATGCCTGACCTTGCCACTGTCTTGCAAATGCTGGAAAGCACCGGCGATTTCGTCCGCATCCATGAGCGGATCTGGCCTGTGTATCAGCAATAGATCAAGCTGCTCTATCTGCATCGCACGCAATGATTGTTCTGCAGATGCAATGATGTGTGCGGCACTGGTGTCGTAATGCTGCATGCCATGGGCTGGGCGATTATCAGACACCAGCTTGATGCCACATTTGCTGACGAACTGGAACTTGTCACGCAGGTGCGGTGCCAGCGCGATCGCCTCACCAAGCAATTGTTCGCTTTCATAATTGCCATAGATATCTGCCTGGTCTATGGTGTTGATGCCGAGCGCCAAAGCTTGCTCAAGAAAGCTTACTCTTTGCTGCGCTGTCATTTGCCAGCTGGCGAGCCGCCACAGGCCAAGTACGATGCGGGAAAATTCAGGGCCGTTTGGAGCGATAGGGGCAATCTGTAAATGTGGTGTCATGCTATTTTTCATTATTGTGTCAGTGCCTGGAAAGTAGAGATCAGATCATCACGCGTGGTGTAGCCAGAAGCGAGCATGTGTAGCGCGCCCTCATGCACGAGCAAGAGCGCTGGAAAGCCGCGTATGCCCCAGTTTTTTGCCTGCTCAAAATGCTCGCGCGCATCTGACATGGCCATCGGTGACACCAGGGTTTCGGCAAAGCTGGCAACATCAAAACTGCCCTCACCTTCAACCTTGTTCATGGCAGCGACGGCAAGTTCAGACAAGACTGCCGGGTCACGCACATCAAGCCCTTGGGCATAGAAGCCATGCTGTACCGCATGGAAGACTGCCAGTGCAGACCGCCCTGTATCATCGTCAGTCAGCGTGCGCGCAGTCACCACGGCGCGGCAGGCGGGCTCAGTGTCATACACAAAGCCGGACTGTAACATGGCACTATCGCTAAAAGGCAGGCCACTACGTTCTGCCACCTGCTGCCAGTGCCCGATGATGGAAGTGCGCGTAGCATCATCCAGCACTTGTTTGTTATAGGCGCGCAAACCACCCATGATCAAATCAATTTTTGCATCCGGCACAGTATCAAGAAAAGCCAGCAATTCTGGCCCGAAGCCATAACACCAGGAACACATGGGGTCGGCGACATAAATCAGTTGCGTCATAAAGCAATCTCAAAGTATCAATATTGATTTGCCATTGTATAGAAACTTGGGATTGACTGTCGCCTGCGATTTTGTAGGGTGCGCTGTGCGCACCAGCCTGTCTATATTTGCACGCATGGATTTACACGCGTGACTACGGTGTGCACGGCGCACCTTGCTAAACTACGCGGGGTAAAGGGCACCTAAAATTCGCCCGCCAGCGGCACCTGTCACTTCGGCCAGGTTGCCCGCCAAACGCAGGCAAAAGCGCTGTGCCAGCCAGGCGAAGGCCAGGGCCTCTACCTGTTCAGGCGCAACACCGAGCACTGCAGTGCTGCGGACAACAGCAGCGCATGATTGCGCCGCCAGCAAAGCCTGCAAGCGCTGCATGAGCTGATGATTGAAAGCACCACCACCGCAGACATAAACATGGGCGGCATCGGCAGCATGGCGGGCAATATCATTAGCCAGCGTCAGCGCGGTAAATTCACACAAAGTTGCCTGCACATCGACAGGCGATACGGCATCGAAACCCTGCAGTTTGCCTTGCAGCCATGCGGGATGGAACAGGTCACGCCCAGTACTTTTGGGCGGTGGCATGTGCAGGTAAGCCTCGTCCATCAGACTGTTCAACAAGGCGGGTATGACATTACCCTGCGCTGCCCAGTCACCATTGGCATCATAGCTTTTACCCTGATGTTGCAGCACCCAGGCATCCATCAACACATTACCAGGGCCGGTATCAAAACCACGGGTACTGCCATCTGCCGCGAGTACGCTGATATTGCTGATGCCACCAATATTGGCAACCACGCTGGAAGCACCTGCGCGGCCAAATACGGCACGGTGAAAGGCTGGCACCAAAGGCGCACCCTGGCCACCGGCAGCGACATCACGGCTGCGGAAATCGGCAATCACATCTATCCCCGTCAACTCGGCCAGCAAGGCAGGGTTATTGGTCTGGCGGGTATAGCCCAGCTCAGGCCTGTGGCGAATAGTCTGACCATGCACACCTATGGCATGCACGGTTTGTTCCGGTGCACCTGCCTGCAGCTTTTTGACGCAAGCGGCATAAGTACTCGCCAGCGCATTTGCCAGCATGGCTTCATGATGCAGTTCATTGTCACTGGCCTGCTGCAGGCGCATGGCTTGCTGGCGCAGGTCTGGGTCAAAGGGGATATAGGCAGTCGCGATAATCTGCATACCGGTGTCAGCATCAGCAGCAGCATCAACTGAATCGGGCAGACGCACCATGACACCATCCACGCCATCGAGGCTGGTGCCTGACATCAGGCCGATATAGATGTTTGCCGTATTGTGTTGATTGTGCAGCATGCTGATTCCACCTGTATGTTGATCAGCATGAGTATAGAAGAGTCGGCCAGGTATTACAGCGTCTTGCAGAAAATTCTGTTGGCGACTTCTTCGTTTTCCATACGAAAGACGGTGGCACCTATGTCGGCATAACAAGTACGTGGATAAAAGCGCAGAGCCTTGTCATTACCGACCCAGGCTGTCAGCCAGAGTCGCTGTACGCCCAGAGAGCGTAAATGTTCTTCAGCTTCAGCCAGCAAGCGGCGGCCTATGCCGCGACTAAAAAATCCAGGGTGTACGTACAGATGATCAAGCTCGGCCTGGTGTTCGGCCTGCACCTGGTCATTGCGTTTACCGTTCAAGGTCTGGCAATAGCCAACCAGATGGCCATCAATTTCTGCCAGCAGGATGTGGGTATGTTCTTGTGCGAGATAGGCAGCCGTGCGTGCGGTCGTCAGTTCAGACAACACATAATCAGCAATCGATTTTTTGATGCCATGCTTGACATAGGTATCAAGCCAGACTTGCAATATCAATACAGTCAAGGCAGAGACATCCTCTGTCTCTGCCTCGCGTATGATGACTTCGCCTGCGGTCAAACCAGACAAACCAGTCAAACCAGCCAAGGTTTATGAGCGCTTGGCCGCCAGACGCATAATTTCTGCCATGCGTTCAGGATGCAGCAAGTTAAAGCGGTGAATCATGTCGCCAGCAAAACCCTTGAAGCGGCTCATTTCAGCAACTGCCAGAGGTGCTGCCTCTGTCATATTGATGCTCATGGGGTCACGCGCTTCATTATTGACGCGGAACTCATAATGCAGATGCGGGCCAGTGGACCAGCCGGTAGTGCCGACATAACCAATGACATCACCCTGGCTGACCTTGCTGCCCTTGTGTATGCCAGCAGCAAAACGGCTCATGTGGGCGTAGGCTGTGCTGTAGTTATTCCAGTGCTTGAGCACGACCAGGTTGCCATAACCATTGCTGGGCGCGGCTGAATCAACCACACCATCAGCCGAGGCGCGGATAGGTGTACCAGTGGCGGCTGCAAAATCAACACCCTTGTGCGCCTTCCATTGACCGGAAATAGGATGCACGCGCATGGAGAAGCCAGAAGACACACGGGTAAATTCTATCGGTGACTTCAGGAAGGCTTTTTTGAGGGACTTGCCGTCAAAGGTGTAGTAGCCACCCTTGCCGCCGGCTTCTTCAAACCAGGCAGCCTGATACAGCTTGCCAGAATTGCTGAATTCACCTGCGAGTACGCGACCAGTGCGGACGCGCTCACCGTTTTGCCAGAAGCTTTCATAGACAATATTGAAATAGTCGCCCTTTTGCAGGCGCTGGTAATCAACATTGGTCTCGAACATGGATTTGACCTGCTCAGTGACGCCATAGGGGATCATGGCATCGTCGGCAGCCGGGTAAAAGGCAGTGCGGATATAGGCCGTTGCCATTTCCACACGTCTTTCGAGCTTGGCGCTGACATCAGAAGATGTCAGTTTGCCATGAGCATCGCGGTTGATGACGATATTTCTGACTGGTTTGTCCGGGCCATCAGAGACCGTTGTTTGCAACCACAGCAGTTCACCTTCTTCATCCGTTTTTACTGCCACGGTTTTGTCAGCCCTGAATTGCAGGATAGTGCGTGCAATATTGTCTGATTTGATGAACTGTGCCGCTTCTTCGTCATCCACGCCTATGCGCTGCAAGAACGTGGCCAACTGCTCACTGCTCTTGAAGGTGGCTTCACGGATGAATTGCTGATCAACCGCTTCGAGTGCGGCGACCTGTTCATCGAGCGAAGGCAGGCTCAGCTCTTCCTTGATGCGCTTGACTGGCAAGTCAGAAGCATCTGGTGCCAAAGGAGCAACACTAGCAGCGCCAAATGCGCAAACAGCAAAGAAAAGAGCGGAAACAGAAACGATGCGCGAAGCGCGTGTAGTGCCGAACAACAGCCTGCCGCCAGAGACGATACGAAGTAATTTATCTGTTGGACGCATGCAATAAGTTAAAATTGACTGGTTTTATTGAAAATTCGAGTACATTGCGGTGAAATGCTCTTGCATATTTTATGCGCACATTATCAAGACGGCAATATTGAAACTCGCACTAAGTTCGGGATTAAAAACCAGGCAAAGGCATTAAAATGCTGACATCTGGCTTAAACAATAATCCCTGCTAATTAACCAACACCCAGAATTTGGCAAACGCTGATTATGGATTCAGATTTGAAATTCGACCAGCGGTGTTACAAAAAATTTGATTTCCATTCATGATGACTTCTGAACAAAATTCCAGCTCCCCTGAAAACACTGGCAATGCCAGCAAAATCATGCCCCTTTCCGATGCAGTGCAACATGCACTGGCAGTGACCAAACGCGGTGTTGATGAACTGCTCATCGAATCCGAATTTGCCCAAAAACTGGCCCGTAGCGAACAGACGGGCAAACCCCTGCGCATCAAGCTGGGCCTGGACCCGACTGCACCAGATTTGCACCTGGGCCATACCGTTGTACTCAACAAGATGCGCCAGTTGCAAGATCTGGGCCATACCGTGATCTTTTTGATTGGCGATTTTACGTCCATGATCGGCGACCCGTCTGGCCGCAACGCCACCCGCCCACCGCTGACGCGCGAGCAAATAGAAGACAACGCCCAGACTTATTTCAAGCAGGCAGCTTTGGTACTGGACGCCAGCAAAACCGAGATACGCTACAACTCTGAATGGTCAGACCCACTCGGCGCACGCGGCATGATCCAGTTATCATCCAAGTACACCGTCGCCCGCATGATGGAGCGCGATGACTTCACCAAGCGCTTCAAGGCGGGCACCCCGATTTCCGTGCATGAATTCTTGTACCCGCTGATGCAGGGTTATGATTCTGTCGCCCTTAAATCTGACCTGGAACTTGGTGGCACTGACCAGAAATTCAACCTGCTGGTGGGTCGTGAACTGCAAAAAGATTATGGACAAGAGCCACAATGTATTTTGACCATGCCTTTGCTCGAAGGCCTGGACGGCGTCGAGAAGATGTCAAAGTCCAAGAATAACTACATCGCCATCACTGAACCAGCCAATACCATGTTCGCCAAGATCATGAGTATTTCTGATGTCATGATGTGGCGTTACTACGAGCTGCTGTCCTTCTGCTCACTGGAACAAATCGCTGCTTACAAAAAAGCAGTCGCAGAAGGCCAGAACCCGCGTGATATCAAGGTAGCGATTGCGCAGGAAATCGTGACGCGCTTCCATAACAGGCAGGCGGCGGAAGATGCACTGGCGAATTTTGTCAATGTTACCAAAGGTGGAATACCAGATGACCTGCCAGAAGTTAGCGTCAGCGGTGCGCCAATTGGTATAGGCCAGTTGTTAAAGCAAACGAATCTTTGCGCATCGACATCCGAAGCCCTGCGCATGGTAGAGCAAGGCGGCGTGCGTATAGATTCCGCTGTTATCAGCGACAAGGGCTTGAAAGTGGAAGCAGGTACTTTCGTGCTGCAAGTCGGCAAGCGCAAGTTTGCGAAAGTGACGTTGACGGCTTAATGCTTATGCGTAGGTTGGGCTACGGGGTATCAGCCCAATACTGGGCCTTCGCAAATGTATACATTATTTGATCGCCGAGTGTTGGGCTGATGAAGCGTAGCCTAGCGAGGCCCGGCCCAACCTACAATCTTGCCCAACCTACCAGATTTCGCCCGCCCACTCTCTCTTCGCTACACTAAAGCAACAACCAATTACCCCCATGATCGCCCTACTCCAAAGAGTCACCGAAGCCAAAGTCGTCGTTGATGGCAACACCATAGGCGCCATCAATGCCGGCCTGATGATCCTGGTCTGCGCCGAGCGCGAAGACACTGAAAAACAGGCTGACGACCTGCTAAAAAAATTACTCGCCTACCGCGTATTCTCTGACGACGCAGGCAAGATGAACCGCAGCGTCACCGACGTACAAGGCGGCTTGCTCTTGGTGCCGCAATTCACGCTAGCAGCGGATACCAATTCCGGCACTCGGCCCTCATTTACGCCAGCAGCCCCACCAGAACTGGGCAGGCAATTATTCGATTATTTTGTCGCCCAGGCACGCAGCAAACATGCGCAGGTAGAAACCGGCAGTTTTGGTGCCGACATGAAGGTCTCACTGACCAATGATGGCCCGGTGACCTTCTGGCTAAAAACAAAATAAGAACAAAATAAGAACAAAATAAACAAATGAAACCCACAGAAATTTTATTGATACGCCATGGCGAAACCGCCTGGAACGCCGAACGCCGCTTGCAAGGCCATCTCGACATCCCATTGAATGCCGAAGGCACACGCCAGGCCAAGGCATTGGCCTGGGCCTTGCAAAATGAAAAACTACACGCAATAGTCTCCAGCGATCTACAACGCGCGGTGCAAACCGCAGGTGAAATCGCCCGCCTGCAAGGTGTCAGCACCCGCATAGATAAAGGCTTGCGTGAACGTTGCTTTGGTGGCTTTGAAGGCAAGCTGTATAGCGAACTACCCAGCCTGTACCGCAAGGAATATAACGCCTGGCAAGCGCATGAACCAGATGCACAATTCCCACCTGGCGAAAACGAAGGCGAAACCATACGCCAGTTCCACAAGCGCGTTATGGAACATGTGCTGCATTATGCCAAGCAATTCGAGGGCAAGAAAATCGCCCTTGTCGCTCACGGCGGCGTGCTTGAATGTGCTTACCGCGCCGCCAAGGATTTGCCGCTGAGCGCACCACGCGAAGTGACCATCTACAACGCCAGCATCAACCGCTTTGAAGTCACAGGTAAAGAAATCAAGCTGCTGCAATGGGGTGATATTGCGCATCTGGATGCCGATGGGCTGGATGAAATTAACCAGAGCAAGGTCGAGAAACATTGATGTCTTTGCGATGGCAATAACCGGCATTATCTGTCAGTTGAAAAACGCCACTGGGCTCCAGCTTGTGCTGGAGCGACCTTAAATTGTGCCACCAGAATAGTATGTTGAACAAATTGGAATTCTTATTTGCATGAGCGAATGATAATCCTCATATCTTCCAAATCGTCATTCCTGCGCAGGCAGGAATCCAGAGACTTTCGTGATACACCGTAAAAGCGATTGGCTAATAAAACATCATCAACAACAGAGTTCAAGATACTGGCACTTATTTTTACTTCGTTAATTTCTCCAGCTTTCCTTTAGCTTTGGAACTGACATCCAGTTTCACGGCTTGCTGATAGGCTTCTTTCGCTTTGGCCTGTTCATCTGCAGCCAGGTAGTAATCACCCATACCTTCATGGGACAAAGCATTGCGTGGATAATTTTCCAGATTCGCGCTAAGAAAATCATGGGCATTCTTCAATTTTTTCTCACGCAAGAAATGCTGTCCCAACCAATCCATCGTTTCAAGATCGGGTAAAAGCTTGTAGCCCATACGGGCGCTGATTTTTTCAAACTGATGTTTCAGTTCACCTGCACCATCTATCTTCGCATCATACAAGCGCACAAAATCAGCCATCTTGTAAAAATCAAACAAGAAATTTAAGCCGTCATACTCGGCCAAAACCGGAATAGAACCATGGCCTTCGTCCGGGTAGTATTTCCACTTCCAGCGCAGGCCGCTTTGTGGATGCGCATCCAGGGTATCGACCAGTTTGAGTATGGAACGAATATGCCTGCTTTCCTGATCGCTGCCAGATCTGACCTGATCAATAGACACGCCTTTGGCAAGTGTATTGGCAACCGCCAGATATAGCGATTTGTTAGCCAGGCGGCCATCCCTTAGCGCGACTTCCATCTGTTTGACCAGCAAAGCATTATCCCACCACATACTGGGGTCTATCGCCAGATAGGCGTCGAACAATGCACTGTGATTAATCAGATTATGCATCACGGTCAAGCCACCCAAAGAATGACCAACCAATACCCGATAAGGAGCAGCCGGATATTTTGCGTTAATGTAGGGAATCAACTCTTTTTCCAGATAAGTAGAAAAAGCTTCGCCACCACCAGAGTTTTCATTGATCTTTTCTGGCTGGGCATACGAACCTGCCTTCGTCGGTGTCAGTTCACGCTGGCGGTTATTGTGGGTAACCGCAACCAAGATCATTTCGGGGCAAGAGTGTCCAATGCCCCGGCATTTCTTTTCCATCAAACCCATCATCGAAAGAAAATGATCGCTGCCGTCCAGCAAATAGACGACAGGATAGACAGGCTTTTCCGGTCCCAGAGCAGCATTCGGTTTGGGAACATATACCCATATCTTTTTATCTTCATCCAAAGCATTTGAATGTATGGTCTCTATCGTGCCCACGATAATGTCTTCGTTTTTCTCCCCGGCATGGGCAAATCCAACCAAACTCAGCAGAAGAACAAATAGTCGAATGTTGCTCATAGGATGGACAATTCAAGGTAATAGAAATGACAGATGGTTTACATCTTTGTATCGGCATGATGGCAAGATTGCCTAACGAACAATATCAAGTCAAGAAACTTTCCAATTCCTGCAAAGATTCACACACAAAACTTAAAGCAACCTTTTGGTTGCATTTATTCAAAATCCATCCCATAATAAATACGCAGCTATTTGGTTGCATATATCACACAATGGAGACAGATCATGAAAAGCTACCAGCAAAGCCTCAACATCAAAGCCAGCCTTGCCGCGGTCTATGCAGCCCTGACCACCATACAAGGCTTGCGTGCCTGGTGGACCCAGGATTGTGAAGGTGGGGTAGCCGTTGGCGATACCCTGGAATTTCGCTTCAGTGAGTGTTACAAGGATATGCGTATAGAGAAACTGCAAGCTGACAGCGAAGTTCGCTGGCTATGCACCCGCGCGCATATCGTGGCTGAATCAGTCAGCCTTGCTGACGAATGGGTGGGCACTCAGGTCGTATTCCATATCAGCGATGCAGGGCTGGGCAAGACGCAGCTGGATCTGGAACACATAGGCCTGTTACCTTCGCTACAATGCTATACGCTTTGTCAAAATGGCTGGCAGCATTTCCTCGCCAGTCTGCAGCTGTATCTGGAAACTGGCACAGGCACACCGTTTGTAGCGGCCGGTCATCAGCAAATCCCATCCACGGAAAGGAGAGCAGCAGCATGAGCAATAATACAGATAGCATACAGCGCAGCATCTTCATCAATGGCACACGTGAGCGCGTATGGCGTGCCCTGACTGATGCAGAAGAATTTGGCGCATGGTTTGGTGTCGATCTGAGCGGCCAGGTATTTGCGCCGGGCCAGCGCACACGTGGGCTGTTTACCCACCCTGGCTGCGAAGGTTTAATGTTTGATATCGTCATCCAGCATATACAGCCACAAGATGCCATGTCTTTTCACTGGCATCCGTATGCAGTCGATACTGCTGTTGATTATTCTGGTGAGATACCAACCCTAGTCAGTTTCAATTTACAAGATGCGCCCGGCAATGCTGTCTTGCTGACTGTGGTTGAATCAGGTTTTGACAAAGTGCCTGCGCACCGCCGTCGCACAGCCTTTGAGATGAATACCGAGGGCTGGGACATACAACTGCAAAATCTGGGGAACCATGTCACCAAGTAAAACAAGCAACAAGGCCAGCGCACCAGCCATCATTAGTGCCCACGACACGTCTGCTCAGGTGTTCGCGGCACTTGGTGATCCCACACGTCTGAAGCTGGTGGCAGTGCTTTGCGCAGGTGGCGCTTTTTCGATTTCTCACCTGACGCAAACCACAGCCATCAGCCGCCAGGGCGTCACCAAGCACCTGAACGTACTGGCTGAAGCAGGTGTCGTCAGTGACATCAAAATTGGCAGGGAACGTTTGTGGCAACTGCAAGCTGCGAGCATAGATGAAGCCAGAAAAACACTCGAATCCATAGGCCGCGAATGGGAAATGGCACTGGGCAGACTGAAGCGTTTTGTGGAAAAGGATGATTAGGGGACAAACAAATTTCTTGCTATCGACCAACACCATGAATACACGGAAATACTGCATCCAAAAAAAACGACATTTCCCCAAAGCTTATTCCGCTAAGTGCTGGGTAAGCGTAGCGAGCGGTTCAAGTTTGAGTTAAGAAGCGCAGTCGTACTTAAGTACGACGAGCATCGCAGGCTCAAAATTGAGCCGCGCAGTAGCTTAACCAGCACTTAGCAGCTACATTTGGCGAAACTGGTGTTGATACGCCTGCGACACCGCCAACCATTCATCCTCTTTCTGCAAACGCAAAGCCAGGCCACCATCACTTCTTTGCACTGCATCTATCGCTGCCACATTGACGATATTGCTGCGGGATATCTGCCAGAATTTATCACCGTCGAGTTGCGCCGCCAGGTCCTTGATGGTGGTGCGGATATAGGCTTCGAGCCTGGCAGTGATGACTTTGGTGTATTTGGAGTCTGCACGAAAGCAAAGCACATCGCTGACATTGATGAAGCGTATCTGGTTGCCAACCGATGCCTGTATCCAGCGCAGTGCTTCTTGCGGTTTTTTGATTTGCAGGGAAGACAGGTCAGCCGGTTGTTGTGACAGGCGCTGCTTCAACCTTTGCACTGCCAGCGCCAACCTTCCTAAATCCAGGGGTTTGAGCAGGTAATCCACCGCACCCTGGTCAAAGGCATCAACGGCATAATCATTATGGGCAGTCAGAAACACGATATGACAGGGATGCTGGGCCAGGCGGGCCACGTCTATACCGCTCAGGCCAGGCATGCGTACATCCAGAAAAGCGATGTCGGGGCGCAGATCGGTAATGGCTTGCATGGCCTTGATGCCGTCATCAACAGCGGCGATGATATCCAGTTCTGGCCATAGCTGCGCCAACGCGTTTTGCAACTCCTGACGCAAGATGGCTTCATCTTCAGCGATCAGGGTTTGGGGTCTGATGATGCTCATGCCAGCTTACCTGTCCTGGCTGGCAGACATATCGTAGCGCGTACACCACCCTTGCCTCCTGGCTGTAATTGCAGTTCTGCCTGCTCACCAAACAGGGCCGATAGGCGCTCCTGTACATTCAGCAAGCCAACACCACTACCCAGTTCATCCTTAAAACCGCGACCATTATCGCTGACTGTGACCAGCAACTGGCCGGCTTCGCTGCTGGCACTGATATCTATGCGCACCTCACCCGGCTGCGGCTCTATGCCATGCTTGATGGCGTTCTCTACCAGGCTCATGATGGCCAGTGGCGGGATCAGGCAGGCCCGCACTTCATCTGTGGCCTGGACTGAGTATTGAAAGCGTGCACCCAGACGTATCTGGAAGATTTGCAGATACGCCGCTGCCCTGTCCAGCTCTTGTCCCAGTGTGGTGGTACTCAGGCGCATGTCGGGCATGGCAGCGCGCAGGTAGGCAATCAGGTGGTTCAGCATTTGCTCCGCCATGGCGGCATCCTGGTGTATCAGGGCACGGGTGTTGGCGAGCGTATTGAATAAAAAATGGGGTTCTATCTGGCCCTGCAGTGCCGCCAGTCTGGCTTCCAGCATTTGTCTCTCGACTTTGTGCTTGCTGGCTTCCGCCGCCAGGCTGGCCTGGGTACGGTGTCTGATTTCCAGATCTATGGCAGCAGGCAAAACGGTGGCGAAAATAAACACCAGAATAATGGCGGGCAATAACCAGCTGACATGCCTGTGCTCATCGCTGGCCAGTAAGCAGCTTCCGCCTTGAGCCCTGCGAACAATGCCAGCGCCACAGACAAGGCCAGAATAGCCCAGCGCTGGCTGGCATGTTTGAACCACAGTATTTTTTGCGACAGACATAAACCAGCTTGTGCCAAAGTATAGGCCAGCAGGATGGCCAGGCTATCTGCCAGCCAGGCTGAACGTCCTTGGTCAAGGCTTGCATAAACCAGTAAACCCAGCACGGCCAGCATGGGTAATAACGGCCACGCGCTCAATGTGCCTGACTCATCCTTATCCGCATGAGTTATCGTCATGTCTGTACGCATTTTTTTATTCCGAGAAATTCAGGTTTTTTATCGCTGCGCTTGCCTGACTAATGTTGACATCGTTTGCTATAGGTCTGCGTTCAGATATGGAATTATTTGCGGAGGCTTCGGCAAAGGACAGGTCCTTCACCAACAATTTTCCTTGTTTTCTGATGCCTATCCCTAACTCCAGTTTTTGCGCATTGGCGCTCACTGGTGTCTGAACCTTCACCGTTTCCCAAGCGTCCCCTTTAGCTCCGCTAGAGGAGGTAATGCGAACGCCGCCTTTATCATCAGTCGTTCTGATCCAGAGTTCGTAGCGCCCCAGCTCACCAGTGTGTCGGGCAGATGCTGTTAAAACCATGATCTTTCCACGATATGCACCGGCATCGACCACTTGCGTGATGGCGGCAAAGTCATCATCCGTGCTTGTCTCTTTTGCAGCAATAAAGAAAGCTGGTTGCTCTTTACTTCCTTGCGACTCGTCAAGCCCACTTTCATAGTGGGTAGCAATTGCGCCGCTACCTGTCCAGCCTTTTGGAATGCCGTTCTTGACAGCACCTGCGTAAGAAAAATTGACAGCAAAGGCAACCAGTGGGGCTGCGATCAGGATTTTCCAGTGTTTCATGTCTGCTCCAGTATTGTTCAGTATTTGCTAGATTCGGGATATCGTTTGTGAGGCCCGGTAATTTTATTCAGTAAAGTTCAGGTTGCGTGCTGGATAAGCTGGCAGGCCAGAACGATGAGTGGGCAACTCAACCGCTTTGGGAACAGCCACATAGGGCTTGCGCTCCAGCTTGATATCCCTGATCCAGATCTTGCCTTTGGATGCCAGGGAAAAACCGATGTCAAAGTGTTTTTGACCGGGCTCTGCACCTTTAGGGAAATAGCTGCTCAGGGTAATTCTCTCCCAGCCTTTTCCATCAGGTATGCTGCGCGAGTATTCCATCAGTTGCGGCCTGCCAGCTTTTTCGCCCAACATGAGGGCCTGGCTTCTCAAGTGGCGCAACCATACCCTATTTTTCTCTGCGCCTATGGCCTTAGCCATCATACTGAACTCGATCACGCCCCCTTCCCACTCGCTTGCATCTACTTGCTGCATCAGGCTGACGGTTTCATTGGTCGGCGTATCTTTGCTGGCGACAAGCAGTGCGGGGTGTTCCGGCGTGCTTTCTGCCGGGTCTATGCCCATCTCATATTTGTCACCCAAAGGTCCCCATAATTGCCAGCCACTCGGGACACCTGACTTGACGCCATCAGCGAACGAAGTATTCATCGCAAGTGCAATCAGGCTGGCTGCGGCCAGAACTTTCCAGTGTTTCATCATCTTTACTCCATGTGGGTTGTTGATGATGTGCAATATACGGATGAACAAGTTTGGTTTCCTTCGCTTTGCGATTACTGCCCCGTCACCGCCGATAAATGGCGGGAAATTTCTGATGAATGGAGCTGTTAAAAAATAGTTTTATGCATGGCTGCCAGAATGACACAAGTGAATTGACCATGGCATTGTAAATAGCGATACTGCCAGCTTTAGCCTGAAATTTTTTCGCGCATATTATATGCGTGACGTTTTTGCTGATCTGCCTCTTTAATTGAAGGAAAGTTGTGGTGCGAGCCTTCTATCAACTCGATTATGACGCACTCCCCCGTGACGTCAAAAAACAATTGGCCAGGTCGGTCAGAAGCCCGGACTATCTGGTGCATGCTGACGCCATGTCGAATCGGTCGTGGTACCTGCGGCATGCTGCCTTGATGGCCGCATGTATTTTCTTTATTTTCCTGGCTGCGTCGTCAAGCTTTGGTGACCCAGTCAATGATCTCGCCTGGGATAATACTGGTCTGATAGTCTGGTATGCAATACTGTTTTTTGGGGTAGTCTATGCTGGCCATGAAATATGGCAGCGCATGCAGCTGAGCACAAAATTTCGCTTCGCCCCTGGTTGCTACCTGTTCCCACTGGCACTGGTTGATATACGCAGCAACAAAATCGCGGTACATGATCTGGCACAATTGCGCAAACTTGATGCTACCCATCATGAATCGAATGGACGTTATCAAAGAACGATTTTCTCTTTTAATTTCAATGATGGCACGCGTAAAGACCTGGTCATCAATAACCAGAACCTGGCTGAAGCCACGCTGGGAAAATTCAATATCTATAAAACCAAGGCCAAGGATGCATTTCATAACCGCGATCTGGCAAGCCTGTATGGCTTTGACCCTCTGTTGGACGTGCGGAGAAACAAGTGGCGGGAGGCACATGGAGCCGCCAGCCTGGGTAAGCGCTTTATCAATCTAATGACTCAATTCAAAGTACCGCTGCTGGTGCTGGCCATCTTCATTGCTGCCTTGTTTTGGTATGGCAGGAATGCCGCAGCAGACAAGAAAATGTATTTGAATGCCAAGCACTTGCAGACAGAAGCGGCGTATCTGGGTTATCTGGCACACGGCAAGTTCAAGATTACTGAAATGCAGGCAGAGTTGCCGCGCGTGGTATTCAATGAAGTGCAGAAAAAAAATTCCGTCACTATGCTGCGTCAGTTGAAACTGCGCTTCCCACAGTCGGATATTCTTCCTGACGTGGCAGAAGAAATCCATGTGCTGTATGACAGCTCCATGCAAAAATTCAGGGAACAGGCAGTTAATTCAGATACTGCCTTGATACGCTCCATGGAACAGTTGTTGAAGTTTGCCGAGGAACATGACGATCCGAATGTGGCAGTCAACTTTATTCGTCCGACAGACAGTGATTTGAGCCAGTTGGACGCTGTTTTGAAACTCAAGGAAAAACAGATACGTGGCAAGCAGATCATACCGGCAGCAAAATATTTCGCAAACAATAGCGCCGCTGTCAGGGAGACACGAATTATTCAAGGTATACGCAGCGCGTTCAGTTCAATATTCCCAAATGATGTGCTGTCATTCAATGCCAGTCCTGTCGCACCCGACAACGCTCCCAGACTGCAAATCACTTATCAGATAGAACCATCCGGCGAGATCTTCGGCTCTGAAAAGCATGATAATGCTTTTGTTGGCATGCTGGTACGCTTCAAGGCTGCGCTCATCGTGCCCGAAACCAAAGACCGCTGGAAATTCGACCTGGAAGTAACACCACCAGATACATTCAAAGTGGAATACCAGACATCCAGCCGCGATCCTGTTAAACAAGCGCCTGAGGGACAGGTCTATGCAGTAATGGCAGAACGAGCTTTCGATAAACTGGCACTCAAAATCAATGCTGCCTTCTTCAGGCCCGATAGTGCGGTATATATGAAGCAATTGAAGAACCAGTAAAAAATTGCAAATAGATAGGCTGCTGCCTATCTATATTGCCGTCTGTATGCACAGACACGCGAATTACTTACCCAGTCTATCGCCCAGTTCCGAATCCAGAGCCACATAGCAAGCGCCCACAGCCTGCAAGCTGAAAATGCCAGGCAATAACGGGCAAACCCAATTTTGCCCATATTGTCACGATAAAGTACGCATTTTTGGGAGTCGCGCCTGATGCAGCCATCCATTAAATATATCCAGGTTTGCCGATTGACCAACAAGGCAGAATTCACGATACTTATGCGCAAATGAAAATTAACAATCGAATAATTTTCTCCTTGCACGTTTACTCATGAATTAAGGATGTACCTTTGGCTTATTATTATGAATATCAATTTGACGCGCTGCCTGCGCATCTCAAATCCGATCTGGCCAAGACGATAGGACGCTCCAAATACCTGGCATTTGCAGAAGTGCAATCCAATCTGGATTTTTATCTTATGCACGGGCTGATATTGCTGCTCTGCAGTTCCTTGCTCTTGCTTACTGCAAGCGCTGACTTTGGTAACCCGCTAAAAGATGAATTGTGGTCTGCGCGAGCCATACTGGCCTGGTATGTCTTGCTATTCGCTGGTATTTTCTATTGCGTGCATGCAAGCTGGAAGAGGATCAGCCTCAGCAGACGCTTCGGTTTTTTGCCGGGACGTTATCTTTTTCAATCTAGTTTCCTGGATGCGCGGCAAAAGAAGGTCATGATCATTGATCTTAAGTTATTTAAAAACGTCAGTCTTGGTGAGACACAGTTTCTTGGCCTGCATAACAAGTCTCAACTCGCGCTTGAACTTCAAGAAGACCAGCATCTGCTCATTAACATACCAGGGCGCAAACTGGGTAAATTGGTTTTTGAGAAATTCCAGGCGATGCATGCTGCAGCACAGAAAGCAATTCAAGAAAGAAATCTGCCAGCACTGCAAAAATTTGATCCTTTCCTGGAATTAAAGAGGAACCAGTTCAGTGGTGCCCTCGAACAACGCCAAGCCAGTTTTTTTGCCATCAGCATTCATTTCCTAAGGAAACTGCACTTGCCGCTACTGTTTATTGCCTGTGCATTTGCGGCCCTGTTCTGGTATGCACGGAATATGATGGCAGACGATAAGGCCGCCATGACAGCCCAGCGCATGAACACGGAAACTGCGTATCTGGCCTATCTTTCACACGGCAAAAACCACGTCAAGGAAATGCAAGAGAAGCTGCCGCGCATCGTCTTTAACGCACTGAAGAAAAATACCAGCGTCACACAATTACGCGCCTTGAAGCAGCGATTTCCAGGCTCGGACATCATTGCCGATCTGGACAAGGAAATCCATCATCATTACCTGCTTGCTCTGGAAAATTTCCGCGCGCTCAATGCCAGCGCAGATCCTGGTTTGATCGCCACCATGGAGCAATTATTGCTCTACGCAGAAAAAAAGAATGATCCCAATGTTGTCATCCGCTTTGGCAGACCTACACCAGCAGAACTTGTTCAGTTGGATGATTTATTGAGGAAGAAAGAGGTACGCACAAAGAATTTAAAAATCATTCCGGCATCACCTCATTTTACCAATGATACTGCGGCAACCAGAGAGTCGCGCATAGTAGCGGGCATACATACTTCATTTGGTGCCATCTTCCCTCAGGATATATTGAAATTCGCCGCAAATGGTGCCGCCAAACCACCGTTTCCCATGCTGAAGATCAATTACAAGATTGCCCCATCAGGTAAAGTGTATACGCAAAGAAAGCAAGAGAACCTGGCATTAAGCGAGCAGGACATTTACATTGGCCTCATCATGAATTTCAATGCCAACATCAGCATACCCGGTCAGGAAAATGAATGGAAATTCAATTTAGAAGTCACTCCACCAGATAATTTCAATGTGAAGTATGAATATTCATTGGATGCGATTGATCACCATCCTTCGGATAGCCAAGTATATGCCGTCATGGCAGAAAGGGCATTTGACCAATTGGCGGGTCAAATCAATGCCACTTTCTTTCATAACCAGGGTTCTGCCTATACCAAAAAGTCCAGACAGGTACGTTAACAATCTGTGATGAAAATGCCGCTCAGTGCAACTTGATACGCGGATTGCGTACCCGGTCGATCGTCTCTGCCCAGGTCGATAACCAGGTATGGAACAAACCATTGACTGCCATCTGGTGTTGTTTATGCAGTGACCAGTACATCCATTTTGCCAGTGTGCCTTCGATGAAAACAGAACCGCTGGCCAAAGAACCCATGAGACTGCCAACGGTGCTGTAATTACCCAGCGACACCAGCGAACCATGATCTTTATAAGTAAATTCCAGCGCAGACTTACCCTGCAAGCGGCGTACCAGGGTTTTCGCCAATGTGCTCGCCTGCTGGTGGGCAGACTGTGCGCGTGGTGGCACGTTCGGCAAACCCTCACCTTGCGGACATGCGCAGCAATCACCAATCGCGAAGATGGCCGGGTCTTGCGTGGTTTGCAAAGTACGGGTTACGACCAGTTGATTGATGCGGTTGACTTCCAGCCCATCCAGGTCTTTTAAAAACTCTGGCGCTTTAATGCCTGCCGCCCAAACCACGATGCCACTGGGAATGAATTTGCCGCTAGCCATCTGCACCCCGGCCTTGGAGACATCGACCACTTTTTCATTGGTATGCACTTCTACCGCCATGCTGCGCAATTCACGGGCGACTGAATCGGAGACACGCTCTGGTAGCATTTGCAGCAAGCGAGTACCGGCATCGACGATGACGATCTTCAAATCTTTTTCAGGATGAAAATTCACCAGTCCATAGCTGGACAGGATTTTGGTAGTCATATGCAATTCTGCTGCCAGCTCTACACCGGTTGCGCCGCCACCTATGATGGTGACGGTAAAACGGCCTTCGCCAGATGTCTGCTGCTGACTTTGCGCCTGCAGACAATAATTGATGAGACGTTGATGGAAACGCTCTGCCGCAGCAGGTGAATCAAGCATGATGCTGTTTTCGCGTGCGCCGGGGGTGCCAAAATCATTGGTCTGGCTGCCCAGGGCTATCACCAGGCTGTCATAGGCAATGGCCTGACGTGGTAATAACTGGACGCCGTTTTCATCGAACATGGGGGCGATATAAATTTCTTTCTTTTCGCGAGAAAGTCCTTCCATACGACCAAGACGGAATTCGAAATGATTGGATCTCGCCAGGGCAAAGTATTCGCGCTCGTCTGCATGGCTGTCGAGGGTGCCTGCGGCAACCTGATGCAATAGAGGTTTCCACAAATGGGTACGGCTGGCATCGACCAGCGTGATGACGGCTTTGCCGCGCTTGCCTAATTTCTTGCCCAGGCGCACTGCCAGTTCCAGCCCGCCTGCACCACCGCCAACGATGGTAATTCTATGTACTGCCTCCTTGTTTTGCGTGTCCACGAACGACTCCCTTATTTGAAAAATATATTCCCTTGCTGACTATCTTTTTAATAAACAAAGAAGATGGATGGCAAGGGAATACATTTTTGTCAGGAGTGAAAATGACAAATACATAAATGTACGCTTGGAGTATACACAGAACTGACAAAGCTGAGCGTGGGTTGACGAACAAAGCGGGGGCGAAAAAGGCATATTGCAGGCAAATAGCAGACACATTCCAAGTGCCAACAGCAGTTTAGAGAGGCTAGTCTAATCTGCTCCAGGAAGCGCAGTTTTGTTGAAATTTAAACTATCAAAAAGCCAACAAATATAGATAAAAATATTCCTTACGAGTGGTAACGATTTTGCCAAATATTTAGGCAGGATTCAGGTAGAATAGCGCTTCTTCGAATTTCCCCCTTCCCTGATCGTGCAAATCGGCTCTTACGTGCTGCGTAATAATATTTTTGTTGCTCCCATGGCTGGTGTGACTGACAGACCTTTCCGTCAGTTGTGCAAAGAACTGGGTGCGGGTTATGCCGTGTCTGAAATGGCAGCGTCCAATCCCAAACTCTGGGAAACAGAAAAGTCCACGCGCCGTACCAACCATGAAGGCGAAATGGAGCCCAAGGCAGTGCAGATTGCCGGTGCAGACCCACAGATGCTGGCTGAATGTGCCAAACATAATGTTGATAAAGGTGCGCAAATCATCGATATCAACATGGGCTGCCCGGTTAAAAAGGTCTGTAATGCATGGTGTGGTTCTGCCTTACTGCAGCATGAAAGCCTGGTTGGTCAGATACTGGATGCGGTGGTTGGCGCAGTCGATGTGCCGGTCACACTCAAGTTCCGTACCGGCTGGGACAGGGCCAATAAAAATGCCCTGAACATTGCCCGCATGGCAGAAGCGGCTGGCATACAAATGCTGACCCTGCATGGACGCACCCGTGCCGATGGCTATAAGGGCGATGCAGAATATGAGACCATTGCTGCCGTCAAGGCCGCAGTCAATATCCCCGTAGTTGCCAATGGCGACATCACGACACCGGAAAAAGCCAGATATGTATTAGAGGCCACCGGTGCTGACGCCATCATGATAGGCCGGGCGGCGCAAGGCCGACCGTGGATCTTTCGCGAGATCGCCCATTTCCTCAATACCGGCGAGCATCTACCTGCCCCACTGATTTCTGAAGTTCGTGAACTCATGGATAACCATTTGAAAGCGCATTATGCTTTCTATGGTAACTACCTTGGCGTACGAACGGCACGCAAACATATAGGCTGGTATGTGCAAGACCTGGTAGGTGGTGAAGATTTCCGGCAACAAATGAACTTACTGACGGATTGTGATGAACAACTTGCCGCCGTCAGCAGTTTTTTTGATCACATGGCTGGGGAGCGGTTACAATACCGCCCCTTTGAAGAAAAACTGGCAGCATAAGACAAAACACTTTTACAAAAACCAATTTGTCTTGCCGTCCATGAAGCATGGACTACCCGCCGCCTGGCATAACCGAACAGTGATAAAAACAGCATGAGCAAAGATAGCATTCAAGACGCCGTCCACAAAAATCTGGAAAAGTATTTCCGTGACCTGGGCGAGCAACCCGCATCCAATATTTACGACATGGTCGTGTTAGCCGTTGAAAAACCGATGTTAGAAATGGTCATGACGCGCGCATCGAGCAACCAGTCACAAGCCGCCGATATGTTAGGCATTAACCGGAATACTTTGCGCAAGAAATTGCAGCAGCACGGTTTGCTTTAATCCATCCGCGAGGCTTGACACCGATTTCCTTACTCACATCAAAAATCATGATCAAACAAGCCCTCATTTCCGTCTCCGACAAGACCGGTGTGCTCGAATTTGCACGTGAATTGTCTGCGCTCGGTGTCAAGCTCTTGTCTACGGGTGGCACAGCCAAGTTATTGGCTGACAATGGCCTGCCTGTCACCGAAGTGGCTGACTACACCGGCTTCCCTGAGATGCTCGATGGCCGTGTCAAGACCCTGCACCCTAAAGTGCATGGCGGCATCCTGGCACGCCGTGATTTCCCTGAGCATGTGGCAGCGCTGGAGCAGCATGGCATTCCTACCATCGATATGGTGGTGGTCAATCTGTATCCCTTCCAGCAAACTGTCGCCAAGGGTGAATGCTCACTCGAAGATGCGATAGAAAATATCGACATCGGTGGCCCAACCATGTTGCGCTCTTCTGCCAAGAACCACAAAGACGTGACTGTCATTGTAGATCCGTCTGATTATGCCGTTGTGCTGGCAGAGATGAAGGCGAATCAAAATGTTGTCAGCTATGACACCAAGTTCACGCTGGCGAAAAAAGTATTTGCTCACACAGCGCAATACGATGGTGCCATCACCAACTACCTGACCAGCCTGGGTGAAGACAAGGCGCACACCACACGCAGCGCCTATCCGCAAACCCTGAACCTGCATTTTGAAAAAGTGCAGGAAATGCGTTACGGTGAAAACCCGCATCAGTCTGCCGCCTTCTATCGCGACCTGAAGTCTCTCGAAGGCTCACTGGCCAACTACAAGCAATTGCAAGGCAAGGAACTGTCTTACAACAATATCGCCGATGCCGATGCCGCATGGGAATGCGTAAAGTCTTTTGCTGAATCTGCCTGCGTCATCGTCAAGCATGCCAATCCTTGCGGCGTAGCCCTGGGTGCGACACCGTTTGAAGCTTATAGCAAGGCTTTGCAGACTGACCCGACTTCTGCGTTTGGCGGCATCATCGCCTTCAACCACGAACTCGATGGCAAGGCTGCTGAAATCGTCGCCAAGCAATTCGTTGAAGTGTTGATCGCGCCATCGTTCACTGCCGAAGCAAAACAGATTTTTGCAGCAAAACAAAATGTGCGCCTGCTGGAAATTTCTCTGGGCAATGGCTTCAACCAATACGATATGAAGCGTGTTGGCGGTGGCTTGCTGATACAGGCACCGGATGCCAAAAACGTCTTGCAGGAAGAACTGCGCGTCGTCTCAAAATTGCAGCCTAGTCCACAACAAATGGCGGACATGATGTTCGCCTGGCGTGTGGCCAAGTATGTGAAATCAAACGCCATCGTCTTCTGCGGCAATGGCATGACGCTGGGCGTAGGCGCTGGTCAGATGAGCCGCATAGACTCTGCCCGCATCGCGTCTATCAAGGCACAAAATGCTGGTTTGACACTGACTGGTTCTGCCGTCGCGTCTGACGCCTTCTTCCCGTTCCGTGATGGTCTGGATGTAGTGGTGGATGCGGGTGCAACTTGCGTGATCCACCCTGGTGGCTCCATGCGTGACCAGGAAGTGATAGATGCTGCGGATGAACGTGGTGTCGTGATGGTTTATACCGGTACACGTCATTTCCGCCATTGATGCGGGATTGATGTATTAAATGAGGTATGTGCGGCCCTGATTATTCAGGGCCGTTTTTATTGCAGGCGCCTTATTACTGCCGGCATCACCTCAGTACAACAGCTCAACAATACGCATTGTCCATAACTTGCCGGTAATAGCCATATGCGATAATGCCGCCTCACACAAGATGGCTACAAGGCGGCACTATATTGCCGTGCCGAAGAATTCCCACAGGATGCATGACGAATGATTTATCTGAGCAAGACGACATTGTCTACCATAACTTGCGCCGTGCTGATGGCCCTGAGTTTGTGGCCTGCCAGCTATGTATCGGCCTCAGAGCCTGATCATCCCGCCGCCAACCAACAGAATTACAGTGCGGACTTGATAGAAACTACCAGGCTTGCTGAAGAAGGCAAAGCCGCTACACAGCTTAAGTGGGCAGACATGTATTTTGAAGGCCGGGGCGTGGCCAAAGACTTGCATCAAGCCGCCCACTGGTACCGCAAAGCGGCCGATCAGGGAAATGACAGAGCACAACACAGCATGGGCTGGATGTACCAAACTGGTTCTGGCCTGTCCAAAGATATGCAACAAGCGGCCTACTGGTATCTGAAGGCCGCACAGCAAGGCAATGTCAATTCGCAGAATAATCTGGGGTGGCTTTATGAAAAAGGCCAGGGTGTAGTTAAAGACGTGCAACAAGCTGCTCACTGGTATCTGCAGGCTGCACAACAGGGGAATAAAGAAGCGCAAAACAATCTTGGCGTCATCTATCAGGAAGGCCTGGATGAGATAAAAAAGGATGAACAACAAGCGGTGCACTGGTACCGCAAGGCAGCGGATCAGGGGCTTTCAGTTTCGCAGAATAGCATGGGTCGGATGTATTTCGAAGGTCGTGGTATAGCAAAAGATTATCAGCAAGCGGCCCTTTGGTATCGTAAAGCCGCTGATCAGGGAGAGGCCCGGGCACAATCGAGTCTGGGCTGGATGTATCAGACGGGCACTGGCGTAGCCAAAGATGCGCAACAAGCTGCTGGCTGGTATGTGAAGGCTGCGCAGCTGGGAAATGCAGGCGCGTAAAATAATCTAGGCGGGCTTTATGAAAAAGGTCAGGGCGTAGTTAAGGATATACGACAAGCTACACACTGGTATCTGCAGGCTGCACTACAGGGAAGTGCTGATGCGCAAAATAACCTGGGATGCATCTATCAAAATGGTCAAGACGGAGTAAAAAAAGACGACAAGCAAGCCGTGAGCTGGTACCGCAAAGCAGCGGACCAGGGACTTTCCGAGGCACAGACCAGCATGGGCCTGATGTATTTTGAAGGCCGCGGTGTAGCCAAAGACCATCAGCAAGCAGCAAGCTGGTACCGCAAAGCAGCAGATCAGGGAAATGCCAGGGCGCAAGCTAGCTTGGGCTGGCTATACGAGTCTGGCAATGGCGTGTCCAAGGACGCGCAACAAGCAGCCTACTGGTATCTGAAGGCTGCGCAGCAGGGAAATGCAGGGGCGCAAAATAATCTTGGGGGACTCTATCAAAGTGGTTCTGGCGTAAGCAAGGATGAACAAGAGGCGGCAGTCTGGTATCGCAAAGCGGCCGAGCAGGGTAATGTCGGCGCACAGTTGAGCCTGGGTGAAATGTATGCTAATGGCCGCGGTGTGCCTAAGGATGAGCAGCAAGCAGTGAGTTGGTACCGCAAAGCCGCCGAGCAGGGAAATGCCAATGCGCAATTTGGTCTGGGCTGGTTGTATCACACAGGTTCTTTTGTGGGTAGAGACACACAGCAGGCAGTGCACTGGTATCGCCTGGCTGCCTTGCAGGAAATGTCCATGGCACAAACGATGCTGGGTGGCATGTACCTGGCAGGCGTCGGCGTACCTGAGAATTTGTCTCAAGCTGCATTCTGGTTTCGCCAGGCTGCCAACCAGGGAGCTGCAGATGCAGAGTACTTCCTGGGGCTGGCGTATATCAATGGCAAAGGCGTGCCAGAAGACTGGCGGCAAGGGTCGATCTGGCTGCGTCGCGCTGCTGAACAAAATTATTCTAATGCGCAGCACGTGCTGGCTTTGCTTTATCTGTCTCGCAAAGAATCACCCGATGACGGGAAACAAGCCCTTTATTGGCTGCGCAAAGCAGCAGAACGCGGCGACGCCAATGCACAACTCGACCTGGGCAGGATCTACGCCAGCGGCAAAATCTTGAATATAGACAGCCGCGCTGCAGCCAGCACCGTTGCGGGTCCACTTGACCAGGCCCGGGACAAGACACAGAAAGACCTGGCGGCAACGATTGGTGAAGTGGCAGGTGTAGCCAGAGATGAACAGGCCGCCTATTTCTGGACCATGCTATCTCTTGCCAACGGCAATCAAGTTGCACGCGACTATTTACCCCCGCTGGTAGCAGTATTGCCCGCTGAGAGCAAAAGCAAAGTCGATGCAGAAGTCAAGGCCTGGAAGCCAGTAAAATAAAGGCTGACAACTTTGATGCCGATGACTGCCAGCCTGCCTGCACTCGTGCCTGAAATACCATGATGCTTTCATCGTCGAGTGGCGACACCGCATTGTGTCAGTTGGCGAGGGGGCTGGCTTCAATGCAGGTAAAAATACCGCTGGAACTCAGCCCACTCCACATTGCATTTCCTTGCTCACACATATCCTGCAAAAGATTAAACGTCATAAGCAATTACTCACTTACATAGCGAGCAATAAAACTAGCTCGCCGATACGCTATACTCATCAGCAATAATTCCTGTAGCAGCACAGCACCACATCTAATACACACTCAGAAGCCCTCATGAAAATCCTAGGCATAGACCCCGGCTTGCGCACCACCGGTTTTGGCGTCATCCATAAACAGGGCAGCAAGCTGACGTATATCGCCTCAGGCACGATCAAGACCATTGATGGTACTTTACCAGAACGCTTGAAGACCATCCTCGCAGGCGTTTCAGAAATAGTACGCACTTACCAGCCTGATTGTGCGGCGATAGAAAAAGTCTTCGTCAACGTCAATCCGCAATCTACCCTGTTACTGGGGCAAGCCCGCGGTGCAGCGATTTGCGCGTTGGTAGCGGCAGACCTTGCAGTCGCAGAATATACAGCCTTACAGGTTAAACAAGGCGTGGTCGGTCATGGCCGCGCCAAGAAAGAGCAGGTGCAGGACATGGTGCAACGCCTGCTGGCTTTGTCTGGCCTACCTGGCAGCGATGCTGCCGATGCGCTGGGCGTGGCGATTTGTCATGCCCATAGTGGTGATACCCTGGCAACCCTGGGGGCAATTGCGCCGGGTCTGGCGAAGAAGGGTTTGCGTGTCAAGGGCGGTCGTCTAGTCGGTTAATACAGGGCTGTAAGCTCACCGAAGCTGCACTGCGCCCTGGCCAGATCATATAACTGGCCTGCATAAGCTTAATTGCAGTATCGCAATATCAATATAATTTCCCTGCGAGCCTCGTCAAACGCGTCAGAATCGTTTACTATCACTGCTTATTCATACAGTATGAAAGCAGTCTCATGATAGGTCGCATTGCAGGCACTCTGATAGAAAAGAATCCTCCGCAATTGCTGGTCGATTGCCAGGGTGTGGGCTATGAAGTCGATGTGCCTATGAGTACTTTTTATAACCTGCCGCATCTCGGTGAAAAAGTGGTCTTGCTGACGCATCTGGCGATACGCGAAGATGCCCATGTACTGTTTGGTTTTGGTACGGCAGAAGAACGCAGCACCTTCAAGCAATTGATCAAGATCAGCGGCGTCGGTGCCCGCACTGCCCTCTCTATTTTATCTGGCATGTCGGTAGCCGATCTGGCCCAGGCGATCACCCTGCAAGAAGCAGGACGCCTGACCCGCGTGCCGGGCATAGGCAAGAAAACTGCAGAACGTTTGCTGCTGGAACTCAAAGGCAAGCTCGGTGCTGACCTTGGCAATGCGACTGCGGCACTGGCTGCAGGTGACCATAGCGCTGACATCCTGAACGCCTTGCAGGCACTTGGTTACTCCGACAAGGAAGCCTTGCTGGCGATGAAATCCGTGCCTGCTGGTAGTGGCGTCTCTGATGGCATCAAGCTGGCATTGAAAGCATTGTCCAAAGGCTAAGCGATGACGATACAGACCGACAATCTTTCATCCAACTTCAGCGAGCCACGCATTATCTCGGCCACGCCAAGCTCGCCCAATGAAGAAGCAATAGAACGCGCCCTGCGCCCCAAGCAGCTTGATGAATATGTGGGCCAGGAAAAGATACGCGGGCAACTGGAAATTTTTATCACTGCAGCTAGGCAGCGTAGTGAAGCACTTGATCACACCTTGCTGTTTGGCCCGCCGGGCTTGGGTAAAACCACGCTGGCGCACATCATTGCGCGTGAGATGGGTGTCAACCTGCGCCAGACTTCTGGCCCGGTGCTGGAACGTGCCGGTGACTTGGCGGCCCTGCTGACGAACCTGGAAGCCAATGATGTACTCTTTATCGATGAGATACATCGCCTGTCGCCGGTAGTCGAAGAGATTCTGTACCCGGCGCTGGAAGATTACCAGATCGACATCATGATCGGTGAAGGTCCGGCAGCCCGCTCGGTGAAGCTGGATTTACAGCCTTTTACCCTGGTTGGTGCCACTACCCGCGCCGGCATGCTGACCAACCCGCTGCGTGACCGTTTTGGTATCGTCGCCCGACTGGAATTTTATACACCGGAAGAATTGACCAAGATCGTCACCCGCTCCGCATCATTGCTGGGCGCCCCAATACAGGCGGATGGTGCGCGTGAAATTGCCAAGCGGGCACGTGGCACACCGCGTATTGCCAATCGTCTGTTGCGACGGGTACGTGATTATGCCGAGGTCAAAGGCAATGGTGAAATCACCAAAGGCATTGCCGATGCGGCATTGAAGATGCTGGATGTCGATGCGGTTGGTTTTGATTTAATGGACAGAAAACTGCTGGAAGCCATCCTCTTTAAATTTGGCGGTGGCCCGGTAGGCCTGGATAACGTCGCTGCGGCCATAGGTGAAGAACGCGACACCATAGAAGATGTACTGGAACCCTATCTGATACAGCAGGGTTTTTTGCAACGCACGCCCAGAGGCAGGATAGCAACGCCGTCCGCGTATGAGCATTTTGGCGTGACCATGCCCAGATCGGGTAATAACGGTGACTTATGGGGTGGTAGCTAAACGCTGACCCTTCCCATGGTTTGTGCTCAATCCAACCGAACTTGATGCCATGTCCTTACAAGCCGAACAACATGCTTATACCGTCCTTGAGGCCAGGGCGCGTACCCAGCATATCAATCCCTTAAGCTGGCAATTTGAGCTGAGCATTAACGATGCTTATGACATTGCCAAAGCGTCTGACACCATCCGTGCCGCCGAAGGCGAAGTTTGCATAGGCCGCAAACTTGGTTTCACTAACCGCAAGCTGTGGAATAAATACGGCGAGAAAGCTGCCATCTGCGAACCAATCTGGAGCAGCCTGTTTGACAGCACGGTGCGCTATGTTGAAGATAACCATGCCTACCAAAGCCTGACAGGCGCGCTGCAGCCACGCATAGAACCGGAAGTGGTATTCAAGCTCGGCAGGACGCCGGCTGCCGACGCTTGCATAGAAGAACTCGCAGATTGCCTGGAATGGATGGCGCATGGCATAGAGATCGTCGTCAGCCCCTACCCTGACTGGAAGTTTGAAGCAGCCGACGCGATAGCCGCACTGGGCTTGCACGGCACCCTGCTGATCGGTGAGCCACGCATCTTGTCGAGTGCCAGCCGTCAGCATCTGGCTGAGTTGCTGGCCAATGCCAGCGTCTCGCTGTCATGCGACGGCACACTGCTGAGCGCTGGCTATGGCAGCAATGTGCTGGACAGCCCCTTGCATGCGATCTGGCACCTGCATGGCCTGCTGCAAAAGCAGCCACAGTTCCTGCCTTTGCAGGCAGGTGAAATCATTACCACCGGCACCTGGACTGATGCTTACCCGGTACAGGCCGGGCAAACCTGGGGGACTGCTTTCTCTGGTATCCCATTACCAGGCCTGAGTGTTAGTTTTGCTTAAAAGCAGCCAAGCCTGCAGTTATGCAGTCTGCAACGATAAGCCCACAGCGATAAGACTGCATCTTTAGCAAACTACGGGCAATCAAAACTAAAAAGGCTGACATGTAAATCATGTCAGCCTTTTTTATCTTGCAAAAGCGCATTAGCCTTGTTGGTAACCAGGCCTGTTCAGCACCGCCAGAATTGCAGGCAATTACCCTCAAGGCAAACACGTAAAGAGAAAGCACTCACCAGGAGTGCCTTCTCAATCTTGCCATGCTCTTTTTAATACTGACCTAAGCCAGCATTAAATTAGAACTTGTGACGGATACCAACGTTAACCAGACGTACATCAGCGCCGTTAGGAACTGGATGGAAAGTTGCTGAAGAATCAGCGCTACCCAGGTTGATGTTTGCGTCGTTGCTTGCGCGGGAGATCGAAGTGTACAGGTTAGTACGCTTGGACAGGGAGTATGTGTAACCCAGAGCCAATTGTGTACCGTTAGCAGCTTTCAACAGGCTGTTTTGGTTAGTGGAACGGATGTAGCTGGCGATGATATTGCCAGAACCAACTGGTACTGTCGCACCCAGCAACCATACGCGACGATCCAGAGCAGCTGCGCCTGTGCCATCATCTTTGATGGAGGAGAAACCGGCGTGTGCTGTCACTACGTCAAAGTTGTATGTACCAGCCAGCAAGTAGCTCTTAGTTGCGTTAGTACCAGTAGCGTTTTGCGCATTGCTGTATGCCAGTTCAGCAAACAGAGGACCAGCAGTGTAAGCACCAGAGAAACCGATGTAACGGCCAGCTGTTGTGTTACCAGCAACTTCACCGAAACCATAAGCAACAGTACCTACGAAACCACCCAGGTTAGTTGTGTTGTAGATAGCGGAGTTGTTGATACGAACGCCACCGTGGTCGAAGTAAGCTGCAGCGCCCAGGCCGGAAGTACCGCTACCTGCTGTACCGCTAGTGATACCAGTGCCGAATGGATCGAAGCTGTCGATTGCAACGAATGCTGGTGTGTATTGACGGCCGAAGTTAACCGCACCGAAATCACCAGACAAACCTACGTAAGCTTGACGACCGAATGCACGGCCACCTTGAGCGGAGCTACCTGTATCAGCATTGATACCCATTTCCAATTGGAAATTTGCTTTCAGACCGCCACCCAGATCTTCAGAGCCTTTGAAGCCCAGACGGGAACCGGATTGAATACCACTATCCAGACCCAGAGTAGAGCCAGCAGGATCGCCAGTGTTTTGATGTTGCAAAGCCATATCAACTACACCGTAGATAGTGACGGAAGATTGAGCTTGCGCTGTACCAGCAACAGCAGCCAAAACTGACAGAGCGATGAGTGATTTTTTCATTGATATTTCTCCAAAGGATTTCACATTGATATTGAACTACATTAAGCACAGTTCGCGCAAAACAGAGCCAAAACATTGATTGCACGAAGAGCGCAAATACTTAAGAACCGACAAGACAGCTAAAAAGAAGTTAACGTATTTGACCAAAAATGGTGTCAGGCAGCCAAGCTAAATCGGCTTTTGGAGGGAATATGGGGGTATTTTGTCTCGAATAAGCAACAAAAATTGCTCTAAAAACAATAATTTCAATGTCATTGAATTAACATTAATGATGCCAGACAAGTGCTGAAAAATTACATTATTACCAATAAAAATGAAACAAAAACAAAATTGCAAAGGTCGCCTTGGGCGACCTTTGCAAGTAAAACCAGCTATTTACAATCAGAATGCGTGCAATACGCCTACTGCTGTACGTGTTGCAGAACTATTGCCTGCACCAATGATGCCCAATGCCAGGGAAACATCTTGTGCATTAACAGAACCAGCTTTTGCATATGTCAGGGAGGCGTAGGCAGTTGTACGTTTGCTGAATGCATATTTACCCAGCAAGATGTACTGATCAGCTTTACCATCGATATCGCCAGAGCGTTTGGTGTTGTAATAAGCAGTAGTCAATGTTGTCTGATCAGACAAGAAGAAGTCTGCACCCAGGCCTATGACAGCAATTTTGCGGCCATTTGCACTTGGCAATGCATCGATCTTCACATTGCCTTCAACTTTATTGCTGGAGTAAGTACCACGCAACATCACAGATGGAGCGACTTTGAATTTGGCGCCACCAGCCCAGCCAGACAGATTGGAGACATTGGCATTGTCACGCAGTTTTGCGTAAGACAGAGCTGCACCGTTTGTACCATCTGTGAAGAAGCCGGACAGACCTGCATAGTTGCTGGCAGTATTGTCACCTGCTTTTTCACCGAAACCGTACATCAGCGCGCCGCCGAAACCGGACATCAGAGGAGAAACGTATTTGATGGAATTGTTTTGACGCAGAGCAGTACCGCCCTGGTTAGTACCGAAGCCACCAAAGAATGCGCCAGCATTCAGGGCGCTGAACATCACGTTAGGATTGGAACCTGCGTGTGCCAGGCTGATAGGATCAGCCAGACCGACAGAATCCACACCCAGAATATTGTTACGGCCCAGAGTGACTGTACCGAAATCACCAGACAAACCTACCCATGCCAGACGATCAAACAGGGATGTATTGTTACCGGCCTGATTAAATACGTTACCGCCAAAACCGGCACCTGCAGTACCTGTGTCATTGGCCAGTGTGCCTTCGAGATTGAAGTTAGCTTTCAAACCGCCGCCCAGGTCCTCAGAACCTTTGATACCCCAACGGGAGGTCAGTAACTGACCAGCATCCATGGAGAATTTAGAACCACCAGTTGGTGTCTGGTTGGTAGTAGCTACAACGGCTGCGTCGATAATACCGTAGATGACGACTGAAGATTGTGCGGAAGCGGTTGCTGCAAATG
Organism: Undibacterium sp. Tian12W; assembly: GCF_049339405.1. Lineage (NCBI taxonomy): Bacteria > Pseudomonadati > Pseudomonadota > Betaproteobacteria > Burkholderiales > Oxalobacteraceae > Undibacterium > Undibacterium sp. Tian12W. The sequence continues at coordinate 39,817 of NZ_JBMPPK010000028.1, forward strand.
CGCTCAAGACTGCGAATGCCAGTATCGATTTTTTCATTGAAAGCGTCTCCAAAATTATTAATTTATGCGGCCACACCTGAAAAGCTTCGGCCATTATTTTACGAATTTAGTCTTGCCAAGACTTCGAAACCTGCTGATTAAGAAGCTAGATTCCATTGAAACAAATTAAAAGAATTTGGGCAAAGAGAATTTGCGAACGATCGTTTTTAAGCAAATTTTATGTGGTGTTATCGCAACAAGCATCTACTTTCTTATTATTACAATCTTAAGTTTTCTGTAGGTTTCCAGACTTGGTCTGATGGCGTGTATCCTTAATTCTTCCTACAATACACACTATCCAGTCTGGTATGGCTCATCGTTCCATCATTACATGCTTAAAAACAATATGAATCTTCCAACAACACTTCCCAAGGTCAGCCTTGACCAAATGATCAGCAAGTTTGACCGCGCCTTGCGTGTGGTCAGCGGCCAGGCCATGTCCAGGCGCGCCTATCCTGGACATGATATGCCCGATGGCAATTTGTCTGAACAGGAAAAATCCCATAGCGCAGGTTTGATGCGCGTTAATCATGTAGGTGAAATTTGTGCCCAGGCCCTGTACGATTCTCAGGGAGCAAATGCGCATACGGAAGATATACGCCAACAGTTCGAGCATTCCGGCATAGAAGAAGAAGACCACCTGGCCTGGACGGCAAAAAGGTTGCATGAACTGAATTCACACACCAGCTTTCTGAATCCGCTGTGGTATGCCGGGGCCTATGCCTGCGGCACACTGGCCGCCAGGTTTGGTGATGCCGTCAGTCTGGGATTTGTTGTTGAAACAGAAAAACAGGTAGAGGCACACCTGGCCAGCCACCTCAAAAAATTACCGGCAGAAGACCAGCGCTCACGCGCCGTGGTAGAACAGATGCGCGTCGATGAAATTGCCCACGGTGCGGCAGCGCAGGCTTTGGGTGCCAGCACCCTGCCTGCTCCCGTGCAGGCGGGTATGAAACTTATGGCCAAAGTCATGACGACGACGGCTTACTATATTTAAAATCCGAAAGCCTTGAAAAGCTGAAACAGGCCAAGCTGTGAACTTTAGTGATTAGTGCGCAGTCCATCGACTGCGCATTTGCCTTTCGTTTATATTTTTTCCAGCTTGGCGATGCTCAAGTCCAGCTCCTTCATGCCAAACTTGCCGAAATTGATTTGCGCTCTGAGGCTGCCACTGCCGCCACCGCCATTCAGATTCACAATAACACCCTCACCAAATTTTGCATGCTCCACATTCTGGCCTATGCGCCAGCTCATGCTGTCATTGCTCTTCTTGAAAGTCTGGGCGATACGATTCGCGGCATCGTCAGGTGCTTCATCCCAGGCGGACTTTTTATTGCCAAACCAGGTCGGCTGTACACGCGGCGTCAGCCACTTCAATGATTCTTCCGGCAATTCATCAAGGAAGCGGGAACGCATGTTGTAACGCGTCTGACCATGCAACATGCGGGTTTGTGAAAAACTCAGGTACAGGCGTTTGCGCGCACGCGTAATGGCCACATACATAAGGCGGCGTTCTTCTTCTACACCACTGTCCTCCTGCGCACTGTTTTCATGCGGGAACAAGCCTTCTTCGAGGCCTGTAATAAATACCGCATCAAACTCCAGGCCCTTGGCGGAATGCACGGTCATCAACTGCATGGCATCTTGCCCGGCCTGTGCCTGGTTGTCACCCGCTTCGAGAGAAGCATGCGACAAGAAAGCAGACAGCGGTGACATCACCCTTGGCAAGGCAGCGTCGGCATCGATGATCTGATCGCCATTCCCGCTATCGAGTAAAACTGCCGCACTGCTGGCTGGCCCGGCAAAGGCTGGCGCTTCTTTGTTAAAACCTTCTTCCGACACGAACAGGGTGGCAGCGCTGACGAGCTGCTCCAGGTTTTCTATGCGGTCTGCACCTTCTTTTTCAGTCTGGTAATGTGTCAGCAGGCTGCTAACTTCCAGCACGATCTTGACCATCTCGGGCAAAGGCAGGTTCTGGGTTTCAAACCGTGCACTTTCGATCAATTTGACGAAGTTTGCCAGAGAAGAACCAGCCTTGCCCGCCACATAAGGTACTGCCGCATACATGGAAATATTCTGCTGCCTGGCGACATCCTGCAATTGCTCAAGCGAGCGCGCACCTATGCCACGGGTAGGGAAATTCACCACGCGTAAAAACGCAGAATCATTATGCGGGTTGTCCATCAATTGCAGATAGGCGATCGCATGCTTGATCTCGGCACGCTCGAAAAAGCGCTGGCCGCCATATACCCGGTATGGGATATTCGCCGTGAACAAGGCATGTTCTATGACCCGTGACTGCGCGTTCGAACGATACAGTATCGCGATCTCGCTGCGTAGTGAACCCTCACGTATCAGGTTCTTGGCTTCTTCTATGATCCAGTTGGCTTCTTGTATATCGCTGCTTGATTCCATGATGCGCACTGGCTCACCATGACCGGCATCCGTACGCAAATTCTTGCCCAGTCGTTTGCTATTGTGCTCTATGAGTACATTGGCACTATCGAGGATGTGGCCATGCGAGCGGTAATTCTGCTCCAGCTTGATCAGGTTTTGCACCTGGAATTCACGCTCAAAGGCGGACATATTGCCGACATTGGCACCACGGAAGGCATAGATACTCTGGTCATCATCACCGACGGCAAACACTGCGCCACCTTTTTTACCACCCTCGCCCGCCATCAGCTTCAGCCACTTGTATTGCAAGTCATTAGTATCCTGGAACTCATCGACGAGGATGTGGCGGAACCTGTCCTGGTAATGTTCACGCAACGGCTGGTTGCGGCTCAGCAATTCATAAGTACGCAACAGGAGTTCAGCAAAATCAACGACACCTTCGCGCTGGCACTGCGTGTCATACAGATCATACAAGCCAACCAGCTTGCGGTTAAAGTCATCTGGAGCATCGACCTGGGCAGCACGCAAACCCAGGTCCTTGGCACCATTGATGAAATACATCAGGGTCTTGGGTGGGAATTTTTCATCATCGATATTGTTCGCCTTCAGCAAACGCTTGATGAAGGATAGCTGGTCGCCAGAATCAAGAATCTGGAACGTCGAAGGCAAACCGGCATCGCGGTGATGGGCGCGCAAGAGGCGGTTACACAGGCCATGGAAAGTGCCTATCCACATGCCGCGTGTATTAATCGGCAACATGGCAGACAAACGCGTCAGCATCTCCTTGGCGGCCTTGTTGGTAAAGGTCACGGCCAAAATACCACCGGGCGAGACCTGACCAGTCTGTATCAGCCAGGCGATGCGGGTCGTCAGCACACGTGTCTTGCCAGAACCGGCACCAGCCAAAATCAGGGCAGACTGCGCCGGCAGTGTCACGGCGGCAAGTTGTTCGGGATTTAAGTTGTGGAGTAAATTTTGCATAGGCAGATTATACGGGACTATGCCTGCCAGCCTGTTTTCCACTCCCTGAGTCAGGCAAAATCAGGCAAAATTTATTGTCGGCAGGCTTGACAGGCCTGGCTGCACGCGCAGATAATCATTTCAATCGCAATAGAAATTTCATCCACATTTCATTATGCAAACTCAAGTCAAAGATCAAGTACACACGCAAAGCAGCACTGCTTTGTGTATGGTCTTTGCTAAAGCCAAGAAACAGACGCTCATCTGACCGGGGCGTGCTGTCCCGTCAGGTGAGCTGACAGGATGGCAAAAACGGTACTCTTCCCTTTGCGCTGTATGTCAACTCCCTGCGGGTCTTTAACCGGTCCACAGGAGAACAGGCATGACCAGCAGCAATATTAATAGCAGCAACATCAGCAATTCCAGTAACACTCATATTGAATCAAGTAATCACAACAGGCGCGACGATTTTTCTGGCATCTGGGTCGCCCTGATAACACCATTTTGCGATGGTCCGGACGCGGCAGTGGATTTACCCGCACTGCAGGCACTGTCCAGCAAGTTGATCAAGGAAGGAGTTACTGGCCTGGTCGTCTGTGGTTCCACCGGCGAAGCTGCAGCCCTCAGTGAAGAAGAACAATTGCAAGTGCTGGATGCGGTGCTGGCCGTGGTATCGCCCAATCAAGTCATCATGGGCTTGAGCGGTAATCATATGGGGCAAGTCTTGCACAGGCTGGCAGCCATAGGGCAAAGGCAGGTTGCTGGGGTACTGGTCACGCCACCGCATTACATACGGCCATCACAGGCAGGCATCTTGCACTACTTCCATGAAATTGCCGGGGCCTCTGCTGTGCCGGTACTGCTATATAACATTCCTTACCGCACGGGAGTGAACATTGAATTACCCACTCTGCAGCAATTGGCAAAACATCCAAACATCGTCGCCATCAAGGATTGTGGCGGCAATCTGCAAACCACTATGCAACTCATCACCGACGGCGACATACAGGTGCTGACCGGGGAAGACCATCAATTGTTTATTAATCTATGCCTGGGCGGTGCGGGCGGCATACTGGCATCTGCCCATTTGCGGTCTGATCTTTTTGCACGCCTGCAAGCACTAATCATTGCCGGAGAGCTTGCGCAGGCCAGGATAATTTTTTATCGACTGCTGCCTGTCATGCAGGCCTTGTTTGATGAGCCCAATCCAGCGCCGCTGAAAGCTGCGCTGGCAGCATCTGGGCTCATACGGGCCAATCTGCGGGTGCCCATGCTGCCAGCAAGTACCGAAACTACGGACAAACTCTTAAGCAAGATGGCACAACTTGACCTCATTCAATAGCACATTGCCTTGATGGTGCAAGCAAAGGATAATGCGATATCAATAATTTCTTTCAGAATGATATGCGACGCCTGCTTCCTTTGTTTGCCGTATTCGCTACCCTGGCAACCAGCTTGATTTTCCATAGCCAGCCTGCTGCAGCCATGACCATGCTGCGGGCAAATGACACCCTGATTTTATATGGCAGAGTGGTGGCGGATGATGCGCAACGCTTTCGCCGCAATCTGTCTGGCGGTGAAGTACACAATGTCGTGCTGAGTGAAAGCCCGGGCGGTGACCTGAATGCAGCTTATGGCATCGCGCAATTGATACGCGGCAGGAAAATCAATACCGCCGTTCAGGGCAATTGCTTTTCTTCTTGTGCCATCATCTTCATGGCAGGCACCGAAAGACGCATGCTGGATAGCAAAAATCTGGCGAATACAAAACTAGGTTTTCATGGACCACATAATAAGGAAACCCATGAAGTCAGTACCGAAGCCATTCCCAAATTGCGTGAATGGTTGCTCAATGCCACCGATGGCAAATTCCCAGATGCATTGCTGGACCAGGCGATGTATATCAAAAGTGCCGGTGACATGATGTTTTTCCATTATCCGGGTGCAGACAAAAAAAGAGGCAATATCCGCTTTTGTACGGCAGGCACACTAGACCATCCACGCAAATGTGAAACCATTGAAGGTTACGATGTCGTCAGCGTCGGCATCCTGACTACGGCAGAATTATTAAAGGTCGAAGAGCTGGACCAACAAGCCGCTGACGGCAAGGAAAACCCTGTGGCTACTGAAAACCTCAAGCAATAAAGATCCCGGGATATACCGCGAACCAGTCTCTTACTTCCGCCTGATGTAAAAAAATTCAGTCGCGTCGTATCTGCATTCATGCGGTATATCCAGGGTAGAAAAATCACCGCGCATACATCTCCATAAAATTTCCTTTTCCCCTTCGTAACGGGGTGCCAGATAAAAAGTCTGCTCTATGAAGGGAGCAACATTCATCGTGACAGCGATCAGGCCATGCCTCTGGTCAATTTCTATACTCTTGACATAGTCTGGTAGCTGGGAATCAAAACCGGCCTGGGCGATATTTTTAGGGAAAGCCTGATGAGCAAGAATATAGTCGCCAACTCCCTGGGAAACGTCTTTTGCAATATTCACCGCGTCAGCAATGGCGTGACGGCCATTCGACACCAGCTCTTTCCTGATTGCTTCATTTTTAGCGTCAAGCTGCTTCCTGACGACCTCTCTTTGTATCTCAGGATATTTTACAGCGCCAGCTAGCGCAATCGTCAGTGCATACAGGCTGAAAGCAACAAGTGTCCAGTTCCGTTGTGCGCTCTTGAAATGCTCCAGACTATCCCAGTAAACATTTTGCCAGGCCCACAGTCTTGCGTTACGGCCAATTTTGACAGCGCAAAAGAAACTGATGACAGGGCTAAAAAGAATCAGCAAAACCACCCATCTTTTGTCTATGCTGCTTATGTTATTAAGCCCGACCACACTGGCGACTATGGGAGCCACGAGAAGAAAAAAACTGATCCACCGTTTATGGCGGGCAGTCCAAAAAATCGCCAGCAAAAATGCACCCCATGACCAGCCAGCCACACCATCAGGTGCCGGGTAAAAATCCCCTTTACCCGAAGTATTGTCTTTGCCCACCAGCTGTCTGCTGGAGATCATTTGTGGTTCTGGATTTGCTGGAAAGCTGTTCGCGCTCATGGGTCTAGATAATTGGTCGGCTTGGAAACCGAAGTATATCTGAGGTCCCTGCATATCTTCGAGCGGTTTTTGAGCCAGCCGACAAATGAAATCCCTCCCGCAGACAAGATAAACAGGCAAGCTAAGCAAACAAGCTGGCAAATGCCCGTGCCGCCTGTTGCGGCTGCTCTGCCATATACACACTGCTGATTGCGGCTACCATGTGCGCGCCTTGTGCGAGCAGCGGCTGACAGTTTTCCAACGTCATGCCACCAATGACGACATTGGGCACATCAAATTCCCTGACCGCATCTCCAACTATGCTGGCGGGGGTCGTCACTGCATATTTCTTGATACGTGAGGGATAGAAACCGCCAAAGGCAATATAACTCGCATCACCCTGAATTGCGCTACGAGCCAGTTCCAGGTCACCATAACAGGACGCACCCAGTATTTTGCCCGCGCCCAGCTTGGCTCTGGCATCGGCCACTGAGATATCCGTGCCGCCTACATGCAGGCCATCGGCATCAATATCAAGACAGAGTTGCAGATGGTCATTGATGATGAAGGGCTTATTAAAGCGGCGGCAGAGTTCCAGCAAGGCCAGCGCCTGTGTCTTGCGCAGTACATCGCTTGCAGTCTTGTGGCGGTATTGCACAATATTCGCGCCACCCAGCAGAGCTTGTTCGGTTACTTCAAGCAGCTTCGCCGTATCGTCCCAGTCGGGGGTCACAATGTACAGGCCGCTGAGTTGATGCTTGCTCAAATTATTCATGATTTCTTTCTTGTAGTCGGAACTGGCTGGCGTGCCGGAATGAGCTGTCCTGCGGCAATCGCATACGCATATTGCAAACTCTGCTGGGTATAGCTTTGCGCCTGTTGCAGCGCTACCGGCAAGCTGGCACCAATTGCCAGTTGCCCGGCTATCGCCGATGCCAGCGTGCAGCCACTGCCATGGAATTCACCAGGCAAACGCGGCCATAACCATTCTTGTGCAGTCTGCCATTGTCCATGCTGGAACCAGATATTTTTAACCTGCGCTTCTGTTGCATGTCCACCTTTGAGCAAGACATCCGCCGCATAGGTTTGCATGAGGTTTTCTACCTGTGCCTGCATATCCATAGATTGTGATGACAGACGTTTTAGCTCAGGCAGATTCGGAGTGAGCAGGGTTGCGACTTTCAGTAAAGGCTCAATCGCCTCTACCGGGTTATCGAGAGACAGACTGTCACCTTGACCACTGCCCAATACAGTATCAACGATGACTTGCAAATCAGGCTCTTGCAGTTTCATCTTCTGGATAAAACTGGCAATCGTCGTCGCATTCTTTTTATGTGCAACGATGCCCAGCTTGACGACCTTGACCGGCATTTTTGCCACCAGGGTCATTGCTTGCTGCAAGATGATTTGCACATCGACCGCATGCACCGCATAGACATGATCATTGTCTTGCACAGTCAATGCGGTAATCACCGGCAGGGCATGTGCGCCCTGCGCGGCGATGGCTTCTATGTCTGCCTGTATGCCAGCACCACCGCTTGGGTCATGTCCGGCAAATACCAGCACACAGGGGCGCGTAGTTGTTTTCATCAAACGAATATTAAACTATGCGGCCAGCCATAGGGGACGAAGGCGATGCTGCAAACTTGCGTGGCATACGGCCCGCCAGAAAAGCTTCACGCCCGGCTTCGACCGCCAGGCCCATGGCGCGCGCCATGCGTACCGGGTCTTTGGCACCTGCGATGGCGGTGTTCATCAACACACCATCACAACCGAGCTCCATGGCTATCGCAGCATCAGATGCAGTACCTACGCCTGCATCGACCAGTACCGGTACTTTGGACTGTTCGATGATCAGCGACAGATTCCATGGATTCAGGATACCCATGCCTGAGCCGATCAAGGATGCCAGCGGCATGATGGCAACGCAGCCTATGTCTTCCAGCATACGCGCCTGTATAGGATCATCGCTGCAATACACCATGACATCGAAACCATCCTGCACCAGGGTTTTCGCTGCTTTCAATGTTTCCGGCATATTCGGGAACAGGGTTTTCTCATCGCCCAATACTTCCAGCTTGCACAGCTTGTGGCCGCCCAATAATTCACGTCCGAGTTGCAGGGTATACACAGCATCTTCAGCGTTATAGCAACCGGCGGAATTCGGCAGTATGGTGTATTTGCTCGGTGGTACTACATCCAGCAAACTCGGTGCATTCGGGTCTTGCCCTATGTTCACACGACGGATCGCTACCGTGATGATATCGGCACCGCTGGCTTCTGTTGCCAGGCGGGTTTGTTCGAGATCTTTGTATTTACCGCTGCCAACCAGCAGGCGGGAGCGGTAGGTTTTTCCGGCTATGCTTAAGCCTTGAGTATTTTCTGTGTTCATTGTTTTTTCTCCCAAATTGTGGAATGCTGCCTGGCTCCTTCCCCTTCAAGGGGAAGGCTGGGATGGGGATGGGTTTCTTTAGCAAACTATATGCTTGTTTTATCAACTGAAACCCATCCCCACCCTAACCCTCCCCTTGAAGGGGAGGGAATGCTCTCAGTCTTCTTTAGTTTCTTCTTGATTTATATGCCGCCAAATTTCCTCAATTACAGCAGAGGTTTCATTAAGTACCTGATTATTCCAAAAACGTAAGACAGTAAAACCTGCCTTATTCAGCACTTCAGTTCTATGCATGTCATAGACCCGCGCTTCAGCGTGCTGTCCGCCATCAACTTCAATCACTACACGCTTTTCCAGGCACACAAAATCCAGTACGAAATGTTGATATGGATATTGCCGTCTGAATTTCACACCAAGCTGCTCACCACGCAAGCCTTGCCATAATTTCTTCTCGGCATCGGTCATATTTTTACGTAAGACTTTTGCTGTTTTGATTAAGATTTCATTGGCAAAATTTTTCATATTTCAGATCGGCGTAAATTAACTATATCCCCTCCCCTTCAAGGGGAGGGTTAGGGTGGGGATGGGGTTCCATCGCAAATAATGTAAAGATTTTACGACCGAAACCCATCCCAATCATCCACCGCGCCGCTTGCAAGCGGCTTAGAAATTTGTGGCGCAAAGCATGCTTTGCGAATTCCCACAAATCTCCCCTTGAACGGGAAGGAGATAAAAACTCATCCACCACCAATCGCCCTCACCACATCAACCTTGTCATCGACTCGCAACTGATGCTCCGCCCACCGCGAGCGCGGAATAATCTGCCGGTTCACAGCCACCGCAATCGCCTGCTGCGACAGATTCAATTCTGCGATCAGATCGGTCAGCAGCGCGCTCACCAGTTGCCGCTTCTCTCCATTAAGCTGTATCTCCACCATGGCTATTGCTTCTTATAGATTTCCGCGCCGGATTTGATGAATTCAACGGCTTTCACTTCCATGCCTTTTTTCAAGGCCTGTATCTCGGTGATGCCCTGGGCATTGGCATAGTCGCGCACTTCCTGCGTGATTTTCATCGAGCAGAAATGCGGGCCGCACATAGAACAGAAATGGGCAACCTTGGCAGAATCCTTGGGCAATGTCTCGTCATGGAATTCACGCGCCTTGTCGGGGTCGAGGCCGATGTTGAACTGGTCTTCCCAACGGAATTCAAAGCGTGCCTTGGACAAAGCATTGTCACGAATCTGCGCACCGGGATGGCCTTTTGCCAGATCGGCTGCGTGAGCAGCAATCTTGTAAGTGATGATACCGTCCTTGACATCCACCTTGTTCGGCAAACCCAGATGTTCTTTTGGCGTCACATAGCACAGCATGGCCGTGCCATACCAGCCTATCTGAGCTGCGCCTATGCCGGAGGTGATGTGGTCATAACCGGGTGCGATGTCGGTCGTCAAAGGGCCCAGGGTATAAAAAGGCGCTTCATGGCATTGCTCAAGTTGCAGGTCCATGTTTTCTTTGATGAGGTGCATGGGTACATGGCCGGGGCCTTCTATCATGACCTGTACATCATGCTTCCAGGCGATCTGTGTCAGTTCGCCCAGGGTTTTCAATTCACCTAACTGCGCTTCATCATTGGCATCATAGATGGAGCCAGGGCGCAGGCCATCACCGAGGCTGAAGGACACGTCATAAGCCTTCATGATTTCGCAGATATCTTCGAAATGCTCGTACAGGAAACTTTCTTTATGATGTGCCAGACACCATTTCGCCATGATGGAGCCACCGCGTGACACGATGCCGGTCAGGCGTTTGGCTGTCATCGGCACATATTGCAGGCGCACGCCTGCGTGAATGGTGAAGTAATCGACGCCCTGCTCAGCTTGCTCAATCAGTGTGTCACGAAAGATTTCCCAGGTCAGGTCTTCTGCCTTGCCATTCACTTTTTCCAGTGCCTGATAGATAGGTACTGTACCGATAGGCACGGGGGAGTTACGGATAATCCATTCACGGGTTTCGTGGATGTGCTTGCCAGTGGAAAGATCCATGACATTGTCGCCACCCCAGCGTATTGCCCAGGTCATTTTTTCGACTTCTTCACCGATGGAAGAAGTGACTGCAGAATTGCCGATATTGGCATTGATCTTGACCATGAAATTACGGCCTATGATCATAGGTTCGATTTCAGGATGATTGATATTCGCAGGGATAATCGCACGGCCACGGGCGATTTCTGAACGCACGAATTCTGGCGTGATTTCTGCGGGAATTGAAGCGCCAAAAGACTGGCCAGGATGCTGGCGGCCCATGACTTCTGCCAGCTTGCTACCCATGGGGCCTGAGGCTTTGAGGTTTTCCAGGTATTCTTTTCTGCGCAGGTTTTCGCGGATAGAGACAAATTCCATTTCCGGCGTGATGATGCCCTGGCGCGCATAGTGCATTTGCGAGACATTCTTGCCTGTCAATGCACGGCGTGGCAGGCGCTTGAGGTTGAAGCGCAACTCGGCCAGCTTGGGGTCATGCAGACGGGCGATACCATACTCAGAGCTTGGGCCTGCCAGTTCTTCAGTATCATTTCGCTCGGCTATCCAGGCACCACGTACGGATGCAAGGCCGGAACGGATATCAATTTTTACTTCAGGGTCAGTGTAGGGGCCGGAGGTATCATAGACATAGATAGGGGGATTTTTTTCCGAACCAAACATGGCTGGTGTATCAGACTGTGTAATTTCGCGCATGGGTACGCGGATATCGGGGCGGCTGCCCTGCACGTAGGTCTTGCGGGAATTTGGCAGTGGCTGAATGGCTGCCTCATCTACCGTAGCGGTAGCGGACAAGAATTGCGGGTTGGCGTTCATTTTGGCTCCTTTGCTTTGTTGGCATGGAGCCAGCAAAGGAGTTTCCAAAACAGGTGCGCGCAGATCAAGACATACTACAGGCGGCACAAACTTCGGCAGCTTCCCTTCGCTGGCATTATCCAGATCAGGTTCGAGGGTATTTCTCACCCGCCAACAACATTGATGGCAGGACCCCTAGCATTTTTTCTTCGGGTTCCAGAAATAAATCCAGAACCGCGACGACGGCAGATTATACGACTTTTTTAAACTCAGGTGCTTTATTTGATGGCGCTGGCAAGTTCTTCATCAGATACCGTTGCCGACGCAGCAAGATTGCCTTCTGGCAGTTTTACCGGTCCATGCACCTCTATCAACTCGACCATGCCAGCCTTGATCGCAGCCGACAGATCATGGTCAAGCACGGGCAAGGCTTCTTCATAAGCGATCAATAATCTGCTGACACCATAGGCGCGGTTGCGGCCATTGACCTTGCCCAGATATAAGGCCATGTCGGCAATTTGCAGGGCTTTTTCCCAATTGCAGATGGCTTCTGGCAAACCGGAAAATGGCAGGCTGATGAAACCGGCAGTCAGCGTGACAGGGACACTGGCACCATCAGCCTGAATGTTTTCTTCACCTATACTGCGCAAGATGCGCTCAACAAGACCTTTGAGTTGTGCGGGATTGGAGCGTGGTGAATAAATCAGAAATTCTTCACCACCCCAGCGCAATACCATATCACTGTCACGCACGGTACTGCGCAAGCGGCGTGCCACTTCTATCAATACCGCGTCGCCAGTGGCATGACCAAAGCTGTCATTGATATTTTTGAAATGATCAATGTCCATCAGTATCAGGCAGTCAGGGTTATCAAGCGCATCTTCACGCCTTTCACCCTCAGGCAAGATGGCCCTGCCCTTCATCATATCGACAAAAGAACGGCGGTTATACAAACCTGTGAGGGGATCACGTACCGCATGAAATTCCAGTTGCTCATTGACTTCGCGCAGCTTTTCATTGGTCTTGCGCACCCGCCGGTACAGGAAGAAAACCACCACCCCAACCATCACCATGATGACTGCAGCCAGCATCAGCACAACTTGCTGCAATTGCCGGTTTTTGATATCAGCATCCTTGAGCTGGTTTTCACGCGCCAGCAATTCAATCTGTTTTTGCCTTTGCTGGGCATTGAATTGCTCTTGTAAAGTGGCTACAGCACGCGCCCGGTCAGAGCGGAATAATTCATCGCTGAGTTTTTGTTGCTCGCGCACCGTCGCCAGTGCCTCTTTATACATATCGGCAGCTTCATACATATTGCCGATTTCACTAAGCAGATTTTCCACATCCGACTTGGAGCCGGTTTCCATGAAAAACTTCTTCGCTTCATTGATGTAGCCTATGCCCTGTGCGAATTTCTTTTGCCCTGCCAATGCAAACCCGATATTCGCCTTGGCGATGGCCATCGCAAAAGGATCATTCACCACCTGGGCTTTTTCCAGTGAGAACCTGGCGGCGCGTTCAGCCTCGGTAAATTTGCGCACATGCAGGTAATAGTCGGCAATATTGCCAAGTGCCGTGGCGGCCACAGCAGGCATGCCGGCATCGGTGGCTATCTGCAAGACGGTCTTGTAGGCCTCCAGCGCTTCATCATGACGACCCAGATCTATCAGTGACAGGCCGCGTGTCATTTGTAGCGAAGAAGTAATTTTGGGAGAGTCTATGCCGGGCAACATTGCCAGGGCTTCATTGGTAGTTTCCAGCGCCTTTTCTGCATTATGCATATTCAGGTAGAGTCTGGCGATGGATTCCATGCGGTACAGCTTGGCCTGTGCGCTGCGGCGTGGTACCTGGTCAGCCAGCTTTAGTGCTTCAAGAAAATAAGGCAGAGATTTATCAAAATTGCCTATCGCCAGTTGTACCATGCCAAAGGCGATATTCAAACGCATGAGCACTTCTGCATTTTTTGAATCACGCAGGCTTTGCTGTATATCATTGAGCTTCACCAGCGCCATGGCGAACTTGCCCTGATCCAGCATCTGAAAGGCTTCGCCTATCAGAGCCATATTGATCATGTCATTGTCTTTTTGTGCTCTTGCCAGTTGCAGCAACTCTGCATTGGCAGCATCAGCCTCCTTGATCTTGCCTGCGTCATACAAGATGCCTATCAATGTCTTCAAGACCTCGGCACGCAAGACATAGTCGGCATCTTTGCCGAGGCGGTCTTTGTATTCCTGCAGTTGCTTGAGGGCCGCCGTATTGTCACGGTCAGACAGGGTATGGATGACTTCTATCTCAGAAAAATCCGGCCTCGCTTGCGCCTGTGCAGCGCAGCCCATGCATAGCAAGGTAATCGCCAGCAAACCCGGCATCAGCCTGGTTTGCCACCTGGGAAGTTGAAGCTGCAACATGCAGGCTCTCATCATTCTATCCGTGTCTCTGTTTATTTTTTAATCAAGCTGGGGCTATTTCACCCCACTTTTATTTACCTGTCTGGTCCAGGAATACGCTACCCACTTGCGAGAATATTTCATCTTCCAGTTGCTGCGCCGGTATCGGCTTACTCAGATAGAAACCTTGCAGGATATCGCAGGACTGGGCGCGTAAAAACTCCAGCTGTTCCCGGGTTTCCACCCCTTCGGCCACCACTTCCAGCCGCAGGCTGTGTGCCAGGGCGATGATACCGGTGACGATGGCTGCATCGTCGGCATCACCCGGAATATCACGCACGAAGGACCGGTCTATCTTGATAATATCCACTGGGAAGCGTTTAAGATAAGATAAAGATGAATAGCCAGTGCCAAAGTCATCAATGGTCAGCCTGACACCCAGGCTACGCAAACGGTCCAGTATCGCCAGGGTATCTTGCGCATGCTCCATCAGCGTGCTTTCAGTGATTTCCAGCTCCAGCATTTTCGCTGGCAGGCCGGTATCGAACAAGACCTGCTCCACGGTATTGGCAAAATCTTTTTGCAGTAACTGGCTGACAGACAGATTCACCGCAACCCGCAGATGCCCCATGCCCTTGTCCATCCAGTTGCGCATCTGCGCGCAGGCGGTACGCAACACCCATTCGCCAAGTGCGATGATGAGGCCGGTTTCTTCTGCCATGGGGATAAATTCCAGTGGCGACACCATACCACGGGTAGGATGGAACCAGCGCACCAGTGCCTCGGCACCAATGATCTCGCCATTGTCCATGCGTGCCTGCGGCTGATAAAACACCGCCAGCTCATTGCGCTCAAGTGCGCGACGCAGGTCGTTTTCGAGACGTACCCGTTCAGAAATCGAATGTTCCATCGCCGCTTCAAAAAACTGGAAGTCGGTATTGGTTTTCTTGGCGCGGTACATGGCCGTGTCTGCATGTTTGACCAGAGTGCCTACGTCCATGCCATCGCTGGGATAGACAGAAATACCTATGCTGGCGGTCACAAAAATATCATGACTATCAATCTGAAAAGGCTTGGCAAGGGTGCGGCAAATATTTTGTGCAGCCGATGCTGCAGCAGCAGGGTCGGCCAGTTCACTGAGTATCACAGTGAACTCATCACCACCCAGGCGTGCCACGCAATCGGCATTGCGCACACTGCGGCGTATGCGCTGGGCCACGGCAATCAGTAGACGGTCACCGACATCGTGGCCGAGCGTATCATTGACGTTCTTGAACCTGTCCAGATCAAGAAAAAGTATTGCCACTGACTCGACATTTTCCTTGGCCATGGCCAGCCTGCGACCGAGTTGATCGAGGAATTGCGTACGGTTGGGCAAGCCAGTCAACACATCGTTGAAAGCCAGGTGACGTATGCGTTTTTCTGCCTGGTTCGCTTCTATGATGCGACGGACGCGTTGCGACAGCACGGCAAAATGGATGGGCTTGGGAATGTAGTCACAGGCACCGGCAGCAAAAGCTCTTTCCACCGACGTATTGTCTTCGAGGGCGGTGATCATCAACACCGGTATGCTGCGGCCACGCGGCATTTCCTGTATCAGGCTGCAGGCGGTAAAACCATCCATGACAGGCATGACGGCATCCATGAGAATGACATCAGGGCGCATGCGTTTGAGCATCAGCAAGGCTTGTGAGCCATCTGCCGCCTCCTCAACCTTGAAGCCATCTCTTTGCAGGGTATGACGCAGCGTGCTGCGGGTGCTACGGTCATCATCGACTACGAGCACTTTGGCAACATGTCGGCCAGGGTTGACTGCTTCATGGCCTTCCAGGAATACCTCATTGCTCAGTTCATACGCCACTGCTTCGTAGGCCTGATGCAAGCTGCTCAGCAGTGGCGGGATTTCTGACAAATGCCTTTCCAGCGCCAGTTGCTCAACTTCCTTGGCAAACTGCAAAAGATTGCTGGCCCCCAGGTTACCACTGCTGCCTTTGATCGAATGTGCCATGGCGCGCACCATTTCAGCATCGTCTTGCTGCAGGCCCTGGTTCAATTGTTCCAGATAGACAGGAGTATCTTCCAGGAACAGGGATACCGTCTGCTGCAAACCCGGCCCCAGGATATCGCGCAATTTGTCAAACACACTGCGGTCAAGTGACTGTCCATCAAGCGCTTGCAATTGTCCATCTGGCGGCAGGGCACGTCCTGCCGCACCGCCATGGGTAAGCCAGCGTTCCAGCTTCTGGCGCAACTCTACCAGCGTGATCGGTTTGGCCAGATAATCATCCATGCCTATCGCCAGGCATTTTTCTGCATCGCCTCGTTGGGTATTAGCCGTCATCGCGACGATAGGTGTGCGCCTGCCCAGACCGTCTTCATAACTGCGTATCCTGACGGTGGCTTCATAGCCATCCATCTCCGGCATGCTGCAATCCATGAGTATCAGGTCATAACGGTTGCGGCGTGCGGCTTCGACTGCTTCCTTGCCATTCCCGGCAAATTCGCAATGACAGGCAGACAGTGACAGCATGCCCGCTGCTACCATCTGGTTGGTGCGGTTGTCTTCAACCACCAGCACGCGCCATTCAACCTGACCACCCTGAGCAGGATGACGCGCCACTTCAATATCCCTGGCAGGCATGGGTACAGGTGATCGGACCATGCTTGCCGTGGCTGGTGACTGTACCTGTGTTTCAGTCAGCAATAAATGCCGCAAGGCTTGCAGCATTTTTTCTATATGCACAGGCTTGCTCAGGCAGATTTCTGCTGCTGAGGAATTGCTATCTCCTGCACAGCCATTCCTGTCCAGTGCCAGCGTGTGGATGCCGCTAAAACGATGATCATTGCGCAGCCGGCGCGCCAGTTCCACGCCATCATCATCCATGCTGGCAACATCCATGATGACCAGGGAATGCGGCGCGCCTTCTTTGACGGCCTGATCCAGCAGGCTCAGGGCCTGCATGCCACTGGCTACTGCATGACATGCCATGCCATGGCGGGAAAGCTGTTGCAGCAAAAAGCTGCGCACGATCTCGCTGGGATCAACAATGAGTATGCGTTCGCCCTGCAACTCGGTACTGGCAAGAGCTGGCTTATCAGTGACGCTGATGTTGTCGGTGCCGCTGATACTGTTGGCACTGCCGGCCCTGCATTGCATGCTGAAGTAAAAATTACTGCCCTGACCCGGCATGCTGCTGACGCCGATTTCGCCATGCAAGAGCGCCACCAGTTGCTTGCAGATAGCCAGACCGAGGCCGGTACCACCATATTTGCGTGTCGTTGAACGGTCTGCCTGGGCGAAGGATTCAAACACATTGGCGACGGCATCTGCCGACATGCCTATGCCAGTATCGCTGACTTCAAAGCGCAAGCTCATCGTGGCAGCAGGGTCTGCTTGATCGTGGTGCTGGTTCAATACTACCCGCACTGCTATTTCACCATGCTCGGTAAACTTGATGGCATTACCTATCAGGTTCATCAGTATCTGGCGCAAACGCAAAGGATCACTCTTGATGCGCAACGGTACTTCATCGGCAACCAGATACGCAAGTTCCAGGCCTTTTTGCTGGGCAGACTTGGACAATAACTCCAGCACTTCAGCCACCAGTTTATTCAAATCGAACTCGATTTCTTCGACCTCGACCTTGCCCGCCTCCATCTTGGAAAAGTCCAGGATGTCATTGATGAGTTCTATCAGGGACTGGGAAGAATTCCAGGCCACATCCACGCATTCGCGCTGGCTGCGGGTCAGGCGCATTTCCTTGAGCATGTCGAGCATGCCAACTACGCCATTCAAGGGGGTGCGCACTTCGTGGCTGACGGTGGCAGCAAATTGTGCCTTCATAACGGCAGCATGCAAGGCCTGGTCGCGTGATTGCTTGAGCTCAGCCTCACGCTCTTCCAGCACGGCCATCATCTGGTTGAAGGCATGGGCCATTTCCATGATGTCTTTTGAGCCTTGCGGTGTCGCGCGCATGCCAGACTCGCCCGCTTCTGCCCTGCCCATCAAGGCTGACAACTGGTTCAGCGGACGTATCATCTGCCGTGACATCAGGCGTATCACAGCCAGCAAGATCAGGGCAAATGAGAACGTGATGGCGAGATTACCGAGCAGCAGCGACGACACCAGTTTATCCAGTGTGGTCTTGCCGACCACCACATGCACATAACCCAGCAATTGCGGTTTGCTCTCCTGCACTTCAAACGGTGAGGCTTCTGCCTCACCGGCAAATACCGGAGCGCTAAAACGCCAGTCCTGCTCACTTTCCTGTTCCAGCCTGGCACTGGTCAAGGGGCCCGCTGGATGCGTCTGCAAAGGAGGTAAAATGACGCCAGGTTTGCTTTGTGAAAGTAGTACCTTGTGATCTGCATTGGCAATTTCTACCTGCAGGACATCAGGAAAAGCCAGGGTGGTAGCCACCACTTCCCTGGCATTGTCAGCAGAGTGATACAACAGGGCCAGGCGGCTTTGGCGGGCCAGGTTTTCTGCCACTTGCTGGCCTTGCACAACAAAGTAAGCACGCATGCGATGGCTGGCCTGCCATGAATTCATGATGGAAGAAAACAAGGCCAGCACCAGGATAGCGGCCGTAATGATGACCGTTAGCTGGAGACTGAAACCTGTGCGGCGAAAGTAATTGCTGAAAAACTTCATACTTGAACCAAATTACTTATGGCCATTCACCATCAGGCATCGCTGGTGAACAGCACTCTGTCTCAGAATATTCAAGATCATGACAGCATCCTCACAGATGCATGACATGCTTGGCTCTTTCACTTCTCTTCGTTTTTATTATTCTTTACATCGCAGCAGCATTGCAGACGCCTGCAATCGCAATCAATCGCAACATTCAAGGCTCAGGAAAAATAGAGTCAAAACTTCTCTGGCTTTGATAATCAATGTTCAAACCTATATGGCTGGCTGTGCGCAAATTCACTGCCACCAGGACTTCACGCAACAAGGACACGCCAGACTTGCGGCCATCGCCACTCACTGCACTGTGGGCAGCCATGGCCAGGCTATGCCCCAGCTCCAGATTATTTGGATAGAGCGCAAATAAAGCGCCTTTTTTTGCATGCAAAAAACTGCTGGAAAAGAAGGGGATGCCGCGGTTCCATGATTCACGCAAGACCAGCGGCAGGATGCTGCCTTCTTCCACCGTGGTTGAATCTTGTGGCAGCCATAAGGCGTCGCGCCGGTCTGCACTGGCAAAAGCAACTTCATACTGATGGGCGGCACCAGCGAGGTCTTTGGCTTCATAGCTCACCAGCTCCAGCCCCTGCTGCTTCGCTGCTTCGCGCGCCAGTTTTATTAGCGACTCATTGTTTTTGGGGTCATAAACGACGATGACTCTTTTGACGCCTGGTAGCAGGCTTTTGAGGCGGGTAAACAACAAGGCCGGATCGGGCATGAGGCTGACACCTGTCATGCTGCGGCTTTCACTTTCCGGGATGTTCAGGACACCACCAACCACCACGGCAATTTCGCGGTCCAGGCCACTAGCCAGCTTGACGCCCTGACGGCCAAGGGCAATGACGACCCTGACACCATTGCGTTTTAATTGCGCATTCAAGTCAGCGGTTTCGAGCTTGGCACCTATCGGCATGCTGATCACCGGCATGCGTGACTTGCTTTCTATACCTTCGATGATCTTGGCGAAAATACTGCGGTAGGGTTCACCCATGTCAGGATACAGTACCGCCAGGCTGCCACCGGTACTGACCTCAGGGCGGCGTCCCTGAGTGACGGCATCAGCGAAGACCAGATGTTCGCCATAACGGTAGCCCATGCGTAAATCCTGGGCCAGTGCGGGCGTAGGGGTATGTACTTGCGGCACCTGGTTTTGCAGCATGGCCAGCTCTGGCTTGAGCATGGACAAAGGTATGGGCTGCTGGGCCATGGCAGGAGACACGAGCAAAAACAATATGCACAGGACGAGATTGAAAAACTGGCAGGCGTGCTTAGACAACCCGGCTTTCGCAGCAGCTTTTTTGCTGAGGCGGCAAGCACGGATATCAGAAAAATAAGAACAGCCGTAGTCCAGCATCTAAAGTTTTATTCCTTCTTTTATTTTCAACACAGTTTCGTCCTGCTTTTGCGGCGCTTGCCGCTCCTGCTGTTATTACTATCGTTATTCCTCTATCGTTATTCCTGCCATTATTACTACTGCCGTTAATCTAGTGCTGTTTTTTTACAAACAAACTATCACGCCGCCACAGCCATACCGCGAATTAACCATCAACATTAACAGATTTGCGCACGCCCCCATATCGAAATTGATGCACCTGCTTTATTCACCCGACAAGCGGTCAAACATCCCGGTAAAAGATGTTCGGTACTTCTATAATTTATAGCCAAATTGCAAAAAGACTGAACGTCCACCCATGGGAATGTCGTTTGGCATATTGATAAAAGGTGTACTGTAGGGGCTCGGCTCCCGTACATCGGCATTCAAGAGATTGCGCACTATCAGTGCCCAGTCCCAGCCCGCATATTTTTTATTTGTCCCTATGGTCACATCCAGCGTGGTGTAGTCCTTTACATTCGGGCGGGTATCACCAGGTTCTCGCTGCCGGTCTGCGACATGGTTGATTTGGGTATTCACTCTCCATCCTGCGGCAGGCTGCCAGTCCGCCCTCAGGTAGGCGTGACGGCGCGGTGTCAGGCCCGGGTCTTTTTGTGTCACATCATCAATCGCGCTCTGGTAAGCCAAGTTGCCTGCCACGCGAAAATTTTTGTTCACATCCCAGCTAGCTTCCAGTTCAAAACCCCGGCCACTCTGTCTGCCGCCGTTTTCATTCTGAGAATTATTGCTGACCCTGATGATGTCAGACATCCGATAACGAAACAGATTCAGTCCCAGTTGCACACCTGCGCGCGCCTGCCAGCTTAACGCCAGTTCCGTCGTGCGCATTCTTTCTGCCTTTAATGCAGGGTTGCCGTTCACGACAGGATTATTGATCACATACAGCTCTTCAAAAGAAGGTGCCCGAAAAGCTGTGCCGTACAAGAGCTTGGCGGTCAGGTTGTAATCCATTTCCCATACCAGGGCCAGCCTGGGATTGGTGGTATTGCCAAAATCAGAATACTGGTCATACCGCACGCCTGCAGTCAAAGTCCAGTCCTTGGCGAACTGCCATTCATCCTGCACATACGCATATTTCAACAGCCGGCTGTGGGGACGCATGTAGGGAGCGGTATCGGTCACATCCACAATGTCAGAAAACGCACCGGCATTAATGGGTGAATTATCGGGATTAAAATTCTTGGTCTCGCGCAGCTTGTACAAATCTATTTTTGATACCCCAAAGCCCAGGCGCACATGATGCTGGCTCATGCCGCTGTAATGCATGGTGGCATTCAGGTTTTCCTGCCTTTCCCAGCGAAACGGGCTGCCGATAAAACCATCCTTGAAGGTACCGCCAAAAGCCCCGGCCGGAAAAATATAGACGCTAGCATTTTCATTGTAATAAGTAAAACTGCCATTCAGTTCCAGCCCCCAGTCTTTGGCAAAATCCGGATCCTTGTATTTCAAGTCACTGGTAAAGCGGCGGCTACTACCCCAGCCATGTGGGTCCAGTGCCTGGGCTATGCCTGTGCCCGTACCGATGTTTTCCCTTTGCATGAAAGCCATGTGAAGGCTCCATTTGCCATAAGCCAGGTCAAGATTACCGTCCGTCGCTGCACGGCTGAAATTTTGATAAGCAGGAGCCAGTGAGGCATGGGTGCCAAACAACTGGTCATAGCCGCTCTGGGCATCACGCTCCACCAGCGCCTGTGCCCCCGCAGTGCGGCTGTGTTGCAAGGAGGCGGCGACTTCAATACCCCCCCATTTCCCACCATGCAAAACCCACGCATCCCGGCTATTGAAGGAGCCCAGCCTGCTGCCAAAGCGCGTACCGCTTTGCTCTTTTGCAGTTTTAGTGACGATATTGATGACGCCTGAAAAAGCATCTGCACCATACAGGGCAGAGCCGGGGCCACGGATAATCTCTATTCTCGCGACATTTTCCAGCGGCATGTCAGCAGAAATCAAACCACGGTCGCCGGTATAGGCATTAATGACAGGCGTACCATTGATGAGCACCAGTACCTGGGGATTGCTGAGCGTATTGCGCATCCCGCGTATGGTGTAAATAGCCATATTCATGACGGTAGAACGCCCTACATGCAAGCCGGGTACGGTTTCCAGTATGCCATCGAGGCTGGTGGCACCGGTTGCCTCTATATCGGCAGCAGTAATCACCGTGGCCACGGCGGGTGCGCGGCGCAAAGGCAGGGCCGAGCCTGTGGCAACGCTGATGACGGACTTGTCACTATATTTGTCACCATAGACCAGGGCCAGGTCTTCTTCCGTATTCGGTTCTTCAGCCCTGGCTGGCTGAGGCAGGGCTATCAGCAGCAAGACTAAATGCAGGGCATATGCCGTATTGTTCAGGCTTTTCATGATGTCCCCAGAGGTTTGCAAACATCTTAATCCAATCTTTCAGGCAACAACAAGCCAGATGCATGGTGGCAACATGGCATTTGTCGCTTTGCTGCCTACAAGTGACAAGATTTAAAATATTTATTGTCTTTAAAATATTTTATTAAATGCTATCCGCAGGAAAAACCGCCTTATGCACTTTCCTCATTTATAATCAAAGGTTTAGCAATCACCGCAGATCATATTATGGAATTAGCCAAGTCTTTTGAGCCCGCAGAAATCGAACAATCCTGGCGTGGCGAGTGGGAAAAACGTGGATATTTTGCCGCCACCATGGATGAAGGCAAACCCTCGTTCTCGATACAACTGCCGCCGCCAAATGTGACAGGCACCCTGCATATGGGCCATGCCTTCAACCAGACCATCATGGATGGCCTGACGCGTTACTACCGCATGCGCGGTCACAATACGGCCTGGGTGCCGGGTACTGACCATGCCGGTATCGCTACGCAAATCGTGGTAGAACGCCAGCTGGATGCACAAAAGATTTCGCGCCATGATCTGGGCCGTGAAAAATTCCTGGAAAAAGTCTGGGAATGGAAAGAAAAATCCGGCTCCACCATCACCGGCCAGATGCGCCGCATGGGTGCCTCTGCCGACTGGGACCGTGAATATTTCACGATGGATGCCGAACGCTCGAAGAGCGTGACCGATGTGTTCGTCAAGCTGGTAGAGCAGGGCCTGATCTATCGCGGCAAACGCCTGGTCAACTGGGACCCTGTTCTGGGTACGGCAGTTTCTGATCTGGAAGTCGTGTCGGAAGAAGAAGATGGCTCCATGTGGCATATCCGCTACCCGTTTGCAGATGGCTCTGGCCACCTGACGGTAGCAACTACCCGCCCTGAAACCCTGCTGGGTGACGTTGCCGTGGCGGTAGATCCAACGGATGAACGTTATGTACATCTGGTTGGCAAGATGCTCAAACTGCCGCTGACAGACCGCGAAATCCCGGTGATTGCCGACAGCTATGTCGATAAGGAATTTGGTACTGGCTGTGTGAAGATCACGCCTGCGCATGATATGAACGATTATGCAGTTGGTCAGCGTCACAAACTGGAGATGATTTGCATTTTCACTCTGGATGCCAAAATCAATGAAAACGCCCCTGCCGTATATCAAGGCATGGACCGTTTCGTCGCCCGCAAACAAATCGTTGCTGACCTCGACGCACAAGGTTTGCTGGATTCAGTAAAACCACACAAGCTGATGGTGCCACGTGGCGACCGTACCAATGTGGTGATTGAGCCTATGTTGACTGACCAGTGGTTCATGGCCATGAGCAAACCGGCACCGGAAGGTACTTTCTTCCCCGGCAAATCCATCGCTGAAGTGGCGCTGGAAAAAGTCGCTGACGGTGAAATCAAATTCATCCCGGAAAACTGGACGACCACTTACAACCAGTGGTTGAACAATATCCAGGACTGGTGTATCTCACGCCAATTGTGGTGGGGTCATCAAATCCCGGCATGGTATGGCGATAATGGTGAAATCTTTGTTGCGCATGATGAAGCCGGTGCAAAAGCCAAGGCGACTGCTGCTGGTTACACTGGTGCATTGAAGCGTGATGATGACGTACTCGATACCTGGTTCTCGTCTGCGTTGGTGCCTTTCTCTACCATGGGCTGGCCTGAAGAAACACCGGACATCAAACACTTCCTGCCATCTTCAGTACTGGTCACTGGCTTTGACATCATTTTCTTCTGGGTCGCGCGCATGGTCATGATGACCACGCACTTCACCGGCAAGGTGCCTTTCAATACCGTGTATGTACATGGCCTGGTGCGCGATTCCAGCGGCCAGAAAATGTCCAAATCCAAGGGCAATACCCTGGACCCTATCGACCTCATTGATGGTATTAGTGTCGATGAACTGGTAACGAAACGTACTGCCGGACTGATGAACCCCAAACAGGCAGCAAGCATAGAAAAAGCTACGCGCAAGGAATTTGCCGATGGCATCCCGGCCTATGGTACGGACGCCTTGCGCTTCACCATGGCCAGCTATGCGTCGCTGGGCCGCAATATCAATTTCGATCTGGGCCGTTGCGAAGGTTACCGCAATTTCTGCAATAAGTTGTGGAATGCGACCCGCTTTGTCTTGATGAATACTGAAGACAAGGATTGTGGTTTTGGTGCTGGCGTCACTGATGCTGATCTGGAATATTCGCAAGCTGACAAATGGATCATCTCTACCCTGCAACGTGCAGAGGCCGAGATAGAAAAAGGTTTTGCTGACTACCGTTTCGACAATATCGCTTCTGCCATCTACAAGTTTGTCTGGGATGAGTATTGCGACTGGTATCTGGAAGTTGCCAAGGTACAGGTACAGCAAGGTAATGAAGCGCAGCAACGCGCGACCCGCCGTACACTCTTGCGCGTGCTCGAAGTGATCTTGCGCCTGGCTCACCCTGTCATCCCTTTTGTTACCGAAGCCTTGTGGCAAACCGTGGCACCGCTGGCAGGCAAGACTTTGAACCCGGCTGGCGACAGCATCATGATCCAGCCTTACCCGCTGTTTGTCGCTGCCAATGTCGATACTGCAGCAGAAGCCTGGATGCAGGCACTGAAAGCCATGACCGACGCCTGCCGTAACCTGCGCGGTGAAATGCAATTGTCCCCTGCCAAGCGCGTGCCACTGTTGTTGCAGGCTGCAAATGCAGAAGACAAGGCCCGCCTGCAGTCTTTTGCGCCTTACCTGGAAGCACTGGCGAAACTGTCTGAGGTAGCTGTCGTTGATGCCCTGCCTGAGTCACCGGCACCGGTATCCGTCGTTGGCGAATCGAAGCTGATGCTGAAGGTGGAAATCGACGTGGCAGCAGAACGTGCGCGTATCAGCAAGGAAGTCGCCCGCCTGGAAGGTGAAATTACCAAGTTGGAGACCAAGCTCGGTAACGAAGGCTTTGTCGCCAAGGCACCTGCACAGGTCATCGCGGTTGAGAGAGAACGTCTGGCGAATTTCAAGGCAACCCTGCAAAAACTGCTGGAACAGTTAGCGCAGTTAGATAAACTGCCACCAGCGTAAGATGTTGCAATACCGTGGGTTAAAGTAGGTACTCTAAAAATATTGTACGTGGTGAAAATTTTGCCACGTACAATCAAATCACATAAATCAGAGACCGAAGCAGGCACCTAAGTTTTTCTTTTGGAGACAGCATGAAAAAAACAGTTCCACTTGTGTTATCCGTACTATCCGCATTCATCGCATTCGCAGGTATGCCACTGCTGGCACAGGCTGAAGAAAGCCCGGTCGGCCTGTGGAAGAGCATCGATGACAAATCAGGCAAACCCAAGGCACTGATACGTATCACCGAAACTGCCGGTGAATTGCAGGGCAAGATAGAAAAACTGTTTTTGGAAGCCGATGCTCCAGAAAAGAACCCAAAATGCGACAAATGTGAAGGCGCAAATAAAGACCAGCCCATTGTCGGCATGACCATCTTGTCTGGCCTCAAAAAAGACGGTGACGAATATACCGGTGGCAAAATCCTTGATCCGGGCAATGGCAAGCTGTATAGCAGCAAGCTCAGTGTGATTGAAAACAACAAGAAATTGAATGTACGTGGCTACATAGGCGCACCGATGTTTGGCCGCACCCAGACCTGGTTGCGCGAGCAATAAGCCTGCAAGGCCAGATTGCAAAACCAGATAAGGAACAACATAACAACAACGGGAGCTCAGGCTCCCGTTGTTGTTTGTCATTCATGATTCCAGCATGGTTTGGTCTGCGCACTATGGCCTGCGCACTAAAGTCTGATGCTGTGGTCTGCACCCTGTTGCACGCCAGCGACTTGCCAGAAATAGCAATAAGGCAGATGATAGGCTACTGAATCCCTTTTTGATGAAGGCGGTATCATGAAAAAAGCATGCTCATCCTGGTTTGCTGTCGCTCTGCTGATACTGCTCCCCTTGTTGCCAGGCTTGTCATCGGCACAAGGAAAATTACTCAAAATTGCTACTGGTGAACTCCCTCCGTATGCGACTGAAAGCAGGCCAGACAAAGGCATAGCCCTGAGCATAGTGCGGCGTGCTTTTGAACTCGAAGGCTATCAGGTGGAATTTACTTTCTTACCGTGGTCACGCGCACTGGCTGAGAGCCGCGCAGGTAAATGGGATGGCACGGCTTACTGGGGTCATAAGCCTGAGCATGATGCGAGTTTTTTCCTGAGTGATAATGTCATTACCGAGCAATGGGTATTTGTCTATCGCAACGCCATCGATTTTAAATGGAAACAACTCGACGACCTCAAGCCCTACCGTATCGCCATGATACAAGACTATACCTACACGCCAGAGATCTGGGCGATGGCGAACAAGGGTGACCTGAAGATGGAAAAACTGCCGAATGATACGGCCGCCCTGAAGCTTTTGCTGTTGAAGCGGGTAGATATCGCCCCTATGGAGAGAAACGTCACCTGTGATTTATTGGCAAAGAATTTTTCCCCTGCCGATGCGGCACAGTTGTCTGCGCACCCAAAACTGATGACGGAGAGTTTTACGACTCACCTGATGATGTCACGTAGCCTGCCGACCAGTGCGGGCAGGGTTGCAGCGTTTAATGCTGGCCTGAAAAAGCTGCGGGCTTCTGGCGAATATCAAAAACTGTCTTCCCAGGTAAATTGCCCGCAAGGCTGGTCTGATGTGGCCAAGTCCAGCCACTGAATTCGTCTTCACCATTTCGCTTTCACTATTTAGTTTCAATGCGCAGTTTCAATGCGCAGTTTTCACTACGCCGTCTTTACTACTCCATATCATCAGCATGACCGGGAGCACACAGCGGCATTTGCATGATAAAGCTGCTGCCTTTTTCCAGCTCGCTCTCTACCCGTATGCTGCCTCCGAGCACATCGCACACCAGGTTATAGACAATATTCAAACCCAGGCCACTGCCGCCCTGCCCCAGTTTGGTCGTGAAGAAGGGATCAAAGATACGCCCGAGGTTGATGTCAGCAATACCAACGCCGTTGTCATTGACGCTTAACTCCACTTTGGCAGGTTCTGTATCCAGCAAATGCGCCCTGATATCGATGACACCATTTTCGCGGCCATCAAAGCCATGCAGGATGGCATTATTGATGAGGTTGCTGATAATCTGCCCGAGCAAACCTGGGTAGGCATCCATACGTATGCCAGGCGGGATATCGATACGGACTTCATGCACATGATGCCTGATACTGGCCCCCATGGTCAGCATGGTTTCCCTGACGACTTCATCCAGGAAAAACACCCGGCGCTGGGCGCTGGTTCTATCTACCGCCACGCGCTTGAAACTGCCTATCAGGTCAGCCGCGCTATGCAAATTGCGCAAGAGTATATCGCTGGCCTGCAGGTTATTTTCGACATAATTTTGCAGGGCCGCACGGGTGACACCCTGTGCCATTTTCTTGTTGAATTCGCGGCTCAGGTCATGGATGGTACTGGCCACCGTCACAGAATTGCCTATAGGCGTATTGAGTTCATGGGCCACGCCTGCGACCAGCGAACCGAGTGCAGCCATTCTGTCGCTGCGCTGGATTTCGGCATGGGCGCTGTTCAAATCATTGAGGGCCGTGCGCAACTCCTGGTTCGATGCATGCAACTCCCTGGTGCGATCAGTGACCCTTTGCTCCAGCGTGACATTGTGGCTGGCCTGCTCGTTCATGAGTTCACCCAAACGCAGGCGCATGGAATCTACCCCCAGCGCCAGGCTGCCGAGTTCATCGGGCCGGGCGGCACTGACGACCTCTTCCAGATGCCCTTCACCGAGACGATCTACATCGCGCTGCAATTGCTGCAGCGGGCGCATCATGCGTTTTTGGAATAGCAGCCATAACAGAAAAAAAGAAATCAGCAATTGCACCAGGATGGCCGCACCGCCCTTGAGGAATTTTTTCAGGAATTCCTGCTCCATCCAGTAACTACTCATTTCTATCGTGACCCGGCCTATGACCGCGCCATCTTTGCGGATATTGCGGGTTTCACTGATCAAACCTTGCTTTTGTTGTATGGCCTGCTCGGCATGGACAAAACGGCCCAGGGCGGCATCTTCGACAATAATGCGCACTACATCAGGATTGAGCATGACGGAGTTGACAAAACTCTGGGCACTGGTCGCATCGACTTGCCACAATGGCACGGGCATGGTTTGTTCCAGCATGCTGGCATATTGCTTCAGCGGGCCACGCACGCGCACTTCATATTCGCGCTCATAGCTATCCCTGGCCAGCACGGTGCCAAGCAGGACGGCGGGGATCAGGATACCAAGGCCTATACCCAGTACGATGGCCTTGCGCAGGGACATGGTAGCGGTATGCCGCCCAGTCTGCTGGCCTGATGATACTGGAGGATGTGAGTGCTTGCTGAACATCGTTGCAGCCAGTCCCGGTGTTAGCCTAAAGCCATAACGGCAGAATTTGTCCAGACCATGGATCCAGACCTGATTGATTTGCTAAGAAGCAGTAGCCAGAGTCTCAATGGCATATACCTGAGGGTACTTCGCGCTGCACAAATATTCTACCTGAAATTGGTTATGCCTTCTTTGATTAGCATTTCACTGTGGCAAATCTGAAAAACTGGCAAGCAGTCTTTCTCGCCTTACCTTGACGTAGATCAAGGATGGTGAACTTTATAAGCTTAACATGAAGACAAGGAAAATCTTTTCCTCAATCGTCAAAGGAGTATCCATGCAAGTAGATCACCATCCTCTTTCCACCGAATTCCCTGAATTCAAACAAGCCATACATGAACCAAAGGCTGAGAATGCGCATTTCGCCAAGCTGTTTACTGAGTATGATGAGGCAGACAAGGCCGTCAATCGTGCAGAAAACGGCGCAGAACACCTGGGAGATGTCGCACTGGAAGGTTTAAAGAAAATACGCCTCAGCCTGAAAGATCAGTTATTCCATATCTTGCAGACCAGTGCTGCGGCCTGATCAATGTAGTTTATGAGGTTTTGAAACACGCTGGATTCAGTTCTGGCGTTTTGCCCTGAAAACTTGCTGGTCTTCATAAAAGGCAGCATCCTGCTGGGACCACCAGCCTGGTAGGCCGAGCACAGGCAATGGCGTGTAATCTGCTGTTGTCAACGCCTGGCTGGCCAGTTGCTGGGCCACCACGCCGTCAATATGCGCGCGTCTCGCGATTGCATCCAGTGTGAAATAAGCTGGCTCCACCATCACTACCCAAGTATGCGCAGTGATCGCCTTATAAGGCTGGACCAGTTTCTCCATCAGGGCATGGCCGAAGCACCAGACTTCGGCGCAATACCCGAATTTATCTGCCTGCATGACGAAGGCATCCTGCCATGCATGAGCGCGCAAGGCTGCGATCAGTTCTGCGCCGTCAGTCGTATCAGCAAGAACCAGCAAGGCAGCATTCTCGTCAAAAATGGTGGCAGCATCACGCGCCGGGCCACGTGACTTGCCTATGCCCAGACTGGCAATCTGCGCCGCCTGCAAGGCATTCAACTGGCGCTTGATGGCAGGGAAAGTCAGCCACACCAGGGCATTGAAAAAATCATGCAGGTTCTCTCGCGTGGGCACCTGGCCAGTGGCACTGATATGCGCTTCATAGGCCGCGCCCTCTGGCAATTCTTCCTGTGTGATAAAGCGCAGGGGCAATTCAAGGTGATTGCTTAACCCTGCCTGCAGAGCGAGATAATTGAGTTGCGAGCGCCAGTCATCGGCCGCCAGCAAGCTGCCAGCCGATTCGCGCACGGCAGAAAACCAGGCTTGCGACCAGTCTATCTCATCAAAAAAACGTGTCATGAATTGCCAACCAGATTTATGCAGTGCGCATTTTCCAGTGCAGGGTTTCACCACTGTTCAGCGGCACGATGCTGGTATCGGCAAATGGCAGTTCTGCCGGCATTTGCCAGTCTTCACGCACCAGGGTAATGCTGCCGCTATTGCGTGGCAATTGATAAAAGTCAGGGCCATTGAAACTCGCGAATGCTTCCAGTTGATCGAGTGCACCGGCCTGTTCAAAAGCCTGGGTATACAATTCCATCGCATGCAGCGCCGTGTAGCAACCAGCGCAACCACAGGCATGTTCTTTCAAACCCTTGGCATGCGGGGCAGAATCAGTACCCAGGAAGAAACGTTTGCTGCCCGAGATGGCGGCTTTGACCAGTGCTTGTCTATGCGTTTCACGCTTCAGCACTGGCAGACAGTAATAATGCGGGCGTATGCCACCTTTGAAAATTTCATTACGGTTGTACAGCAGGTGATGGGCAGTAATCGTTGCGGCAATCGAGCCGCCGGATTCTGCCACATAAGCAGCAGCATCACTGGTGGTGATATGTTCAAATACCACTTTCAATTCCGGCATGTCCTTGCGCAGCGGTTGCATGACGCGGTCTATGAATACGGCTTCGCGGTCAAACAAATCGATGTCGGCGTCTGTCACCTCGCCATGCACCAGAAAAGGCATGCCGACTTCCTGCATGGTTTCCAGCGTCTTGTAGCAATTTTTGAGATCAGTCACGCCAGCATCAGAATTAGTGGTGGCACCTGCTGGATACAACTTCACGGCATGCACAAAGCCACTGTCCTTGGCACGGCGTATCTCATCTGGTGGCGTGTTATTGGTCAGGTACAGGGTCATCAGCGGCTCAAAATTCATGCCTGCAGGCAGAGCAGCAAGTATGCGTTCACGATAGGCAGCAGCCTGTTCAG
The DNA here is from genome assembly GCF_049339405.1 of Undibacterium sp. Tian12W. Classification (NCBI taxonomy): domain Bacteria; kingdom Pseudomonadati; phylum Pseudomonadota; class Betaproteobacteria; order Burkholderiales; family Oxalobacteraceae; genus Undibacterium; species Undibacterium sp. Tian12W. The sequence continues at coordinate 71,000 of NZ_JBMPPK010000028.1, forward strand.
TTGTCGTGACTGGTGGCTTCAAATTAGGCATGATGATGGCGCGGGCAAACTGCGCTGCCGTATGCGGCAACACGCTGGCCAGGGCTGCGCCATCGCGCACATGCAAATGCCAGTCGTCTGGACGGGTAATCGTGATTTCTTGCGGGGAAGTGCTGGAAGTAGAGGCAGTCATGATAGCTCGCAGTGACGGAATACCGGCATTTTACCTTTTCCATTCGTGTTAAGCACCTTTGCAAGCAAGGCTACGGGACATTTCACAAGAGGCGATCTTTTAAAAAATAACGAAATGACAAAATTACTCAATAATTAATTTTCTTAATGACATGTACTCACAGGATCAAGTTTGCCACCAAAACGCTGCAACGCCATGACCCGCATGATCAATGCCTGCTCTGGCAATATATCCAGCGCGTTTTGTGGTGAGGTGCCCTGAGTCATCAACAATGCCTTGTCCTGCGTGTGCGCAAGGCCTAGTACATGACCTAGTTCATGCCCTAAAGGCTTGCCCATCAGGAAATAGGGATTCGCATGTCTGTCCTGGCGCTGCATGAGTACATCGTTAAATACTGCTTTACCTGCGGGCAAATTACCAAATGCATCAGCGACCTTACCTGCCGGGGCGGGCATGGCCGCAGCAAAAATGATCGTCAGTTGATTGCGGTTCTCTGCCCACGTTGGCAATTCGTTTGCCGGACGGAATTTGAAATTGAAAGTAATGCGTGCCTGCTGGTAATAGCGGTTAACGAGTGCCATATAAGACTGCAATTGTTCCGGCTTACTCCAGATCGCAGAGTCCTGGAAAAACACATCTACATCGACTTCTATGCTTCTCTTGCTTTCGGCCTCGCTGCACATGGCCGCATCCCTTGCGCAATCTGGTTGCTGATCAGGGAAAATTTTAAATGCGCGTGGCAAATCAGCAGCGCGCAGATGTGACCAGTCGAGTGCTTGCCATTGATATTCTGAGGGCAGTATTGTGCTGCAGTCTGGTAGCGTAGTCTGCGGAGGCTCTGCATGTATCGTCGAAGTAAAAAGCAACATGCCTGCATATGTGAAGGTGTGGATGGCGTGTCTTGCTGACTTGATCGAACGAGGAAATGAGTACATAAAAATTTGGCTGGTGTCTTCGAGGTGATTGTGATGCTTCACATTCAAAGACGCAGCAATTTTATTGTATCTGTGGCTGATGACGGCAGTTACAAACAAGCCCGGCACTATGCAGTGTCGGGCTTGTTTATTTTTATCATTTCGTGGCAGGGGATCACTCCCCTGCTTTGCTGCGAACCTGATTAAGCGATGAAGTCGCCAGCGACGATGGAACCTGCGCCAGTGATTTTAACGATAAAGTCAGTTGCATCCACAGTACCTACAGTGCCACCGATGTTTTGAAAAGCATAAGTACCAGCTGCTGTACCTGCGGCTACAGTGATCACATAAGCCTGAGTATTCGCTGCCAGAGCCGCGCCAGCTGCAGTTGCTGCTGTAGCGATTGCTGCTGCCAGAGTAGATACGTCAGCAGTAGCGATAGACAACAGGTTCAGCGTTGTTGCTGCTGTACCAGTTTTGAACACGTCAGCGCCAGCAACTTTGAAGTTTGCCACAGTGTCGATATTGGCCAGAACAGAACCAGTAGCGATAACATCATTACCCGTTGCTGTCGTGGACAGGTTGATCGTATCAGCACCAGAACCACCAGTGATGGTTATGTTACCTGTACCAGTTCCCAGAATATTCAGCGTTTGACCACCTGCGCCCAAAACAACATTGCTGATATTAGTAGCAGCAGACTTGGTGAAGTTCAAAGTCACGCCGGCACCGTTTTCATTTTTCACGGTCCATGCAGCATTGGTACCACCAGTGACATTGACAGTTTCAATGCCAGTTGTTTTTGTGCTCAAGTCGATTGATGCGGTTACTGCACCAACGTTCAGAACATCAGTACCCAGGCCACCGTTGATAGTGGCGATGGTAGCATTGTAGATTGCTTCGCTGATGTTCAGTGTGTCGTTGCCTGTGCCACCAACAACGCTCGCTGTATTAACAGCAGCGGTGAATGTATTGGTACCGTTAGCCAGGTTGTAGTTTTCAGTGTTGGCCAGAGCTGTAACCGTACCCGCCGTTGTCAGCGTGAGCGTTTCTGTACCGGCTGCAGTCACCGTTGCGAAACCAGCCCACTGCGCAGCGGTCATCGTGAATGAACCATTTGATGTGAACAATGCCTGCTCAAAACCAGTGATATTGGCTGCAGAAATATTGCTGCCATTGGCAAATATCAGCAAGTCAGTTGTACCAGAGCCGGCAGTGAAAGTACCGCTATAAGTCTTCCCTTCCAGTGTCAACTGGTTATTACCATTACCGAGGTTGATATTGCCAGCCAGCATGGAGCTGCCAGAGTTAGCCAGGTAGACGCGGTCATTGCCTGTGCCACCATTGATGGTAGTAACACCTGCAGCCGCAACGTTGAAGTACACGTCGGTTGATGTATTGTCTGTAGCGATGGTTTTGATGTTGGTAATAGTATTGCCACCACCAATAACGATACTGCCGCCGCCAGTAAAGGTGATGATGTCTGTATCGCCAGGATTACCATTGATGGTTGTACCAACCAGCGCTGCTGCATTGCCTGTGAAGTTATCGTTCACGTTTGCAGTGCTGTTAAATACGCCGCCTGCTGTCAGGGCGATAGGAGCCAATGCTGTACCGCCACCGTTAGATGGAGAAGTACCGATGATGCCAGCTGTTGCTGTCGCACCGCCAGATATTGTTATCGCATTGCTGACAGTTGTGTTGTTCACGCCACCGCCAGTTACATTCGAAGACGACGTCACGTCATACACCAGCGTACCACCAGTGATGGAGATGTAGGACAGATCAATATTATTCACACCCGCCACATCATCCACAATCGTCAGTTGATGCGGACCAACGCCAGCAAAGGTCAGTACCGGACCAGACAGATTCAATGCAGCACGCGCAGCGATCAGTGTTGCATACTGACTCGCAGTAATCACCACTGCTGAATTGGAAACAATGTTTTCAATACCAGACAAAGTTGCACCAGCCAGGTTGATCGCACCGTAAGTCACCAGTGTATCGTTACCTGTACCCAGGTTGATCGTGTCTGTTACAACGCGGGCAACTGCAGTCGCTGTGGACTGTGCATTCAGGTTCACACCATTTTCTGTCGTGTTGTAGGTACCGGCAACATAGTTACCCAACAGTACAACGCGGTCATTACCAGCGCCGAGGCTCAGGAAGTTGGCGCCGCGGGCCAGTGTGACGTCCAGTGCAGATTGTGCTGTCA
>NZ_JBMPPK010000029.1:0-68481 GCF_049339405.1 Undibacterium sp. Tian12W
ATTCTTGGGGCGGCTGTGTTTGGGGACGGGGCGGGGGGTGGTTTTGTAGGGGGCGCCGTGCGCACCGCTCTTTGAGTAACTGTGCACTTCTTCTTACTGCTTATGGTGCAAAACTAGCGGCTGTATAAAAGGGCTGTATATGTAAGATAAGAGAACGGTGCGCACGGCGCACCCTACTAGCTCGGTGTTTGGCGTATGGCTGAGTAGCTTGCCTCGCCGCACATCATCGACGACGCTGGGCTCCTGCCTGCGCAGAAGCGACGGGTTCGGGGGCTATCTATATAGTGCTGATTTTGCTGATCAACCGGAACCCATCCCCATCCCTACCTTCCTATTGAAGGGGAAGGAGCTTGCGTGGATCTGGAACGTGCTTGCATTGCTTCGCGAATGCGATCTATTTTTTAGAGCTGTATAAATGCGATTTAATTTGTAGAGGAACGTCATATATGACGCGCCTCTACATAGTCTCTATACAACTAGAAACTAAAGACAAATTACTTATTCTTGAATACTGCTGGACGTTTTTCCAGAAAGGCTTGCATACCTTCTTTCTGATCTTCCGTACCAAAGCTGGCCTGGAACAGGCGACGCTCATACTGTATGCCTTCTGACAGCGTAGTTTCATAAGCGCGGTTGACCGATTCCTTGGCCATCATGATGATAGGCAAAGACATAGAGGCAACGGTGTTAGCTGCTGCGAACGCTTCTTCCATCAGTTTATCCAGCGGCACGACGCGGGATACCAGGCCTGCGCGTTCTGCTTCGACCACATCCATCATGCGCGCAGTCAGGCACATGTCCATGGCTTTCGATTTGGAGATCGCGCGTGGCAGGCGCTGTGTACCACCCGCGCCAGGTAAAGTGCCCAGCTTGATTTCTGGCTGGCCGAACTTGGCATTTTCAGCAGCGATGATGAAGTCGCACATCATGGCGACTTCGCAACCACCGCCCAGGGCATAACCGGCGACAGCAGCGATGACTGGCTTGCGGATCTGGCGCATGGTTTCCCAATTGCGGGTGATGTAGTCGTCCTTATAGGCATCCATGAAGCTATAGCCGACCATGGCGGCGATGTCGGCACCGGCGGCGAAGGCTTTTTCACTGCCAGTCAGGATAATGCAATGGATGTTCTCATCCTTGTCGAAAGCTTTTAATGCCAGACCCAGTTCATCCATGAGCTGATCGTTCAGCGCATTCATGGCCTTGGGGCGGTTCAGGGTGATCAAGCCGACTTTGTCGCGGGTTTCAGTCAAAATACATTCGTATGTCATAGATGCTCCTGATTTTATTGAGTAGGGGTATGCAGCATGAATGCCGGTATGCCTATTGTAATGCGCCGGACCAGCACCTGTAATTAGGTGCGCAAATAAGCACACAAATTAGCAGGTACAATGCGCTTAATTTATTGAGCGAGGTGAATGCGATGTGGTTATTAGCGCTGGAAGCAGGCGTAGCGATGTTCATGCTGATTTTTATCGTCTGGTGGACGATGTTTCATGGCCGCGCGCCAGAAAGACCAGAAACACCACCCAAAGAAGATAAAAAGCCGATAGAGCAAAGCAAGCAAAGCCAGGATATTGAAAATCCGCAATAAGCCTGGGCCATGCCAGTATCAATGCAGGGTACGCGGCAAAGACAAAACGAATTCAGGTATCTCTGCCTCAAAGCGATGGGCGTCTTCTGCCACGCAGAAATAAGTGCCCTTCATGCTGCCTTGTGGTGTTCTCAGTGAACTGCCGCTGGTGTATTCAAAGCTTTGCCCTGGCGCCAGGAAGGGTTGATGGCCAACTACTCCCAGGCCCTTGACTTCTTCTACATGGTTGGTGCTGTCGGTAATGATCCAATGGCGGGAAATGACTTGCGCCGCCACGGTGCCAGTATTCTTGATGGTGATGGTGTAGGCAAAAACGAAATTGTTTTGCTCAGGATCGGACTGGTCTTTGAGGTATTGCGTCGCCACCGATACATTTATTTCATACGCTGCCATAATTTTCTTTCATGATGAACTATGTTCATTGTGCCAGACGAAGACAACAGCCGCTTGCCCTCACAAGGTAAAATAGCATATCTTTTTCAAGCACGATTCCATCATGACTACTTTCCGCATTGCTCCCAGTATATTGTCTGCCGATTTCGCCCGTCTGGGAGAAGAAGTCCGCAATGTTATCGCCGCTGGCGCTGACATGATCCATTTTGATGTCATGGACAATCATTATGTGCCCAACCTGACCATAGGCCCCATGGTGTGCGAAGCGATACGCCCGCAAGTGCAAGTGCCTATCGATGTGCATCTGATGGTCAAGCCTGTGGACCGTATCATCCCCGACTTTGCCAAGGCTGGCGCGAATATCATCACCTTCCACCCGGAGGCGTCGGAACATATAGACCGCAGCCTGCAAATCATACGTGACCATGGCTGCAAGGCTGGCCTGGTATTCAACCCGGCAACACCGCTGCATGTACTGGAAAATGTCATCGACAAAGTCGATATCGTTTTGATCATGTCGATCAACCCTGGCTTTGGCGGTCAGACTTTTATCCCGCATACACTGAAGAAAATCGCGCAAGCCCGCAAGATCATTGATGAATCTGGCCGCGACATCATGCTGGAAGTGGATGGCGGCGTCAAAATCGAGAACATCGCAGAGATAGCCCGTGCTGGTGCCGATACCTTTGTTGCCGGTTCTGCCATTTTTGGCAAACCCGACTACAAAGCCATCATCGATGCCATGCGCCTTGAGTTGTCCAAGGTTTAACCCTCAATTTCATATTCAGGCTTTTCGCCACACCAGGCGGAAAGCCTACCTCTGATCGCCCCCCGCCATGCTCAGCAAAATCAAAGCCGCCATCATCGATCTCGATGGCACCATGATCGATACCGCACCAGACTTTCTGGTCGCCATCAACCGCATGCGCGAGGACTTTGCGCTGACACTGGATGTCATCAAGACCATGGTGGGCAAGGGCTCTGAAAATCTGATCCAGCAAGTCTTGTCCCTGGATTTTGATGCCGCTGGTGTAGCAGCCCGCTTTGATGATGCCCTGGCTGCTTACCAGCGTCATTACCTGGCTATCAATGGTGACCACAGCCAGCTTTACCCTGAGGTGCATGAAGGCCTGCAAGCCATGCGCGATCTGGGTCTGCGCCTGGTCTGCGTCACCAATAAGCCACTGGCGTTTGCCTTGCCGTTGATGCAAAAGAAAGAAATATTCCATTATTTTGAGCAAGTCTATGGCGGTGACAGCTTTGCAAAAAAGAAACCTGACCCCCTACCCATGCTGGAAGCCTGCAAGGCTCTGGGCTTGCCACCATCACAAGTGCTGGCCATAGGCGATTCCAGCAATGATGCGATTGCTGCCCGCGCTGCCGGTTGCCCGGTCTTGACAGTGCCGTATGGATACAACCACGGTGAAGCTGTACAAAATATTCAAAGTGATGGTATAGTCGAAACCCTGTTGGTAGCAGCACAACTGCTGTCAGCGAAAAACTCTCATTGACTTTCAAACCATTCACATAACGAATGTTCCTCGATAACAAACGTTCCATGATCACTCCAGGCACTTTTGAGGCCTGGCTATGGCGACGCTGGCAATTCTGTTAATACACGAATGCCGCGAGTGGCTGTGCACATCCCCAGCACATCTTCTTGCTTGTTATATCAATCTGTCTTACCCGTCCATACTCTCTTGAGCGAATTTGCGTGCGCTGCTGCTGTAGACGCGTGCATAAGCTTCAGGAACAGGCAGGCGGTTGAAAGAAAACCATGACCGAACTCGAATTCAAATCGTTGGCCGCGCAAGGCTACAACCGTATCCCCATGATTGCGGAAGCCTTCGCCGATCTGGAAACCCCGCTCACCTTATATTTAAAACTCGCACAGACCCAAAACGGTGGCAAGAATACCTTCTTGCTTGAATCCGTCATGGGTGGCGAACGCTTTGGCCGCTATTCCTTCATAGGCTTGCCCGCCAATACCCTGGTGCGCAGCTTTGGTGAAAAAGTCGAAGTCCTGAAAAACGGCCAGGTCATAGAAAGCCGCGAAATGAATCCGTTGGATTTCATTGCTGAATTCCAGGCCCGCTTCAAGGTTGCGCTGCGCCCTGGCCTGCCACGTTTCTGTGGTGGCCTGGCTGGCTATTTTGGTTACGACGCCGTGCGCCATGTAGAAAAGCGCCTGGCTGGCAAGGCACCAAAAGATGATCTGGGCTTGCCAGAAATCCAGTTATTGCTGACCGAAGAACTGGCCGTCATCGACAATGTATCCGGCAAACTCTACCTCATCGTGTATGCCGACCCTACCCAGCCAGAAGCCTGGTCCAAAGCTCGCCAGCGTCTGAAAGACTTGCGCGCGATGCTGCGCCGTAGCGTTGATGCACCTGTTACATCGGCATCTGTCCGTACAGAAGCTATACGCGAGTTTGCCAAGGAAGATTATCTGAAGGCTGTAGAAAAAGCCAAGGAATACATCATGGCAGGCGACCTCATGCAGGTACAGGTGGGCCAGCGCATCAAGAAACCCTATGTCGATTCACCGCTGTCACTGTACCGCGCCCTACGTTCGCTGAATCCTTCGCCGTATATGTATTTCTATAATTTTGGCGACATGCAAATCATAGGCGCATCGCCAGAAATTCTGGTACGCAATGAAAGCCTGAATGATGGCAGCAAGAAAGTCACCATACGCCCACTGGCTGGCACCCGCCCGCGCGGCACCACACCAGAACGCGATGCAGAACTGGCAAAAGAATTACTGGCCGACCCGAAAGAAATCGCCGAACACGTGATGCTGATCGACCTGGCCCGCAATGACATAGGCCGCATCGCCCAGACTGGCAGCGTCAAGGTCACTGACCAGATGGTCATAGAAAAATATTCGCACGTACAGCACATCGTCTCGAATGTAGAAGGTGTGTTGCAAGCCGATTTGTCCAACCTCGATGTATTGAAAGCCACCTTCCCGGCAGGCACATTGTCTGGCGCGCCGAAAGTCAGGGCCATGGAACTCATTGATGAGCTGGAACCCGTCAAACGCGGCATTTATGGCGGTGCCTGCGGCTATCTGTCCTTCGGCGGCGAAATGGATCTGGCGATCGCGATACGCACCGGTGTCTTGAAGGACGGCATGCTATATGTGCAGGCAGCCGCTGGCGTGGTGGCTGATTCAGTACCAGAAATGGAATGGCAAGAAACCGAAAACAAGGCACGCGCAGTATTGCGTGCAGCAGAACAAGTGCAAGATGGCCTGGATGGAGAAATTTAAATGCTACTCATGATAGACAACTACGATTCCTTCACCTACAACCTGGTGCAGTATTTTGCCGAGCTGGGTGAAGATGTGCGTACCTACCGTAATGATGAAATTACGATAGAAGAGATTGAAGCCTTAAAGCCCGATCACATCTGTATTTCACCCGGCCCTTGCACACCAGCAGAGGCAGGTGTTTCCATCGCCGTCATAGAACGCTTCGCTGGCAAGACGCCTATCCTGGGGGTCTGCCTTGGTCACCAGGCCATAGGTGCGGCCTTTGGTGGCAAGGTCATCCGTGCCAAGCAAGTCATGCATGGCAAGACTTCTGCGATTGCGCATACTGGCGTTGGCGTCTTCAGGAATTTGCCCAGCCCTTATACGATTACCCGTTACCACTCGCTGGCGATAGAACGCGCCAGTCTGCCGGATTGCCTGGAAGTGACTGCATGGACAGATGACGGCGAAATCATGGGTGTGCGCCATAAAGAATTCAATCTCGAAGGCGTGCAATTCCACCCCGAATCCATTTTGTCCGAGCATGGCCATGCCCTGCTGAAAAACTTTTTGACTGGAACAGCATCATGACCATCTCTCAACAAGAAGCACTGACACGCCTGATAGAACACCGTGAAATTTTTCACGATGAAATGCTGTTCCTATTCCGCAAACTGATGGGTGGCGAAATGTCGCCAGTCATGATCACCGCGCTGACCATGGGACTGCGTGTCAAGAAAGAAAGCATAGGCGAGATCACTGCAGCCGCTCAGGTGATGCGTGAATTCTCAACCAAGGTGCCACTGGCAAATACGGACAACATGATCGACATCGTCGGTACAGGTGGTGATGGCGCGCATACCTTCAATATCTCTACTGCGTCTATGTTTGTCACCGCTGCCGCTGGTGCGCGCGTCGCCAAGCATGGTGGTCGCAGCGTGTCGTCCTCTTCCGGTAGTGCTGATGTGCTCGAATCTTTGGGCGCGAATATCAATCTCAAGCCTGAGCAAATCGCCCAGTCGATAGCACAAACCGGCATAGGCTTCATGTTTGCACCGAACCACCATGCGGCGATGAAGCATGCTGCGCCAGTGCGCCGCGAACTTGGTGTACGTACCATTTTCAATATCCTCGGGCCATTGACCAATCCAGCAGGTGCGCCGAATATTTTGATGGGCGTGTTCCACCCTGATCTGGTGGGTATACAAATCCGCGTCTTGCAAAGGCTGGGGGCACAACATGCACTGGTGGTATGGGGGCGTGACAATATGGATGAAGTCTCACTAGGTGCACCGACCATGGTGGGTGAACTGGTGAATGGCGAAATCCGCGAATACGACATCCACCCGGAAGACTTTGGTTTGCAGATGGTATCCAACCGCAACCTGCGTGTATCTGGTGCCGATGAATCAAAAGCCAAGATACTCGAAGTGATGAACAATGTGCCTGGTGCAGCTACCGATATCGTTGCCCTGAATGCGGGTGCGGCCTTGTATGGTGCAGGTATCGCCACGTCAATCGCAGACGGCGTCAAGCTGGCCCAGACAGCTATCGCATCCGGCGCAGCCAGGGCCAAGCTGGAACAGTTTATTGAAGTCACCCAGCAATTAGGGAAGTAAGCTCATGTCTGACATTTTAAATAAAATCCTGGCAGTCAAAGCGGATGAAGTGGCAGCAGCCAAAAAATATCAATCCTTTGCCAGCCTGCGTGCAGAAGTTGAATCAAACAAGGAAGCACAAGCTGATCTGCGCAGTTTTGAAGGCAGCTTGCGTGGCAAGATTGTTGCTGGCAAGGCAGCGGTGATTGCTGAAATTAAAAAGGCCTCGCCTTCAAAAGGCGTGCTGCGCCCTGATTTTCATCCAGCCGAGATCGCGCAAAGCTATGCAGAACATGGTGCGGCCTGTTTGTCTGTGCTGACCGATGTGCAGTTCTTCCAGGGCGCGCCTGAATATCTGCAACAGGCGCGTGCAGCGTGCAGCCTACCAGCACTGCGCAAGGATTTCATGATCGATCCTTATCAGATTTATCAGGCCAGGCATTGGGGTGCAGATTGCATCTTGCTCATCGTCTCTGCGCTTGATCACGGCCTGATGGCTGACCTCGAAGCTTGCGCACATGAACTGGGCATGGGTGTCCTGGTTGAAGTACATGATGCTGAAGAACTGGAAGCCGCCCTGAAACTCAAGACAGCAATGCTGGGCATCAATAACCGCAACCTGCGTACTTTTGAAGTGTCGCTGGATACGACAATAGGCTTGCTGCCAAGGATTACGCCAGACAAACTGGTGATTACCGAATCCGGCATCATGTCAGCAGCGGATGTTACACGCATGCGTGAAGCCAACGTACATGGATTTTTGGTGGGCGAGGCTTTTATGCGGGCCGAGAATCCAGGTGAGGAACTGGCGAAGGTGTTTGGGTAGTTTGCTGACTATCCCACTGCCCCAAAGGGAAATATCCAGGTTTCACAAAAAATAAAAAATGCCACACAGTATCTGACTGTGCGGCATTTTTTTCGAAACTACAACTTACTTCTTGCCAGGTTTCTGAAAGCTCGGTCTCACCAAACTGGCAGCCTTGCCCGCTGCCTGCACTGTCAGAGTCACAGCTGGCACATCATCCGCTTGCAACTTCGCTTGCACAGTCAGTAATTCATCACGGCGGAAGGCATGAATCTGCACCGTCTCACCTACACGATAACGACCCAGCGCCATAGCCAGACTATCGGCAGCATCTGCGGCAGTTACACGCAAACCATTGATGGCGATGATGACATCGTTTGGCGACAAACCAGCAACATGCGCAGCACGACCTTCATGTGCATTGGCGATCTTGCAGTCATTGCCATCACGTACCACACGCACGCCGAGGCTGGCTTTTTTGCTCGCACTGCCATCATTTACCTGCAAGGCGAAGTCTGCATACAGACTTGCCAGCGGCACGTCTTCGGTGCCACGCACATGCTTGTCGAGGAAGCGGCGTACATTCACGCCAGCGACTTGCTCGACCAGACTTTCAAACTCAGTCTCGCCCAGGCCCTGCTGCTTGCCTGACAGACTGCGCTCATAAAAGTCGCGGCCAAATTTTTGCCACATCGCACGCATGACGTCATCAAGGGATTTTTTACCGACAGTTTCTGCGCGTATCATCAAATCCAGGCCAAGTGCCACCAAAGAACCCTTGGTGTAATAGCTGACTATCGCATTCGGTGAATTTTCGTCCTGACGATAATACTTGGTCCATGCATCGAAGCTGGATTCAGCCACGCTTTGCTTTGTACGACCACTACCGCGTGTCACCATATTGATGGTCTTGGCCAGCAACTTGAAGTAAGCAGCTTCATCAATCACGCCTGCGCGTACCAGCATCAGGTCATCATAGTAGCTGGTGAAACCTTCAAATACCCACAACAGGCTGGTGTAGTTTTCGTGACGCAAATCATAGCTGGCAAAGGCCGCAGGCTTGATGCGCTTGACGTTCCAGGTGTGGAAATACTCATGGCTACACAGGCCCAAAAAGCCACGATAGCCATCGCTCATCTCTGCATGGTGTTTGACTGGCAAGTCAGTGCGATTGCAAATCAATGCAGTAGAAGCGCGATGCTCCAGGCCACCATAACCTTCACCTACCACCATGGTCATGAAGACATAGCGGTCCATTGGTGCTTTTTTGGTGCGTGGTTCGAAGAAAGCGATTTGCGTTTCGCAGATTTTCTGCACATCAGCGATGATGCGCTCCATATCCATATTCGGTACTTTGCCGGTCACGACAAAGTCATGCGAGATACCGTGCGCATCAAATGTCGCCAGCGCAAAATCACCCATTTCAACCGGATGATCTATCAGCTCATCATAATTGGCAGCGACATACGTACCAAAGCCGTAACGCTTGGCTTTCAACTCAGGCAAGGACGTGGCAACGCGCCAGGTTTTGCAGGCGATATCTTCAGAACGCTGAATATCAACCACATGCGCATTCATCTCCTGGCCATGCACGCTCAAAAATACGCTGGTGCCATTGAAGAAGCCATGGCTTTGATCCAGATGCGCTGCGCGAACTGATAAATCCCAGGCATAGACTTCATACGTGATACGCAGAGCGCCTTTGCAAGGCGCAGCTTGCCAGGTGTGCTTGTCGAGCTTTTTCAGCGCGACTTTTTTGCCGTCAGAACTGGCCTTGATCTGCACGATGTTGCGGGCAAATTCACGCACCATATAACTGCCAGGTATCCATGCCGGCAAGCTGACGATCTGGCCATCGGCATCAGGCGCTGCGATATCCAGCGTGACCAGGTACATATGTCCGGCCAGGTCCTTGGGGACGATGGTATATGCCAGTGCATGGGCGGATACTGACACGTTCGTCACTTGTCTCTTTGTTGTTATCGTTTTTTTCATTCTGAACGATCTTTCTGTTTCTTAAATAATGAGTACTGAAATGAAAAGTGGAACAGAATTTTATGACGCGGTGTAATTACGCACATTGGCCGCAATAAAAGTAAATAACTGCGCCCCTACGACTGCACGTGTCAATTGCAAACGCAAATTGATAAACCATGCTGGCACACCATAAGATTGATAAAGACGCTTGTCTATCTTGTAGGTTGCGATAAAACCGGCAACCTGCACGATAAAACCTATCAGCATATGGTTCAAAAACAGCCAGGCAATAATAATGGGAACCACGCCCCAGATCAGGACTTTTTTGTTTTCATTCTCATGCCCGCCACCTGCCATGAGAGCTACGCCCCAATGCAGACCGCCAAGAAAAGACAAAATCACAATGCCATAATGCAGTTGTGCCTTGATCAGAGCCCCCAACCAGTCTGGATGCACTATCCAGCAAGCCAGCGTCAAAAAGATAAATGGTGCAAGCCCGGCAATGCCTATCCGTATTGCCAGTTTTCGATTGAGATTATCCATACATTTTGGCAGCACCAATACCGCCCACTTCTAAATCAGGTGGAAGAAAACCGCTATTCTATGGTTATTTTAGTTGTATAGATATATCCACAAGCTATTTAGAAGTAACAAAACTGGTGGGGAAGGTCAAAAATTGTGGAAAATCCCTAGCCGTCATGCGTATCGTCTGTGAAACCATGTCTTATTTACAGTATTTTAATCACAAAATCATTGAATCCTGTATTTCAAGCATTTGCTTTCCCGCCTTTATCCAAATGACTGAGCAAGGCATCGCGAGTATCAATATCCTCATGAATGCCAGGGTCATCCACTTCTATTTGCGTGAGCGGATTGCTTTGTAAAACACTGCGGGCACCAATGTCGCCCTGCAAATCCAGCAATTGTGGCAAGTATTGATTGGCAAACCCAACCGGGTTACCGCGCCGTCCCTGATACACCGGCGCGACTATTCCAGCCCCTGCCTGCAAGGCTTCAAACAATAGTGACATGGTAGAAGTTTTTACTGAGGGCATATCGGCCAGGGCGATGACCCATCCAGCACTGTCCGCGGTGGCACGCAAAGCATGTTTGAGAGAATTCGCCATGCCCGCATCAGCGTCATGACAGACCAGGCACTCAATACCCATTGTCTGCAATTGGCCTGCCAACACAGAATTATCTGGCCTGAGCACAGCAACTACATGCGGCATAACCGCCAGCAAATTGTGTGCGCTATGCTGTGCCACCGATTTGCCATCCGACAGCATTTGCAAGAGTTTGTCTTGCTGGCCACTCGCATCAAAGCGACGACCGCGTCCCGCTGCCAGCAAAATGCCTGTCCAGCGTGGCGACGAAGTCATCGTGAATTAATACTTTAAATGGATTAGTTGGCTTTGCTATTGCCGGCTGCTGCTGCAATCCTGCTTTCCAGCGTTTTGACATCCAGCATGCCAGGCGCACGCGTGCCATCTGTAAAGAAAACAGAAGGCGTACCCGTTACACGCAACTTTTGGCCTAGGGCAAAAATTTTATCGTTGGGTGTATTGCAGTTGGCAGCAGCCTCAGGTGCGACCTTGCCGTGCAACATCCATTCATCCCAGGCCTTATTGCGGTCAGCCGAACACCAGATGTTTTTGGATTTGGTTTTGGAATCTTCTGCCAGAATGTTATACATGAAGGTATACACGGTGATGTTGTCCATCGTCGCCAGCGTCTTGCGGAACTGTTTGCAATAGCCGCAATTCGGATCTTCAAATACCGCAATGACACGCTTGCCATCGCCCTTGACCATCTTCAATGCAGATTCCAGCGGCAGCTCAGAAAACTTTACCTTGGTCAGGTCATCTATCCTGGCCTTGGTGTAATTGGTGCCATTCTTTGCATCTATGACTTCACCCGTGAACAGGAATTGTGCCTTCTCATCGGTGTACATGATATCTGAACCTATGCGTACCTCGAACAGACCTGAATATGGCGTCTTGGTCACCGAATCAATCTTCACACCTTCACGAAAGGTGGGCTGTACCAGCTTGCGCACATTGGCTTCTTGCGCCGTCTCGGCAGCAAAGGCACTGCCAGCCAGGGCCAGCGCAATGACCATCAGGCCTTGTAGAGTTTTTTTCATCTTCAATCTTCTTTCATTTTCTTCATACATGTGCAAGAACGTCAAAACCATAAAGACCGTAGTCTGGTTCTTGGTCGCATTCATTGCGGCAAACTTACAAACACATCACGACACCACGCCAGACTTATTTCCCCATGGCGTGGGCGATTAATTTGTTCTTTATGACTGGCAAGCGGTTCAGCAAGTTCAATCCCAGATCACGTATTGTACGCAAAGGTGTCAAATCAGATGCAAACAGGCGCGCCAGGCCATCTGTTGTAGCCAGCATCAGCATCACCTCTTCCTTGCGCGCACGCTGGTAACGGCCCAGCAAACGGGCATCACCACAATCCCGGTGTGCTTCTTTTTCTTTGATCACTTTCAGCAAATCCACTACATCAGCAAACCCCAGATTCATGCCATGCCCCGCCAGCGGATGCACAGCATGCGCTGCATCCCCCACCAGAGCAACCCGTGGCGCGATCATGCTGTGTGGCCGCATCAGGCGCAAAGGAAAAGCTTTGATCGCCTCCGGCAGCACTGGCTGCAAGGCTCCCAGTACCTCACCACAATACGGCATCAAACGCTCCACCAGAGCCGACAAGGGTTCACGCAATAAAGTCTCGGCCAGTGAATCTGGCGCCGACCATACCAGAGAAACGCGATTACCAGGCAAAGGCAGCAGGGCGATAATACCCTGCTCTTGTACAAACCACTGATGAGCAACACCGTGATGCGGTTTGGTACATTCAAAATTGCTCACCACACCTTGCTGATGATACGACCGGTAATCAAGGCCAATATCGCAAGCACCACGCACCCACGACTGCGCGCCATCAGCACCAACGACCAGAGACGCACGTATGCTGCTGCCATCATCCAGCTCTACCTGTGCAGCATCAGCGCCAACTGCCAAAGCCTGCGCCCGCCCCTGCACCAGCGTCAGATTTTGCGCAAACCGCAAAGCCGTATCCAGCGCCTGGTTCAGATTCTTGTCTTCGATGATCCAGGCCAGCTCATTCACGTGCGCACCATAAGCATCAAAGCCCAGCCTGCCCGCATCAATACCACCACCCTGCACCTGCATGGCTGACACCGGGGCCAGCCGCGCCTGATCCAGTGCATCCCAGACCTTTAATGAAGACAGCAAATCATGCGCCACATGGTTCAGCGCATATACCCGCACATCCCAGTCAGCAGTTAAACCGAGAGCCGAATTGGGAACAACTGCAGGCACTCCAGAACCAGGAGCGCACAACAAGTTCACACGCAACCCCGCCTGGGCAAAGCCCAAAGCAGCTGCTTTGCCGACAGCCCCATTACCAACGATACAAATATCGCAATCCCGCACCTGAGCAGACATCAGTCCCCCATCAAAAACCAGATAATGCCCCATTATACGGGAAGCCCACCCACCTGCCCGATGCGCCAGATCAAAGCCCCATCATAGAGAGGGGCACAGGTTTTTTCAGAAAAAGCTTGCAAACAGCCTCCAACATGTCTATAATTCTTGGTCTTGGCCTGGTAGCTCAGTCGGTAGAGCAGAGGATTGAAAATCCTTGTGTCGGTGGTTCGATTCCGCCCCGGGCCACCAAGAAATAATTTTACAAAACGCCAATCTGCAAAGATTGGCGTTTTTGTTTGTGATTCATTTTTTCACAAGCAAACTATTACTTCTCCCAGCATAAGAGCAGTGGCAGGCGATGGGCAATACTATGTGATGGCAACAATCCTAAAACCATTTGGCACTCAGCGTTACAGATACGGGCTTGTATTTAACTGAGTAGATCATGTCCAAATAGTATTTTCAGAATATTACTTTTGCGAGCAAAAAATGAAGAAACTTTCTTACATCGCCTTGTCAATGTCCCTTCTTGCAGGATGTGCAACCACCTCCAAGGATATTTCTGCGGTTTATATCTCGCCACTTCAATATTCAACCTACGACTGCGATCAGTTGGCAATGGAGGGGCAGCGTATTCAGGTAAGAGCGTCGCAAATGGGAGCGCGAATTGATCAAAGTGCAAGCAATGGCAATCTCGCAACTGCAGCGGCCGTCGTTATTTTCTGGCCAGCGGCATTTTTCACAGGTTCTGGCAACAAAGAGCAACAAGCGGAATTCGCCAGATTAAAAGGTGAAAAAGAAGCACTGGACCAGGCAGTGATTCAAAAAAAATGTTTTAACACCCCATCTCAATTGCCAACCCCTAACACGGCAAAAAATGGCCCTGAAGAGGCACCGGGCAAGAACTGAGAAGCTACCTTCACTTGCCCATCAATTTGCCTGGCATTCTCGACCATACTAGCTTGGCATGGGATATGCCAACCATGGTTGGATAATGCACAGGTATCGTATAAGATTGAAAATGCTTGTGTCGGTGGTTCGATTTCAATACTGTCCATCAAGGATCGGTATCATCAGCGCCCACTCTTGAGGTTGGCATTTTTTTTGTGCGAGGATAAGATGCCTCAAAGTCCCCAACTATTACGACGTTTGCTGCGGGCGAAAGACCGGATGGATGGGGCTGCCCATGAAGACTGGCCTATCCACAAGCTGGCTGAAGTGAGCGCAGTATCGGCGGCGCATTTTGCGCGCGAATTCAAGAAGGCTTTTGGCCTGCCTCCCCATCGTTACCTGCTCACTCGCCGCATCGAGCGGGCAAAAACTCTGTTGCGCGATACTGATCTGCCCGTTACCGAGATCGCACTCCAGACTGGCTGGACCAGTCTTGGCACCTTTGGACGCATCTTTCGTGATATTACTGGCGAAAGCCCGGGAGAACTGCGGGAACGTGAACGCACACTTCCGCATGCGGGTGTGCATATCCCTGAGTGTGTCATGCGCAATGCGGCGCGTCCTGATCTCAATACAGCAGTTTTGGAGAAGCGGCGCATGGAAGCCGCTGGCAAACTGGAGCCTCAATCAAATCAGGAGGATATATGACTCAAGGTGTTAATGTGGCAGGTCTGTATGTGCATGATCAGGATGAAGCGCTGGCATTCTACGTCGGCAAGCTGGGGTTTCTCGTCCACACCGATGTTCGTAATGGCAGTTATCGCTGGCTGACGGTTCAGCATCCGGAGCAGCCCTCTTTCCAGCTAGGCTTGTTCGTGCCCGGAGCACCGCTGCATGACGCGGCAACCGCGCAAACCTTGCATGAGATGGTAGCAAAAGGGGCCATGCCGGCAAACGTACTCGTGGTGGATGACTGCCGCGCTACCTATGAACGCTTGAGCAAATGCGGTGTTGAGTTCACGCAAGAACCCGTCGATCGCTATGGCACTGTGGATGCGGGTTTTCGCGATCCGTCTGGCAATGGCTGGAAAATGATAGAAGCTGCATCCAAGCCACAAGCAGGGAAATCATCATGAACTTGAGCGATTGGATACGACAAAGCCACCGCTGGCTATCCATCGTTTTTACGCTGACAGTCATCGCCAATTTTGCGGCAAGAGCAATCGGTCAGGGTGAACCGTCGTCGTGGATAACATATGCGCCTTTGCCTCCGCTATTTCTGATGCTATTTTCTGGCTTGTACATGTTTGCATTGCCTTATACGAGCAAGTAGCGCATCAGGTCACATACATAAGCTACTGCTTGAGTCACCAAGAAATGAAAAGCCGCTTAACAAATTTCTTTGTTAAGCGGCTTTTCGCATTGATCTGATTTTTCCTTTACTTTTTCTGGCAAAAATCTGCGATTGGAAACACAGCAAATAAAAAATCCCAGCAATAGTCTTTACGGATCAGCAATCTCTGTTGTAGCTTATCGTTGTAGCTCAATGCTTTGGCATCAACAGAAAAATAATTTTGCCAATTTCCTTCTTTTCATATCACCTTTGCTGATTTCTCATTTGCCGAAAACGAAAATTTATGACTCCTCAAAAAGCAAAAACCATTCTCGAATCTCTGGCACTCGGCATACACCCGGAAACTGGCGACGCTTTGCCAGATGAAGGAATTTTTAATCAACCCCAGATTATCCGTGCCCTGTTTCTTGCAGCCCAGGCGCTGGGCGCAGGAAAACAGGAAACGGAATTAGCAATAGCAAAATCCGCGAGCAATGAAAAGCAAAAATCACTGGCGACAAATGCGGGAAAGCCCTGGACCGCAATAGACGACACCGAACTGCTGGCAGCATTTGATGCAGGAGCACAGGTAAGCGAAATCGCCAGGGAATTTGGGCGCTCAAGAGGATCAATCAATTCAAGACTGGTACGTCTGGGGCGCTTACAGGAAGTGGATACAGCATCTGAAATCAATACAGACAGATCATGACATCCCAAAATCAATAATGCAGCCCATCCTGCGTCTCATCTGAATTCAAGACCAGTTGATCAAGCCAAAGGAGCCTCACGTCAAGACCGCAGGACTCTCTCATTTGGCTAAGTACCTATGATCTTTTTCATTGACTCACCTATCTTGCCGCCACAATAATCATCCCCATACTCTTCGCGCGCCTTGGCGGCAAGCTTGAGCAAGGGAGGTAGCGCACTGATGCGTTGTGACAGGTTTGCAGTCATGGGTGCGGTCTTTTCAAGCAACTTTTTTATTTTGGGAAAGTGATCACCTAAAGTTGACCACAAAGTGGCGGTCATGATGTCTGCAATGCCTGCCTCCTTGCCGCCCAATAAAAATCCACTGCCAGCCCTAAGACCGTGGCGCTTGCCGGTTTCTTCCCATAGTGACATCCACTTTTGTAGTCTTGGAATGAATTCTTTCCAGCGTTTTTCTGTCCACATCTGTCGCCCGCCATCCAGGGTGATTTCATCGATGACGTCATTGGCATCATTGACTATTTTCATGGTCATGGCGCGGAGTTCCGGGCTTGCTGGCATGATATCTAGTGTTTCGCCAAGATACAGCACAATGGCGGGCATTTCAGCGATGGCGAATCTGTTTTTTTTGTCGATGAGTATGGGTGGCCCCATGAAGGGTACTGGCATATTTTTTATCGGCCCGCTCATGAGTTTCATGATGGATGCATCGTCGGCCTCAATCCAGGTTTTTCCGGCGCATGCCAGGATAGCCCTTACAAATTGACCACGAAACGGGACCGACCAATAGTACAACTCATAATCAGGAGTTTTTGAAATGCTCATGGCGCTATCCCTTTTTCAATGCATTCATGCTTGCGACAAGAAACGCTCGTCACCGTATACCATCCTCGATAATCGTCTCCTGACTGACGAGTGCCGTTTGCCTGTCATCCTCAGTGAGTCTGGTGGTTTTCCAGCTGCCTCTGGCAAACCAGCAGATGGCAATCAGGGCGACTACGATATTCGTCACCGGGAATGACCACCACAAGCCATGGGCATGGAGTTGCGTATGCTTGGATAATACATACGCCAGCGGAAACTGCACCATCCACTGTGACACCAGCGCGATGATCATGGCATTGAGCATATTGCCAGAGGCACGGAAAGCCGACACGATGCAAAGCTGCACACCTATACCCCCCCATGCCAGGCACATGATGCGCAAGAAGTTTGCGGCTTCTGCAATGACTGCGGCATCATTGGGAATAAAAAAACTGACGATCAGAGGTGCCAGTGCATAGGCGATGACGCCCACCACGCTAAGCACGGCAAAGCCTATCAAGGTACCGAGCACCGTAATGCGTGATGCGCGTTCAATATTGCCGGCCCCGATATTTTGCCCCACCAATGTGGATATCGCCATCGAAATGCCCATGACAGGTATCGTGATGACTTGCAAAATATTTGCACCGACACCGTAAGCGGCAATCGTGACAGTTCCAAAACTGGACACCAGGAAGGACATGACGATCAAACCCAGACCACGCGTCGAGAGCTCGACCGAACCTGGCAAACCCAGGAAGAAAGCACGGCGGATATAGGCCGGGTCTGGTTTTAAAGCACGCCAATCCAGTTGTATGCCATGTCTGCCACGCAAGAAAATGATCATGCCTATCAAGGCCGCCAGCGCCTGTGTCACCAGGGTTGCATAGGCCGCGCCCATGACACCTAAAGGAGGAATGATCTGCCATCCATAGATGAACAAGGGGTCAAGCAAGAAGTTCAGCAGTACCGTTCCTGCGACGATATACAAGGGGATTTTGGTCTGGCCGACGCCACGCATCAGTGCCTGGAACATCGCATAAATGAATACAAAAATAATGCCTATGAAGGACACGCGCATGAAACCCAACGCGCCATCGTGAACTGCTGGCTCTACGCCCAGCAGTGTCAGCAGGTGCGGTGCCAGACTATACCCAATCAGGCCCAGTACCACCGAGCTGATAGCGACCATGACCATGGTCTGGGCAGCAACATGATTGACCATATCTTGCCGGCCTGCGCCCATATACTGTGCAGTGAGCGTCGCCCCTGCCATGGCAAGACCAGAACCCAGGGCAATAACAAGGAAAGTCACCGGGAAACTGATGGAAATCGCCGCGACTGCCGAGGCACCCAGCCGGCCCACCCAGAATGCATCGGTCAACTGATAACCAGTCTGCAAAATGTTGCCGAGGATAATGGGCAACGCCAGTGCCGCAAGTGCTTTGGTGATAGGGCCTTCCAGAAAAAGCTTTTGGCGTTCCACGCGATGTCCTTTATTGGCTTTAGTGGCTATAGTTTGCACTGACAAATAGTGCACATTGATATCCATTATGCGACGCCAGGAGTCAGATCAGTGTACGGCACCGAACATTTTTCTTTTTTAAGCCTCTCAACGCCTCTCAACGTCCCCTCCCGGCTTATACCCAAAGTACGCAATACATGCACTGCATATTCATAGTCGGAAAGATTCGTTTTACGGCACAAAACCAGCTCATATACTGGACCGTCTGCCACTTGTCCATCAACATATATGAAAAAGAATCTGCATGTTCTCGCCCTCGCCGCCAGTGTCTTCCTCATGGGGAACGCTGTTGCCGAAACCAAAGAGGTAGTTATCGCTTATCAGGACATGGTCGTGCCCTGGCGCTATGCGCAGGAAACGCACAACCTGGAACAAAAGACCGGGTACAAGGTGACGTTTCGCAAGCTGGCGAGTGGTGCTGATGTTATCCGTGCGCTGGCCTCTGGTTCGGTACAGATAGGTGAAGCAGGGTCGGCACCGATAGCCTCGGGCTTGTCGCAGGGTTTGAACATACAGTTGTTCTGGATACTGGACAATATCAATGATGCCGAAGCACTGGTGGTGCGTAATGGCAGCAATGTCAAAACGCTGGCCGATCTGAATGGCAAGCGCATTGCCGTGCCGTTTGTGTCGACCTCGCATTTCCATACTCTGCTGGCACTGGAACATGCAAAAGTTGATGCGCGTGGCGTCAAGATTATTAACTTGCGTCCGCCAGAAATTGCTGCAGCGTGGGAGCGGGGTGATATTGATGCGACGTTCATCTGGGATCCTGTACTGGCCAAAGTGAAGAAGACCGGCAAGACCCTAATCTCTTCTGGTGAGATCGCCAAACAGACTGGCACGGCAACCTTTGATGGCATCGTGGTCAACAAGGATTTCGCCAAACAGAATGATGCATTCCTGACTGAGTTGGTGAAGCTATTGGCGGCCACGGATGCGGATTACCGCAACAACAAGGCAAACTGGAAAACAGATTCAGCGCAAATCAAGGCAGTCGCAAAATGGGCTGGTGCAGAGGCTGCGGAAGTGCCTGCCAGCCTGGCGTTGTATGAGTTTCCGACTTTGCAGCAACAGGCCTCAGCACAATGGCTGGGTGGTGGTGCGGCCAAATCACTGGCTGCTACAGCGGCTTTCCTGAAAAGCCAGGGCACTATACAGACGGTTTTGCCAGACTATAGCGTAGGAGTCAATGCCACATGGGTACGCAAAGCGGCAGCACAGTAATCACACCTGCGGCTCACAACGGCGGCCGGCTTGATATACGCCGGCTGTCGGTGCGCTTTGCCGGTACCGGGCCGGATGAAGCACTGGCCTTGTCCGACGTTAACCTGTCTATCGCCCCAGGAGAATTCGTCGTCGCGCTTGGCCCTTCAGGATGTGGCAAGACAACTTTGCTGAATTGCCTGGCCGGTTTCATACAGGCATCTGAGGGTGAACTCACGCTGGACGATGTGGCAATCAACGGCCCCAGCCCTGATGTGGGTGTGGTGTTTCAAAAGCATGCGCTGATGCCGTGGTTGAATGTGCTGGACAATGTCGCACTGGGATTGCGCTTTCGCGGTATCGCACGTGAGCAGCGTAATGCGCTTGCGCTGGATCAATTGCGTCTGGTCGGGCTGGAGCAATTTGCTACGTCCCCCGTTTATCAATTGTCTGGCGGCATGCAGCAGCGTGTAGGGATAGCCCGCGCCCTGGCAAATAATCCCCGTGTGCTGCTGATGGATGAACCGATGGGTGCGCTTGATGCCCTGACGCGTGAGGCAATACAAGAACTGCTGGTCAAAGTCTGGCAGCGTAGCGGCAAAACCATTTTCTTCATTACCCATAGTGTAGAAGAAGCGCTTTTTCTCGGCACGCGGGTAATCGTCATGTCGCCGCGCCCTGGCCGCATTGCCCAACAATTTGAGTTGCCATTTTCTGGCGAATATCTGGCCTCGGGCGATGCGCGTACAGTCAAATCTTCGCCTGACTTCATCGCATGGCGTGAACGTCTGCTGCAACTTGTGCATCATCCTGTCTAAAGATTTCCACATGCCACCACCATCCACCTCAGTTGCAACTCCTGATCACGCTTATACAGAAGTTACAAGGCGCGAGGTTGTGCCGTTATTGCCGGTAGCAAAGGTGTACCCAAGGCCAGGCAGTGGCAAAACCGTGGGAGTGACTATCGTCACCATCGCCGTGCTGTTGTCTGGCTGGTGGTTCATCACGGCAAGAGCCTGGGTAGAACCCTTATTCCTGCCTTCGCCAGCGGCTGTGTGGCTCGCTGCTCAACAGGCCTGGAGTGGCAATATACAAGGCGGGCTGCCATTGCTTCAACATCTGGCCTGGAGCCTGATACGCGTGTTTGGTGCATTCTTGCTTGCTGCTATCAGCGCCGTACCGTTGGGCTTATTGATGGGCACCAATCGCATCGTGCGCGGCATCTTTGATCCCATCCTCGAATTCTATAGACCGTTGCCACCACTGGCCTATCTGCCCTTGATCGTGATCTGGTTTGGCATCGACGAAACAGCCAAGATATTGCTGATCTACCTGGCCTGTTTTGCGCCTATCGCGGTAGCTACCCGCGCCGGTGTCATCAAGGTCGCATCCGAGCAATTGCATGCGGCATTATCGATGGGTGCAAGCCAGTGGCAACTATTGCGGCATGTGATCTTGCCAGCAGCGCTGCCTGATATTCTGACAGGCTTGAGGATAGCCATAGGTTTTGGCTGGACCACCCTGGTCGCGGCTGAAATGGTGGCAGCGACGGCTGGAGTAGGCCAACTGGTGTTAAACGCGTCCAGTTTTTTGCGCACCGATATCGTGATCATGGGCATCATCCTTATCGGCATCGTGGCCTACCTGTTCGATTTGCTCATGCGCCGCCTTGAACGCAAGCTGGTACCATGGAAAACGCATAGCTAAACAGTTTCATCCAAAAATCAAACCACTAATCATATTTCTTCTGACACTTCTCACAATAAAAAGCCCGGCGCTTCTTATGCCCTAGATGTGCTTTCAGGAAAGGAATATGGCAACGTGGGCAAATTTTCCTGGTATGCGCAAGCCAGTGCTGTTTCAGGACGAAGGCTTTTTTCCATTCGAGAAATTCAAAACTATATTGTCTCGCCTGCGTAACCATGTCCGATAATTTTGCGCTTGATAAACTGCCCACAAGCGAAAGAGGATGCAGGCGGATTCTGAACAGGACTTCATTCTTGATAATATTACCGACGCCAGAAAA
Source organism: Undibacterium sp. Tian12W (assembly GCF_049339405.1). NCBI lineage: Bacteria > Pseudomonadati > Pseudomonadota > Betaproteobacteria > Burkholderiales > Oxalobacteraceae > Undibacterium > Undibacterium sp. Tian12W. Next base: position 21,587 of record NZ_JBMPPK010000029.1, read on the forward strand.
AATATCCTGTTCCAGCAAGGCATCACAGACAAACATAGACGGGTTGGCGCGTAATTTTTTGCGTGCGGCCGCAGCATCCCAATCATCTGACATGACATCGGCAGCCCAGTCATAATGGGTATTGATATCACCTTCAAGATATTTGATTGAACAGGTATAAAAATTAAGCTGCTGTCCATCCTTAAATAACAAAGACAGGCGCGGAACCGCGTCTTTTTGTTCATTGATGCGGTAACTGCCAAACATCAGGAGATGTATACGTACCGTAAAGTCCTCAAAAACGATCAGGAAGTGCTTGCCCCAGGTGCGCAGGTCTTTGATTTTTTGATTGCTCATGCGTGACATATCCATCTTCGCATTGCCATATGCTTTTTTCACGGTCTTGCCTGTAAAGCCGCTGGCATCTTCTTGCAAGATGCGGATGGATGGTCCTTCTGGCATGGCTGCTCCCTTTCAAGATTTTATTTATAAGGGGTCAGCTTGCTACATGCCAAGGATCTGAACTATAGGAAAGCTCTGAGAAAGGTGTAGGACGTTTTTTGAATGTGAAATCTATGCTTAGTTTTGACATGCCATGATTTGGCAGAGTCCCGCAACGTAATGGCAAAATGCCGATGCGACGAGAATTCGCTGCATCGGTCAATAATCATTTACGGTTGTGATTACTTCCAGAAAATATAATCCGCCTGGTAATTCACCGTCTGCTTGCTACCAGCACTACCAGCATCACAAGTACCGGATGGTGCCACACCGCCTTTGGTTGCAACCCGTTGTATGTAAGTGACGCCTGTCATGGCACCGCTGCCAGTCGCAGGATTGGCTTTGACCAGTTGATACGGGATATTGCCTGTGCCTGCTGGTGCGACTGCGACCTGGGTAGCGGTGACTTTGGAACCGTCCAGGTTTTCCCATGTCGCTGGTGGGCCATAGTATTTGCCAACTTTGGTGCCGCTGCGATCACTGAGTGTGGCGTCCGGGCCGACGAAGGCCCATTCAAACTGGCCTGCCATGTCTTTCTTGGCGCGGCATTCATAAGTGATCAAACCTGCGCCTACTGTCTGCATGGCGACTTTATTGCCTGCTGGCACCTTGACTGCATCTGGCAAGCTGTCTTGCGAGTAGGTGGCTGCCATGGGGCTCATGGAAGTGCAGCCCGCCAATAGTGCGCTGGCCAGCACGGTGGAAATGCAAGCAGCGCGCGATGCGATAGTCAGAGTGTAGGCTTTCATTTAAGGCTCCTGTATGGTGGTTGGGGTATCAGTCTTTGATGACCAATATTTCAGATACGCAGGAGACTCATGAATGGATTCAACATTCTTTAAATAAATTAATCATTCACCAAAACTATTTGGCGGGATCAATTCTCCTCAGGCTGAATTTATTTCACTGTAAAATTGCCCACCATATATGCAAGTAGAAATCTGAGTGTCAGGTTTGCAACTTTAAGAGAAAATCAGCATGAACAAAAATCCGGCGCAATCTGAAAAAGACTTGCGTGCCCTGCTCAGGGCAAATAAACAGACGCTCAAGAGCATGAAGCTGCCGCAAGCCCTGAGGCTGATGAGCGCTTATTACCAGGATGTACGCGACTACGACGTCATCGCTGCTGAAGGCGATGGCCTGGTGGTGTATGACGACATCACCAATCGCGGGCGCGGTACGCGCTTTGAAATAGGTATCGTCCGTCTGTTTTGCGTGCCTACAGAGAAGACCAGCACAGAGCCGCAGCCTGCCCTGCGTTTGCGGATGCGTCTGTGCTACAAGTTTGACATGGATATTGCGACCAGCGTACTGGCAGAAGACACCTGGTCATATCACTGCTGGTCTGTGGCCGGCCTGACAGGAATGCTGGATAAACTGAAGGGCGAAACGGCTTATCAGGTTTTGCAAGACAAGCAGCCTGCCGAAGTCAATATCAGTCTTGAGGAAACCACTTATCTGTCATCCAGAAAACAACCCGCTGCCGATGCCCAGCAAAACTGGTGGGCGGTCTGGGATACAGACTGGGATACTAACTAGGATAGCGACTGGGATAGCGACTGTGAACACAAACTTTACTGAGCAGCGGCAAAGCTTGCAGCAACTCACTTCGATTTTGCCTGAATAATTTGATTCAAGCGAAAACCTTCGATGTCGGTCTTGATCTGTATCCAGACCGGGAAATGGTCAGACATCTGGTAGCTGAATTGCTGCAATGTGTAATTCTTGCCTGGATATAGTCTGGCGATATTGGCCTCATCGACAAAAAAATCGACCACCCCGCCTGCATTGGTAAAATTCTCAGGCACGGTAGGCAAATGCAGTATCTGGTCATAACGCGCATTGCCCTTCAGATTAGACCCGCCTATGTTGCGCTTGCCTGCTTTTAATTGCACCAGTGGCTTGGGTATCTGCAAGCCACAATCTACCAGGGCTGCAAACAATTCATCCTTGATGGTCGGCGTATTAAAATCGCCAAACACGATGAGGTCATGGTCTTCTACATATTTACTCTCAAAGCGGCGCTTGATCCAGTTGCTGAAGCGCTGTAATTCATCACGGCGTGCGGCGGTGCTGTCACCCCACCTGGCATGCAGGGCCAGCGCCAAAAAATCAAAGTTACCGGCCCTGAATGAACACAGGTATGGTGCGCGCCAGTAAGATTCTTTGGTGACCCATTCATCACCTTCCTTTACCCTTTGAGCCTCTACTTCAGCGGCGAGACCAGTATGTGTCACAGCCCTTCTGTCATATAGAAAAGCGGTGCGTTCATCATTGCCACCGCGGTCATCTGACCAGTCTGAATACACTACGCGCCATGAGTCGCCGAGGTAAGTCATGACCTTGCCCAGGTCTTCGAGATTATTGCGCAATTCAACTATGGCGATCAGATCAAATTGACCGAGGATTTCTGCGATGTAATGGATTGATGCTTCATTGCGGGATTTCCGGCCAAATTCGCGGATATTCCAGGTGGCGATATTGATGGTCTCATCCAGCTTGGAGGAAGGTATTTCTGCCTCCTTGATGCTTTCTTTCAATACCAATAAACCTGCTGCGATTTCTGCAGATACTTTGCCGTGATGCATGATTACCCCCTTGAAAATCTGGCTATTTCAACTGGAACCAAGTACAGAAATGCGCATATCGGCGCTCATCATAGCATCGCAAAACCGAGCAAAAAATATTTTTCAGACAAGTGTAACAATTGTAACTCTGTCATTACATCGTCATACACAACTTATATCGTCGCTCTTTTTTACCGAGAGACGCTCATGCAACCTACACGCACTCCAGAATATCTATTGGCATCTTCCCTGCTGGTCTTGCTCAGCGCCTGCGGTGGCAATAGCCTGCAGCCTTTACCTACCCTGAATGGCGACAAACCTTTGGTGGTTGCGCACCGTGGTGCATCCGGCTATTTGCCAGAAGAGACTTATGAAGCCTACGTGAAAGCGATTGACCTGGGTGCAGATGCGATAGAACCCGACCTGATTTCGACCAAAGATGGTGTACTGATTGCGCGCCATGATCCTAACCTGGCCTACAGCACCGATGTCGATAAACACCCTGAATTTGCTTCCAGAAAAAAAACCATAGACGTCGATGGCGAAACCCAAACCGGCTGGTTTGCCAGCGATTTTACGTTTGCAGAAATCAAGACACTGGGTGGCATCTCCACCGATGCTGAACGCCCGCAGCAATACAATGGCTTGTATAAAATCGTCAGCTTCCAGGAGATCATCGATTTGGTCAAAGCCAAGAGCAAAGAGACCGGCCGCACGATTGCAGTCTATCCTGAAACCAAGAACCCCAGCTATCACCGCGCACTTGGTTTGCCGCTGGAAGACAAGCTGATAGACCTCATCACCAAAGCAGGCTGGAATGATAAGACTGCACCTATTTTCGTGCAGTCGTTTGAACCAGGCAGCCTGAAAGAAATGCGCAGGAAAGGTTTGAACGTCAAGCTGGTGCAATTGATCGATGCAGATGATGTTGATCTTAAAACTGGTGCACTGACTTTTGCCGCACCTTACGACCGCCCTTATGACTGGGCCCTGGCGGGTGACAAGCGCCTGTTCAGCGACATGGTGACACCTGCAGGCCTGGCCGAGATCAAGACTTATGCCGATGGCATAGGCCCTTGGAAACGTTACATCGTCAGCGTCAAGGGTACCGTGGGTGCCGACGGCAAACTGGTCGATGTGAATGGCGATGGCAAGATCAATGAAACTGATGCCACTACCCTGGCACCAACCAGCCTGATCAGCGATGCACACAAGGCTGGCCTGCTGGTACATCCTTACACTTTCCGTAATGAAAAGCGCCGCCTGGCAGCCAACTACAATGGTGACCCCAAGGCAGAATACCTGCAATTCTTCCGTCTCGGGATTGATGGCATGTTCTCTGATTTTGCCGACACCGCACTGGCTGCACGTGCAGATTATCTGAAAGAAACAGGCCGCTGATTTATTTCATCAGCATCTTGTATTTCATGCGTGAAGTGTCTTCACTTCACGCATGACTTTACGCACGAATGACTGGCTTATAGTCCTTTAGCCAGAGTCCCCAGGCGAGTAATATCATTGATGAGGAAAGCCGGTACACAGGGGATATGCTCTGCCGGTTTGACCGGGCAATCCATGCGGTCCAGCAGTGTGCCTGCGCCGCGTCTGGTCATGGCCTGGAAGGCGGAATCAGTATTCCCATAAGGCACGGTCGTGTCATCACGGCCATGGAAAAATGAGATAGGTGATTGCGGTGTCCAGTCATTTACATTACTTTGCGCGATGATGGCAGCATCATCATCGTTGAGGAAATTGTCGAGAAAAGCAGGGTCAAATACGATATCGCTATTGCTGCCCAATGCAGACGACAACAAGAGATTACGCACATTTGCCCTGTCATTCGCACCGAGTTTTTTCAAGAAACCGGGGCTGATGAGTGCGCCGACAATAGGGTTCTCTTTGCGTACCGCATCAAGCATCGCGTTCAGCGTCAGCACTACATCGTAAGGCCCGGCACCAATATAGGTGCTGACAGGCAAAGCACCTGCCCTGTTTTGTGTCAGGTAACGCAGCGTTGCCATGCTCGCGTACGCGCCTTCTGAATAACCGGTTAAAAACATCTGGCCATTGTCAGCAATGGATTGCGTCTGCCGCCAGCGCGCAGTGGCCGTCATGAAATCAGCCACTGAAAGAGCAGTCGGTGTTGCCAGCAGATAAGGATGTGGCAGCCCCCTGGACACACCATAGCCGACATAATCAGTAGCACTGACCAGATAACCCATGGAGGCGAACAGCACTGCCGGTTCATCTGCAGTGGCATGGTTGCTCGGTGCCTCAGCATTGGTTTTGATGGTTGCATGCTGGTAACTGAGTACCGGGCTGGCCAGGCTACCCGTCTTGCGCGGGATAGCCGCCAGACCAGAGGCCACCACACTGCGGCCACCGGTGTCCGTCGTGGTATAGGTAATCTTGTAGGTATCAACTGCATACAAGGGCTTGATCACTGCCGTCACTTCTTTTGGCAAGGCAGCAGTCACATCAGCAAGGCTGATGGTTTTGATAAATGTGGCAGTATCGAAATGCCCGGGGCCAGGTGGATTAAGCACATCTGGCGTGGTGACAACGGGGGTGGTCACCGGGCTGGACGAAGAACCGCCGCCGCATGCCGTTACTACCAGGCACGCAGCAAGACCGAGGATGGTGCCAGCCGATGTGTGTTTTAGCAAATCAAATTTCATATTTTCTCCCATTATTGCTGAGGATATGTTTGCCCCCTATGAGGGCATCAGCCATTACCATGCTGGCATGCTTCAGAGATGTCTTAACTAAAAGCAAGCGTCTGCACGCGGTCTTAAAAACAGGCACATCTACCTATAACGGCAAAAAGCGGAATCGGATGACAACAAGCAAGAAGAGACAAGCAGAATGATCACAATCTTATTTCAATGCCATCACTTCATGGTTTTGATCTATCCAATTTGGTCGATTCGTTGACAGCGGCAATCATTCGATTCGAAGGACTATCTTGCACTGACAGTACATTGGTACCGTGATTGACAATTGCAATCGATTTTTCTGATTTTTCTGAGGTTTCTGAGCTTTCTATGGCTGTCACGGGAATTGCAGCAATTTCGTTCCCTTTTTCTATTGACTTTGATTGAGTCTGGCTGGCTTGCATTCCTGCCACAATTTTAGTCTCTATCGATTTAATCCAGTTTGGCGCTTCTTTATCTGTCAGTTTTGTAATTTGATTATTTTCAATTTTCAGATAGGTAACTGGCATCGCGCCAGAATTGTCACGTATCAGGGTCTTGTCACAAATTGCGACGGCCCTGACCAGGTTTTCCTGGCTTTCCGTATATCGCCTGCGGATCACATCTTCATCAATATGATGACCACCTTTTGCGACACGGTTGGCTACCCGCTCTACATTGACATCGGCATTGTTTAGTCCTACGTAACGCAATTGCACCTGAAAGCCTGCAGCTTTGGCTTCTTCCATACGTCTGAGTATGCCATTGCCGGTAAGCGTGGTTTCCATCGTAAAAGACGTCTTTGCTGCCAGAGCTTGCTTGAACTGGTGTATTGCTTCACGGCCTGCGGCGACATCAACAGCACGCGGGTCTTGAGGGTTCATGACGCGGGCGATGGCATCGGGGTCTATGTGTTTGCTGATCTTGCTGCCTGAGTCGATTTCGCGCAAAGTGGATTTGCCCGAACCATTCGTGCCGCCATAAAACAGGGCGATGGGGCGCTCACTCATGTTACGACTTTTCTACCGGTACATCATGCACACGCGTGATGACACCATCAGGAGTACGCCTGACCAGATAACCTTGCTCATCGACATAACTGATGGTCTCAGTCTCGTTGAGTTTTTTGATATGCTCTGCAAACTTCTTGTCCAGTTCCAGCTCGTGCAGATCATCTTCGCTCAATTTGTTTTCCTGATTCGACTGGCTCATTTTTATTCCCGATGACGGCAAAGAAAGTGGAAAATCTTTACTTCAAATTTTGATTCTAGTCGCTTGGTAGCGAAAGAATAAATGAAGTTGCAATATGTTACGCGCTGGCTTTCGCTGGATTTAAGGCATAGCCAAGGTACAAATGCAGAAATACAAATGTAAAAAATTCCTTGCCAAAACCAAAATCCATCAGCTACTATCAAACCCTCACCTCAACCAACATCATCTGAAAGGAGATAAACATGCGACTACTACCAAACCTCTCTCCTTCATTGGGTCTGGTTTTCTACTGCCTGCATTAATTCGTATTTAAGCGCGCGTATTTCATAGCGTATATTTCATCGTTCTGTTGATACAGCGTACGCGTCTGCAAGCATTTCATCTTAGCCTTCATCTTTTCAGCATCTGCTGGTGATTTGATACGTCTATACCAGTGCCCAATTCCTAAAAAATATTATTTGGAATTCCTCTATGGGCAATTTTATTCAGCAATTGTCTGAGCGCGTATCTGTGATCGCTTCAGACCGCTTGTGGCTTGAAGACAGCGCGATACAGCAACTCAAAACCACAGCACAATTAACACATATGGTCAGCGTAGTAGGCCTGCCTGATTTACACCCGGGTCGTGGCTACCCTGTGGGTGCCGCATTTTTATCACAAGACCATTTCTACCCTGCCCTGGTTGGCAACGACATAGGCTGCGGCATGAGCCTGTACCAGACTGACCTGGCGATCAACAAGGTCAAGCTGGACAAACTCGACAAGCAAATCGGCAATCTTGATGAACCTGTCGATGAAGATGAATGGCAGCAATTGCTCAGCCTAGATCCTGATCTGGCAGTAAAAAAACAGGCCATCGCAGATGGCTTGCTGGCAGCGGGACTGGATTTACTGCAAATGCGCTCACTCGGCACTATCGGTGGTGGCAATCACTTTGCTGAATTGCAAATCACTGACAGAGTTGATGATGCAAGCAGCTACGACGCAGCAAACTTGCATGCGAAACGTGTGCAATTACTGGTGCATAGCGGCTCGCGTGGTCTCGGGCAATTCATCTTGCGTCAGCATGTCGATGCGCATAGCCACGCTGGTCTCGCAATTGACAGCAAAGCAGCGACAGACTACCTGCGCAAGCATGATGCCGCGCTGGCGTATGCCGCATTGAACCGCGCCATGATCGCCGCACGTATCTTGCGCCGCCTGCGTTGCCGTGGCGAATTGATACTCGACGTGCATCACAATCTCGTTACCCCTGTAAAAGCGGATGGCAAGAGTTTGTGGTTGCATCGCAAAGGTGCCAGCCCCAGTGATCAGGGCATGGTGATGTTGCCGGGTTCACGCGGTGATTACAGCTATCTGCTGCAACCAAAAATAGAGAATGGCGTAGCCAGTTTGCATTCACTGGCGCATGGTGCAGGTCGCAAATGGCAGCGTACTGATTGCAAGGACAGATTGTTTAAACTGGCGACACCAGATCAATTGAGCCGCACAGAATTTGGCAGTCGCGTGATTTGTGCTGACCGTGCCCTGATTTATGAAGAGGCACCGCAAGCCTACAAAAATCTTGATAGCGTACTTGATTGCTTGCTGGGTGCCGATCTGGTCACCGTCATCGCCCGCAGCAAACCCCTGCTAACCTACAAAACACGTGGGGAGTGCTGCTGATGCTGCATCTACAAATCACCGCGAATACCGGCCCGGCAGAATGTTGTCTGGCTGTTGCCAAGGCTTTGCAAGTCTTCAATAAAGAAGCGGCCAAAGCAGGTGTCACTGCGCGCATCATTGAACAAGTCGATGGCCCGTATGCTGGCAGCCTGCGCTCTGCCTTGCTGGAATTGACAGCTGATAAAAATGAAGATGCCGCGCAAAATCTGGCGCAGGCGTGGGAAGGCAGCCTGCTATGGATCTGCAATAGCCCTTACCGGCTGGGCCATAAACGCAAAAACTGGTTTTTGGGTTGCAAAGTATTTCAGGCTGGCAGCACCATGCCGGAGAGTGAAATACGTTATGAAGCTACACGAGCATCCGGCCCCGGCGGCCAGCATGTCAACAAGACTGACAGTGCCATACGCGCCACGCATATTGCAACAGGCATTTCAGTCAAGGTACAGACTGAGCGCAGCCAGCACGCCAACAAGCGCCTGGCCGCGCAACTGCTAAGCAGCAAACTGGAAGAATTGCATGCTGCCAAAGAACGTGACAGCAAGGCCGAGAGGCGCATGCAACATCACGATACAGAAAGGGGAAATGCCAGACGCATATTTGTAGGCATGGATTTCAAGGAACAAAAAGCTTAACGCCCTTTTGTGACAGGTTTTTTGAAGGCCTGCTTTGCGATTGCCGCACCAGCACCGCTGCCGCTATCGGTGGCGGTGCTTTGTGTGGTCGTGACTGGCAAATCAGGTTTGCAAGTCAGCAAGGCAAAGGTCGCCTGTAATTCTTTTTTAAGGGTTTTCAACTGACGCATGTGCGCGTCTATCTGTGCCATCTTGTTCATTAATTGCTGCTCTATATCGGCACGGCCAAACTTGCCCTCTGCCAGACGCGGCAAAATGTTTTGTATTTCCGCCAGAGAAAATCCCAATGCCTGCGCACCACGGACAAAGCGCAGGGTTTGTACATCGGCATCAACATATTTGCGGTAACCATTACCCTGACGCGGGGCGGGCTTGATGATGCCCTGTTTTTCGTAATAGCGCACGGTGTCGGTCGATACTTCACAGAGTCCTGCAAACTGGCTGATGTTCATAGACTACTCCAGATTCAAATCTTTCTTGACTATGGAGTGTAGTCCAAGCTTTAGGCTGGATACAAGACCCAATACAAGATCAAATAATTTCGCTTTGCAGCAAAAGCCCTTGCAAAGTGATTATTGCTTGACTGCGCTAGCAGCTTGCGAAATGATGAGAGCCTTGCTTAAAAAAGGCAAACAAATATAACAATGGGCAGGCCAAAGACTGACCCAGATGGAGACAAGATGAATAAAATATTGAAACGCACGACCATAGGTCTGGCGGTAGTACTGGTTGTGGGCGCAACGGTCGGATATCTGAAACTGCGCAGTTCCGGCCATCCACAAATCGATGGCGAAATGCAATTGGCTGGTTTGACTGCTCCAGTCAAAGTCTTGCGCGATGAGCTGGGCATACCCTATATTTTTGCCAGAAATACACCTGACCTGTTACGTGCCCAGGGTTTTGTGACTGCACAAAACCGGCTGATGCAGATGGAATTATTCCGCGCTACCTGGCGTGGTGAGTTGTCAGCCATATTGGGTGCCGAGACTGTGCCCAGCGACATACGCATGCGTGTGCTGGGCATACGCCGCAATGGTGAGCGCCATGCAGAAAAACTCAGTCCTGAATCACGGACTTTTTTCCAGCATTATGTCGATGGCATCAATGCCTATATCAAGTCTTATCCCGGTGAACATCCCGTAGAACTCAAGGCCATAGGTCTGGTGCCACAAGCCTGGACGGTGGCTGACCTGGTAGCGCTGGTGCATTACATCCATTACACCCATTCAACCAATTTCAAGGCGGAAGTCATCGCGCAAAAGCTTATTGATCATCTGGGTATGGAAAAAGCACGCGAGATTTTCCCGCTGACTGTGAATCCTGACTGGAAGACTGCGCCCACTACGCAAGCAGCAAACCAGCAGGCACAATTCGCACAATTGAACCTGGCATGGAGTGATCTCAATATCGCACCAGAGACTTTGAATCATCAGGGTCTGGGTTCAAACAATTGGGCCGTTGGCCCATCGCGCTCGCAATCAGGCAAGGCCATGGTGGCGAATGACCCACATCTGGACAACCGTATCTTACCTGGCACCTGGCACCCGGTAGGTTTGTTTACGCCTGAGATACAGGCGGTAGGTGCAGCGATACCCGGTATGCCTGGCATTATGGTGGGACGCAACAAACACGTGGCTTTTGGTGTCACGAATGCTTATGGCGATGTGCAGGATTTGTATGTGGAAAGCCTGGACCCGGCCAACAAAGATCATTACATGGACGGTGGCCGCAGCGTGCCATTCACGGTCATCACTGAAAACATACGCATCAAGGACAAGAGCGCCACAGGTGGCTACCGGGATCAGGCACTGGTCATACGCTATACCAAACGTGGGCCAGTGATTACCGATCACCCCGGCCTTGGCCCCAAGGGTGACAAGCTGCTGGTCTTGCGCTCTACCGATGCCGAAGTATTGACACCGCAGATCGGCATAGAGGGCATGCTGACTGCCGCCAATGCCGCTGACTTTGACAATCAGGTACAGAAGATAGATTTGATGATGTTCAATTTTGTCTTTGGTGATGACCAGGGAACTATCGCTCACCGTGCCACTGGTGCGGTGCCGATACGCTCAGGCGCTGACGGCGGCTTCCCGCGCCTGCCACCGATAGATGGTAGTGATGACTGGACAGGCTTTATTCCCAAGGACAAGATGCCCGGCATGCTCAACCCGGCACGTGCCTGGGTGGGCACCGCCAACCACGATACCCGGCCTGAAGATTTCCCCTGGTATTACACCAATTATGTCTCGCCGAATTATCGCTATACCCGCATAGGACAGGTACTCGGTGCGGCACAAAAAATGACGGTGGAAGATCACTGGAAACTCATGCATGACAGCCGCAACCTGCAGTCAGATGCCTTGCGCCCTGCCCTTATTGCTACGCTGGAAAATGATACTGCAAACAAAGACCTGGCTGCCATACTCAAGGCCTGGGATGGCAGGGACGATGCGGCCCTTGCTGCCCCGCTGGTCTATCAGGCACTGTACCGCGAAGTCGTGATAGGTACTTTCAGTGATGAACTGGGCGACGATGTCGCCAAAGACATGCTATCGACCTGGTATTTCTGGCAGCAGCGTTTTGATACCCTGCTGGCCAAGCCGGACTCCATCTGGTTTGACGACGTGCGCACCAAGGACAAGCGTGAAACCCTGGCCGACGTGATACGTGCTGCCGCACCACGCGCCCGGGCAGAGATAGAAGCCTTGCAAGGTAAAGATACAAGCCGATGGCGCTGGGGCAAGGCGCATACCGTACGCTTTGTCAGCCCCTTGCGCCGCAATGGTGCGGGACAGGAATTGCTGGGTGGCTTTACTGTTGAACGCTCGGGTAGTGGCGAAACTGTCAGCCGTGGCGTCTATGATTTTCAGAAACCCTACGAATCTAACTTCTTCGCCTCCATGCAAGTCATCATGGACTTTGGTGACAATGAAAAGATAGAAGCGGCAATGGCCGGTGGCGTCAGTGAAAGGCATTTTCAGGAGCACCAGAATGACATGGCCAAACTTTGGGCAAAAGATGAACGCCGCCCGTGGTGGTTTGCGCCTGACAAAGTGGAAGCCAATGCCAGACACAGGCAAACCCTGAAGCCTTAAAGCAAAAATGGCAGCCTCATCGCTGCCATTTTTTTCTATTTTTAGTCTTTCAAGTCAAAACTGACCTGTCGCTCACGCAAGGCTTTGGCATGGCGGTGACGTGCCCGCAAACGGGGGTTGGTAATGACACTCCCTACTGTCTCACCCACCACCATGGCAATGCCCAGTATAGGTAACACCAGCATCAGGCCGGCGATACCAGCCAGCTCGCCACCGACGAAAATCATCAATACTGAAATAAGCGGATGCATGTGCAGGCTACGGCCCAGGGTCATGGGCATGAAAATAAAATCGTCGAGCAAACGTACGGTGATGAAAACAGTAATCGCGCCATAAGCCAGCAAGGGAGTATCAGGCGCATCGGTAGCCGCCACCAGTACCACCATGATGCAACCCAGTACAGAACCAACAAAAGGCACCCATGCGAGAATGGCGGATATCAGCGCCAGTGTGAATGGTGCTGATATACCTATAGACCACAGTCCCAGCGCTAGTATGAGGGTATCGATTACCGTCAGTTTCAACAAGCCCTGAAAGTAACGGCGCGCAGTCTGGCCAATTTCATGCATGAGAAACAGGGTTTCTTCAAAAAAAGCATTCGGCACAGCGCGTGCCAGAAATTGCTTGAACTTGCGGCCATCACGCAAGAAAAAGAAAGTCAGAAAAGGAGTCAGGAAAACCGCCGGCAATACTCCCGCCATGGAAACCAGGATGTTGGCGACATATTGCTGGGCAAAATTATCGGTGTTACTCGCCATCCATGCATTCACTGATTCGCTCGCATGTGCCTTACGGAGTATAGAAAAATTCTCTTCCATGGTCTGCATGGAATTGTGCACGAAACGTATTCCGCCATCGACATAATGCGCGAACATGTCTTGCAAAGATCCTGCACGCAAAGTGAATTTATTAATGATGTAGGCCAGTGCCAAAGCCAATGCAATAAAAAAAATACCACCAACAAAAGTAGCTGCCAACTCACGCGGCAAACCCAGCAGGCTCAGGCGCGCCACTGCAGGCACGAGGATGTAATACAGTATCATTGCAAACATGAACGGTATCAGCAGCCACAAGACCTTGGGCAATAAAAATAGCAGCGCGCAAGTCGATGCAAGTACACATAGCCAGACAATGGGGCCAGATTGACGCTGGTTCACAAGGCCTCACTACGCGAAACATCATCGAGGGAATCACGCAGGCGGCGGCTATTCAGGCGAGCCAGTTCCAGCGAAATTTTGTAACCGATGACGGCATTGGTTTCCAGTAAAGAGCTGAAGTCAGCACGGAAAAATACCGCGACCTCACAATTCTCTGCCGCCTTGGCCTGCGCGCTGCGCGGAGAATTATCCAGCAAGGCTACGTCACCGAAAAAATTACCCTCGGTCAGATTGGCAATGAACTCATCACCATGCTCGCGCCTGCGGTTGATACTGACTATCCCAGACAGGATGATGTACAAGGCCTGCCCTTCCTCACCTTCATCAAAGATGATTTCATTGGCAAGATACTGCCTGTCGTGCAACATGCCATCAATGATTTTCAACTCACGCGGACTCAGGGTGGCGAACAATGACATACCTGACAAGCGTTGCAGGCGATAAGAGGCAGGAGGCTGCCTTATCCAGGTGAGTGTCATGTGCGTCCTTTAGTATTGATAGCAGAGCAATCCACAATTATGCTGTACCCAGCGGCCCTTGCCCATGAAAATCTCATGCGTGGTACCCAGGAGTTACACTAAAAACGTAGATATTAGCACCACAAATCCCGCAAAAACACTTTCACATTTGTTTTCCCTGCTCTATTCCCCTTTTTGCAGCATGCCACGGAATAACAGAACGTCAAGCACACATGCAGACTGGCATCAGGATGCGTATGTGTATAAACAAGCTACAAGTGGACAATGAGAGTACTGTCTTCACCAAAAGAGCTGAGTCTTATATGATTCAGCATTGGTGCAGCTCACCTGTCCACCATGGCCATTCTCTCTTTGCTGTAACGCTCACCGGCCACAGTTTGCATGGCCAAGCCCAGGGCTTGCCTATCCACATCATCCAGCACTACCTCGCTGGCCAGCAGATTTTCTTCCAGATACTTTACGCGTTTGGTGCCTGGAATGGCGACAATGTCTAGCCCCTGATGCATGACCCAGGCCAGGGCCAATTGAGCGGCGCTGATATTTTTAGTCTTGGCAATTACCCTGACCTGGTCGGCTGCCTGCATATTGCGATCAAAATTCTCACCCTGCAAACGCGGATCAAGATGGCGAAAATCCGTCGCAGGATAAGCTTCAGCACGTAGCGCGCTACCGCTGAGAAATCCACGTCCCAGCGGGCTGAATGGCACCAGGCCTATACCCAGTTCACGCAAGAGTGGCAAAATCTCGTCTTCCAGATTGCGCTCCCATAAGGAATATTCACTCTGCAATGCACTGATGGGATGGACAGCATGTGCGCGGCGTATGGTATTGACACTTGCTTCTGACAGACCAAGGAAGCGCACTTTGCCCTGTTGTACCAAATCAGCCATACAGCCTATGACTTCTTCGATCGGGATAGCAGGATCTACCCTGTGCTGATACAAGAGATCAATGTAATCCGTACCCAGTCTTTGCAAAGAACCTTCTACTGCCTGACGTATATGTCTGGGGTGGCTGTCCAGGCCAGTTATTTGAGTGTTTTCTATCTTGAAACCGAACTTCGTGGCGAGTACGACCTCACTGCGTCTGCCCTGCAAGGCTTTGCCCAGCAAAGCTTCGTTGGCATAAGGGCCGTATTGTTCTGCCGTATCAAAAAAATTCAAACCCACTTCCAGCGCCCTGTGGATGGTGGCTATGCTTTCATTTTCATCGGCAGCACCATAGGCTGTACTCATGCCCATGCATCCCAGCCCAAGCTCAGAGACGAGCAAACCCTGTTGCCCCAGTTTACGAATTTTCATCATTTGATTCCATTTCTTAAATTCAAAGTTCGCATCAACATAAGCAGATTCCACTCACGCTGATTTGCCAGCACGGCGATCAAGATCATGGCCATGCCCAGCAATTGCACGGCACTCAAGACCGTAGAAAAAAACCACACATCAACCAGCAAAGCCACCAGCGGATAAATAAAGGACAAGGTAGCAATATTCGTGGCCGACAGCTTTTGAAAAGCATCGTACATGAGTTTATACATCAACCCGGTATGTACAAAGCCCAGCAACAATAAACTGCCCCAGCTTTGCCATTGCCAGCTCCAGCCAGATAAATCTGCCATTGGCGCCAGCACCACGGCGCCAAGCAGTAATTGCACACTGGCGATCTGCGCCGGGGCTATGCCTTGCAACTTGCGCGTCGCCAGGGTAGCGAAGGCATACAGTAAGGCTGCCAGCAAAGCCAGCCCGGCACCTGCCAGGGCCTGGCTAACATGTCCGTCGGCACTGCGCAGGAAATCATGCCGGATATCCAGACCCGAACTGAACACCACGCCAGCAAAGGCCACCAGCAGGAATGGCAGTTTACGCCAGAGTTGCCCATCTCTTTGCATCATGGCCAGCAGGATCAGTAAAAAGAAGGGTTGCACGTGATAGACCACCGTGGCGATTGAAATACTGCTAAGCCTGTAGGCAGAAAACAGGCATAACCAGTTGATGATGAGGGCTACGGCTCCTAACAATAGCCACTTCACTTGACTGGCATTCAAGTTTTGCCAGCCGCCTTGCCAGTACAGCAAGGCCAGCAGGCTGAGGCCACCAATCAGGCAGCGTAATAAAACCACCGTCATTGCTGGCTGCCCGCTGGCCATTACGAACAGGCCTATGGTGCCGGACAATGTCATTGCCGCTACCATTTGCCATTTGCCGGAGTTTCCAGAGCTTTCCAAATTGCTGTTCATCGTATCCGCCTGCTTCTGATTGAATAGCTTCCATTATCGACAAGCTGACACTCCTCAACAATACGCATAAAATACAAATGATTATTGCTCTACAGGCATAAATAAAAGGACATGCGTGATGGAAATGCTTAATGAAATGGCGATCTTTGCCCAGGTAGTGGAAACTGGCAGTTTTTCGGCGGCTGCCCGGCAACTGGGTGTGAATACCTCAGCCATCAGCCGCCATATCACGCGGCTGGAAGCGCATATGGGTGGCAGATTAATGCAAAGAACCACGCGTTCATTTGCCCTGACCGAACTGGGGCAGGAGGTGCTGACAGGCAGCATGCGCATCTTGCAGGCAGCACGTGAAACCCATGCGCTGGCAGGCACTTACAGCCAGCATCCCAGCGGCGTGATACGCGTGACTGCCCCAGTCGTATTTGGTGAAGTCTGGCTGGCCCCCTTGCTACCTGGTTTTCTGGATGCCTATCCCGATGTGTCTGTGCGCCTCTCACTGATAGACAATACCCTGGACCTCATCGATGAAGGTGTGGATCTGGCGATACGCATTTCTCGCGAACTATCCCCCGGTCTGGCAGCCCGGCCACTGGGCAAGATGCGCTATGTGCTGGTGGCTACGCCAGATTATCTGCAACAGTCTGGCTACCCCACTGAGCCAGATGAGTTAACTGCACATCGCTGCATTTATCTTGGCTATGGCAGCTTTGGTGATCACTGGGTCATGCAAAAAGGCAAGCAACAATGCAATGTAAAAATCCCGGCGCGGCTGACCATCAACAATAGTTCAGCGATACTTGCTGCCACCCTCGCTGGTGGTGGCATAGGCCTGGTTCCTGACTTTACAGCACATGCTGCCATCGCCGCGAAACAGGTGGAAGTTGTTTTACCTGATTGGGAATTTTGCGCGCCTTATACGGGCAATATTTATGCTGTCTACACACCCGGTAAACATCTGGCCTTGAAGATCAGGGTCTTCATCGATTATCTGCTACAGGCACAAAATTCAAAGGCATCATAAGACTGCGCGTCATGCGCATTTCAACTATCCAATCTTGATTTTCTCCATAGGTCAATAACGCATAAGGTAAGCTGGATTTGTTCGTGTACGCGCATAAGGAGCAATGTAATACTGATTTTTCAAATTATTTTGATATATCAGGTTTGCCATGCCTTTTGCTCTCCACAGCCGCGTTACACCTACTTCTTCGTCAGATCAGCAAGACGACGCTCTGGCTATCGCCACTGCTTTGGCTGATCAACTGGCCAGCACCGCCGTTGAACGTGACCGCGCAGGCGGGCATGCGCAGCAAGAGCGTGAATGGATACGTGCCTCTGGCTTGCTGACACTCTCCATCCCGGTAGAATTTGGTGGCCAGGGTGCGGACTGGTCGCTGGTGTTTCAGGTCATACGCCTGCTGGCCAAGGCCGACAGTGCGCTGGCGCATGTCTTCGCTTTCCATCATTTGCAACTCGCTGGCATACAGCTGTATGGCAATGCGCAGCAACAACGCCGTTTGCTGGCAGCGACGGTAGAACAAAGATTTTTCTGGGGTAATGCCCTTAACCCTCTAGACAAGCGCACTACAGCGACGAAGACAGATGGTGGCTATATCCTGAATGGCATCAAGAGTTTTTCATCTGGCTCTGTGGGTGCGGAATGGCTGACGATCTCGGCCTGGGATGAACAGAATCAAAGTGCCCTGATCGCCGCAGTGCCAACAACGCAAAAAGGTATCTCGGTACAAGCTGACTGGGATGCCTTTGGTCAAAAACAGACGGATAGTGGCAATGTGCATTTTGAACATGTCTTCCTGCCTGCCGATCTGGTGTTGCAAGCGCCAGCAACACTACCCACTGCGCAGGCCACTCTGCGCTCGCAAGTTGCCCAGCTCATCATGACGAATCTGTATCTGGGCATAGGCCTGGGTGCGTTTGATGCAGCCCGCCAATATACGCAAGAGCAGGCCAGGGCATGGTTTGCAGCGGGTGTGGATAAAGCCACGGACGATCCTTTCATACAACACCGCTACGGAGAACTATGGCTGCTATTGCGCCCCGCAGTTGCCCTCGCAGACCATGCGGCAGCGAGTCTGGAAAAGGCTTTTCGTCAGGGGCCTTTGGTCACCGCAGAAACCCGCGGTGAACTCGCAATTGCAGTGGCAGAAGCAAAGTGCCTGGCGCACCGCGCGGGTATAGAAGTCAGCTCGCAAATGTTTGAACTGACTGGTGCCCGTTCCACCTCGGCACGCTATGGCTATGACAGGTTCTGGCGCAATGTCAGGGTACATACCCTGCATGACCCCATCGATTATAAATTGCGCGACCTGGGTCGCTATGTATTGAATGGCAGCCTTCCTGAACCTACGGCATATTCTTGATCGGCAATAAACGTGAGCACACCTATTATACAAATACAGTCTGTCAGCAAGGCTTTTCCTCTACCGGATGGCAAGACTTTTCATGCAGTCAAATCTGTCAGTCTCGATATTGAACAAGGCGATATCTTTGGCCTGATCGGCAAAAGTGGCGCTGGTAAATCAACGTTACTGCGACTGATTAATTTGCTTGAACGTCCGGATAACGGCACAGTCGCCGTCGCCGGGCAGGAACTGACCAGACTAGGTAAAAAAGAACTGCGCGTCGCCAGGCAAAACATAGGCATGATTTTTCAGCAATTCAATTTGCTGCAAAACGCCAGTGTGTTTGAGAACGTGGCCTTTCCATTGAGAATACACACGAAGCAAAGCAGACATGAAATCGCCGGACGTGTTGCTGAATGCCTGGACATTGTCGGTCTTTCCAATAAGTCAGAAAGCTACCCAGCCCAATTATCCGGCGGCCAAAAACAACGCGTGGCAATTGCCCGTGCGCTGGCCAGCAAACCCAATGTGGTCTTATGCGATGAACCGACCTCGGCACTGGATGCAGAAACCACACGCGAAGTGCTAGATACGCTGCGGGATATCAACCAGCGCCTGGGCGTCACTATCGTCATCGTCAGCCATGAACTGTCTGTGCTCAGTACCATCTGCAATAAGGTAGCCGTTATCGAAGACGGTGAAATTGCCGAGAGTTTTTCACTGGCCGATACAGGCATCCTGCGCAAGACTGCGCTCGGCCGTGAGCTTGCTTTTCATGGACAGGAAAATGGCAGCAATGCACAGTGGAAGGAGTTAAGCCATGTTTGAAAACCTGACTTCATTATTGCCAGAACTGGGTACAGCTGCATTGCAGACTTTCACCATGCTGGCCATAGGCCTGAGTGCTGCGGTGCTGATAGGCGGCCCGCTGGGTGTTTTGCTTTTCCTGGTGGGTGACGGTCAGTCGCTGCAAAACCGCCCACTGGCAGTTTTCCTGGGTTGGCTGGTGAATACCATACGCTCATTCCCATTCATTATTTTGCTAGTGGCGCTGGTGCCTTTCACACGTTTCATAGTCGGCACCTCAATAGGCCCACTGGCAGCAGCCGTGCCCTTGTCGATTGCGGCCATACCCTATTTCGCCCGTCTGGTAGAGCAGAGTTTTCGTGAAGTGCCACGCGGCGTGATTGAAGCTGCGCATGCCATGGGCGCGTCTGAGTTGCAAATCATTCTCCGCGTCTTGTTGGTGGAAGCACGCAGTGGCCTGGTGCTGGCACTGACGGTATTGGCGATCAGCTTCCTGTCTTACTCCGCTGTCGCTGGTGTAGTTGGCGGCGGCGGCATAGGTGACCTGGCGATACGCTATGGATATTACCGCTTCCAGACCGATGTCATGTTCATCACGGTTGCCCTGCTGATTGCACTGGTGCAGATCATACAGTTCACGGGCAACCGTATTGCCCGCCATATCGATAAACGCTAATTCTTTATTTTTCAAAAGGACACTCTCATGCATCGTCGCCCATTCCTGCTAGCTACACTCGCTCTTGCACTCTCCACTACTTTGACTGACTCAGCCTTCGCAAAAGACCCAAAAGAACTGGTGATAGGCACCAGTGCTGGTCCCTATGCTGACCAGGTCAAACTGGGTATCAAACCCATACTGGAAAAACAGGGTTACAAGGTCAAGGTTGTCGAATTCAATGATTATATCCAACCCAACTTTGCACTGGCAGAAGGCTCACTGGATGCGAATGCCTTCCAGCACATCATCTATCTGAAGAAATTTTCGACCGACAATAAACTGGCACTATCGGAATTGATCAAGGTGCCAACTGCACCGATTGCCATCTACAGTAAAAAACACAAGTCCCTGAACGAAGTCAAAGAAGGTACAACCGTTGCCTTGCCCAATGACCCGACCAACCAGGCGCGGGCGCTGGTCTTGCTGGATCAACTGGGCTGGATCAAGCTGAAGGCAAATATCGACCCTATCCGTGCATCTGAAAAAGATGTCGCTGACAACCTCAAGAAAATCAAACTGATACCACTGGAAGCAGCACAATTGCCACGCTCTCTCGAAGACACTGATTTCTCTTTCGTGAATGGCAATTTCGCACTGGCGTCTGGCCTGAAACTCAATGAAGCACTGGCGCGCGAAAAAATCTCCCCCAATTATCAAAACCTGGTTGCCATACGCACTGATGACAAGAGCAAACCCTGGGTAAAAGACCTGGAAGCAGCTTATCGCTCCAGGGAATTTTTGGAAGTAACCAATAAACATTTTTCGGGTTTTGCCAAACCTGATTATCAGGTAGCACTTGAAGTCGCAGCCAAGTAAAAATATTTTTATGAGCAAAAAGCTTATCCGCTTCAATGCATTCCAGATGAACACGGTCGGGCATCAATCGCCCGGCATGTGGCGTCATCCCAGGGATAATAGCCATCGCTACACCAGCGCAGATCACTGGACAGAGTTGGCACGCCTGCTGGAAGAAGGCTTGTTTGATGCCATCTTTCTGGCAGATGTGCTGGGTGTATATGACGTCTATGCCGGTGACACCGATGCAGCATTGCGCCATGCGATACAAGTGCCGTTGAATGACCCGCTGGCACTGGTGCCGCTGATGGCTAGCGTCACCAGACACCTGGGCTTTGGGGTGACTTGCGCACTGACTTATGAACACCCTTATACTTTTGCGCGACGCATCTCTACCCTGGATCATCTGACACAGGGACGCATAGGCTGGAATATCGTGACCGGTTATCTGGATAGCGCAGCCCGTAACCTGGGCCTGCAAAAACAACTAAGCCATGATGAGCGCTATAACCTGGCGGATGAGTACATGGAAGTGGTCTATAAATTATGGGAAAAAAGCTGGGATGATCAGGCTGTGGTGCGCGATAAGGAGCGTGGTATTTATACCGACCCGGCGCATGTGCATGCCATAAATCATCATGGCAAATACTATAGCGTGCCCGGCATACATTTGTCCGAGCCTTCACCGCAAAGAACACCCCTGTTATTCCAGGCGGGTAATTCAGCACGCGGCACAGCCTTTGCGGCTCAGCATGCAGAATGCACTTTCGTCAGCGGCCCCAGTAAACATGTGGTGAAGCGCTATGTTGATGATACTCGCGCGGCATTGAAAACTGCTGGGCGTGAAGCTGGCGATGTGTATATCTACGCACAAGCATTGATCATTACGGCAGAAAGCAGCGAAGCTGCAAAAGCCAAATATCAGGAATATCGCCAGTACATTGATATTGATGCTTCACTGGCTTTATTGTCTGGCTGGACAGGTGTAGATTTTTCGAAGTTGCCACTGGATGCGACTATCGATTACATAGAATCTGAAGCGGGCCGCTCTGCGCTGGCTTCATTCAGTTCTGCTGACCCTGGCAAAAAATGGACAGTGCGCGAAGCCGCAGAATTTATCGCCCTCGGTGGCCGTGGCCCTGTGCTTGTTGGCGATGCAAGGGAAGTGGCTGATCAACTCGAAGCATGGCTGGATGAAACCGGCATTGATGGCTTCAACCTGACTTTCGCTCTCGCGCATGAAACCATCAGAGATGTGGTGAAGTTCATCGTACCGGAATTGCAGAGACGTGGCCGTTATAAAACCAGCTACAGCGATGGTACTTTGCGCCAGCAGTTATTCCAGCGAGGCTCACGACTTCCAGAAAACCACATAGGCAGGAATACACATATCAACAAACCGCTGGCTGATGCGGCCTAAAAGATCGCATCCAATAAAACACAATAACATCATCAGGAAACGTCATGAAACGCCGCCATTTTCTACAACTATCTACTGTCGCTGCAACCACTGGCATTGCGAGCTTGCCATCACTCGTCCATGCTGCATCACCGCTCAAGGAATTGCGTCTCGACTATGCTTATTACTCGCCAACCAGCCTGGTGTTGCGCCGCTTTGGCTGGCTCGAAGAAGAGTTCAAGGCAGATGGTACGAATATCAAGTGGGTGCTCAGTGCAGGCAGTAACCGCGCACTGGAATACCTGAATGCGAATAGCCTGGACATAGGTTCCACCGCGGGCCTGGCAGCCTTGCTGGCCAGGGCCAATGGCAACCCCATCAAAACACCATATATTTTTTCACGCCCTGAATGGACGGCGCTGGTAGTGCGCAAGGATTCTGCGATACACAC
The DNA here is from genome assembly GCF_049339405.1 of Undibacterium sp. Tian12W. NCBI lineage: Bacteria > Pseudomonadati > Pseudomonadota > Betaproteobacteria > Burkholderiales > Oxalobacteraceae > Undibacterium > Undibacterium sp. Tian12W. The sequence continues at coordinate 44,339 of NZ_JBMPPK010000029.1, forward strand.
TTTGGCCGATTTAAAAGGCAAGAAGGTCGCCGCGACCAAGGGCACTGATCCTTATCTGTTTTTACTGCGCGCCTTGAAGACCGCAGGCCTGAAACGTTCAGACATTGAACATGTGGGCTTGCAACATGCCGATGGCCGCGCCGCGCTGGAACAAGGCAAAGTAGATGCCTGGGCAGGGCTTGATCCGCACATGGCAGCCAGTGAACTTGAGGCCAATTCGCGCCTAATTTATCGTAACGTCGCTTTCAATACTTATGGCTTCTTGAATGTACGTGAAGAATTCCTGAACAATCACGGACCGGAAGTAAGTCGCGTATTGCGGGCCTATGAAAAAGCCAGGGCATGGATACGTACTAACCCAACTGAGGCGGCGAAAATTTTGTCTGAAGAAGCCAAGGTCAGTTTGCCAGTGGCTTTGTTGCAAATTAAATTGCGCAGTGACTTTAGCAATGCCCTGCCATCGAATGAACACATACAGGCCTTGCAGGTCGCCGCGCCTATACTGCAGGATGAAGGCCTGGTGAAACCGGGTGTTGATCTGAACCGTACCATACTCGACCTCATCGATACCCGCTTTGCCCAGAAGCTGATCACGGTGTAATCAAGCAGACCAGCATCATGCCATCGACCAGCGCCATCATTATTGCGGACACGCCCGTCAAGACCGCCTCTGCCAGCAGGCAAAGTCCTGTCATGCCGCGTTTCTTGTTGGGCCTGATCCTGCCCTTCGCCCTGATCCTGCTGGCAGAAGTCAGTGTCAGCCGTGGCTGGATCGCGGCCAATCACTTGCCTGCTCCCAGTGAGATTTTCAACACCATTGTTCATCTGGGGCAGCAAGGCTTGCTGGCACATATAGGCATAAGCAGCGCCAGAGTGGCGGCAGGTTTTATCGCAGGCGCCGGTCTGGCTATCCTGACCGGTTCACTGGTGGGTTTGAGTACTCGCCTGGAGGCGATACTGGACCCCAGCTTCCAGGCTTTGCGTGCGATACCGTCACTGGCCTGGGTGCCTTTGCTCTTGCTGTGGCTGGGCATAGATGAAGCACCCAAACTGGTGTTGATCGCCATCGGTGCTTTCTTCCCCGTTTATATGGGTGTGGTATCGGGAATACGCGGGGTAGATCGGCGTCTCATCGAAGTGGGCAAGCTGTATCACTTATCGACCACCGCCATGATCAGACGCATCCTCTTGCCCGCCGCTTTGCCGGCCATTATCACGGGCCTGCGCAATGGGCTCAGCCTGGCCTGGATGTTCATGGTGGCGGCAGAACTGATTGCTGCCAGCCAGGGCCTGGGTTATTTGCTGACGGATGGCCGCGAAACCAGCCGTGCCGATATCGTGCTGGCGGCGATAGCTATACTCGCGGTCTTGGGCAAGAGCAGCGACTTGCTCATGCAAAAACTGGAAACGCATTTGCTGGCCTGGCGTGATACTTACCAACACGGTAACAGGACTTGAGATGAGCAGCTTTTCGTCCCCCTTTTTACAAATCGAAGTCACCAGAAAATCCTATGGCACACGTCAGATACTCAAGAACCTGCAACTCAGCGTGCAACAGGGTGAAATCCTCAGCCTGATCGGCGCGAGTGGCTGTGGCAAGAGTACCCTGTTATCCATCATTGCCGGGCTGGATGGCAGTTTCGAAGGGCAAATCAGCCTGCATGGCCGCAAGTTGCAGGGCGTCAGCCGCGACATAGGTTTTATCTTCCAGGAACCACGCTTGTTCCCCTGGCTGACGGTGGCCCAAAATATTGCTTTCGACAGCGATGATGCCAGCCGCGACCAGCCTAAAGTTGCCAGGCTATTGGCGGAAGTCGGCATACATGGCTATCAACATGCCTTGCCCAAGCAATTGTCCGGCGGCCAAGCACAGCGCGTAGCGATTGCCCGTGGCTTATTCTCCAGCCCAAAAATCCTGTTACTGGATGAGCCTTTTTCTGCTGTGGATGCGTTCACCCGCATGAAGTTGCAGGATTTGCTGATCAATATCGCCAGCGAGCATGGTTTGACCGTCATCCTGGTCAGCCATGATATTGATGAAGCCCTGTATTTGAGTGACCGTGTCGTACTAATGGAACAACAGTCGGTTCAACATACCGCTAGCATACGACAAGAATTTGCCGTATTGCAGAAAAGACCACGCCAGCGGACGCATGCGGCTTTGTCAGCAATGAAAATTAATATACTGGAAAGCTTGCACGAAGCACATGCTTTTTAAGTAGTTTTAAGTGTACTCATCTCAGTTTTTGTAGCTTTGTAAAATAAAAAGTGCATAATTTTGCAATCCTGCCCGCCTATTGGTAGGATTAGTCCTTTTCATGCTTGCCACAATTGGTACATGAATATAATGCTGACATAAGAGAATGTAATTATTCCTCCTGTGCAAGTATTTGGGCAATAAGCAGATTTACCACTATTTTTTTTGGATGCCATGCAAAACAGCCTGACGCGCAAGCCCATTGAGATCAAGATTTCTACTGTTGTTGCTGTTGCAATTTTGCTGCATGACTCCGCTTTTCCTGTGCTCGAAGCCGCATTGAAGGAAATGACCGCGGGTTCGCCTGATTTTTTTGATGACGAATTTGCCGTCATTGATGTCGAAGCCATTACTGAACAGACGCTGGACTGGAATGCACTGATCCCGCTGTTCAAGTCGCATGGACTAAACCCGGTTGCGGTGCGCCATGCGCGTGAAGAGGACCATGCCACCATACGCTCGCATGGCCTGAGCATAGATGTGGTCAGCAAACCCAGGGCAGAGCCTGAACTTAAGCTTGAAGCCCCGCTTGAAACGCCAGTTGAACAGCAGCCAGCTCCAGCACCTGTAGAGGTAGTAGCGGCCCCGGCGCCCGTTGCAGTTGAACCACAAGTCATCATCCGCAATATGCCTGCCATGGTGATAGACACGCCTGTGCGCGCTGGCCAGCGCATTTATGCACGCGGGGCTGACCTGATTATTACCGCCTCAGTCAATAACGGGGCTGAAGTCATTGCCGATGGAAGCATCCATATTTATGCGCCTTTGCGTGGCCGCGCCCTGGCTGGCGCAACGGGAAATACCGAAGCCAGGATTTTTGCCCTGACCATGGAGCCTGAACTGGTTTCCATTGCCGGGATTTACCGTACGTTTGAAAATGGCTTCCCGGCCTTACTACCCCATCATCCGGTTCAAGTTAAACTGCTTGGTGACAGTATTGAAGTATCATCAGTGAAATCAGCAGGCTAATTTGCAGCTTGTACTGGAGATTAGCAGCCTCAATTTTCAGTATCTTGGATAGATAAAAGGAGTTATTTGTGGCAAGAATCATCGTTGTGACATCCGGTAAGGGCGGCGTAGGCAAGACTACTTCCAGTGCCAGTTTTTCTTCAGGCCTGGCCATGCGCGGCCACAAGACAGCCGTGCTGGACTTTGACGTAGGCCTGCGCAACCTTGACCTCATCATGGGCTGTGAACGCCGTGTCGTGTATGACCTGGTGAACGTCATCAGCGGTGAAGCGACGCTGAACCAGGCCCTGATCAAGGATAAACACTGCGATAACCTGTTTATTTTGCCCGCCTCACAAACCCGCGATAAAGATGCCCTGACAGAAGAAGGCGTGGAACGGGTATTGAATGACCTGATCAAGATGGATTTTGAATTTATCGTCTGCGATTCGCCTGCCGGTATCGAGCGTGGTGCCGTCATGGCGCTGACTTTTGCCGATGAAGCCATCGTCGTGACCAACCCTGAAGTCTCGTCCGTCAGGGATTCTGACCGCATCCTGGGTATCATCCAGGCCAAGTCCAAGCGTGCCCAGGCCGGTGGTGAGCCAGTCAAGGAACATCTGCTGATCACCCGCTACTCACCAAAAAGGGTAGAAGCGGGAGAGATGTTGTCTTATACCGATGTACAGGAAATCTTGCGCATACCGCTGATTGGTGTTATTCCTGAATCCGAAGCGGTACTTCATGCGTCTAATCAAGGTAACCCTGCCATTCATATGAAGGGCAGTGATGTTTCTGATGCCTATGAAGACGTGGTTTCCCGCTTTTTGGGGGCAGAAGTGCCCTTGCGTTTCATCAATTACGAAAAACCGGGGCTGCTGCAACGCATTTTCGGAGGCAAATAATATGGCTCTGCTTTCATTTTTATTTAATACCAAACCAAAAACCGCCAATGTGGCGAAGGAACGCCTGCAAATCATCATTGCGCGTGAGCGTACTGGCCGGGAAGGCGGTTATGATTTTTTGCCTGCATTACGTGAAGAACTGATCGCTGTTATTTCCAAATACACCAAGGTGAATCCGGAAGATATCAAAGTGTCATTGGATAAGCAGGGAAATCTGGAAGTACTGGATGTCAATGTCGTTTTGCCGGAACTGGAATTACGTAGTTAAGTCTTAAGGACACTGACTGGTTTGCAAATACAGGCAGTGCGACAAGGAATTTACTAAAAAACAACAACATCAGCAATTATCGCCTTCTATTAGCGGAAGTTTGTAACAAGAAGTAATTTGTGTTTTATTCACATTTTTTCACAATTACTTATTTTTTCACTTGCTTTCGATATAATGGAAGATATTCCACTTTATTTGCCGAACATCAACGGTAACATCCCATGAGAATCGCTGTACTTGACGACGACAATAACTTGCTCGAATTGGTCTGCACCATATTGAATGCAGCCGGTCATACGACTCACCCTTTCCTGAGCGGGAAAGAGATGCTGCATCAATTGCGCAGGGAGAGTTACGACATGCTGATACTGGACTGGCAAGTGCCAGACCTGAGCGGCACTGAAATCTTGCACTGGGTGCGCGAGAAACTTTCGCCCACGCTGCCGGTTCTGTTCATGACCAGCCGCTCTGGTGAAGACGATATCGTCGCTGGCCTGGCTGCCGGTGCCGATGATTACATGATCAAACCGATACGCCGCAGTGAAATGGTGGCCAGGGTACAAGCCCTGTTACGCCGCGCTTATCCAACACAGGCAGCGTCTGAACATTTGCAATTTGGCATCTACAAATTTGAGACCCGCGCTGGCCGCGTCAGTGTCAATGATGTGCCTGTAGAAATGACACAGAAAGAATTCGACCTGGCCCTGCTGTTGTTCCGCAACCTGGGCCGCCCTCTGTCCCGCGCCTACATACTCGAAGCAGTATGGTCACGCGATGTGGATATCCCTTCGCGTACCATGGATACGCATATTTCCAGGGTGCGCAGCAAACTGGAATTGCGTCCTGAAAATGGCTACAGGCTGGCACCGGTCTATAGTTATGGCTATCGCCTCGAACAAATGACACCAGAATAAATACCCCCGGGGCAGCCAAGGCTGCCCCGCTTAGTTTTCCCCATCAAGGAGTCCCGCATGAGACCATGCGCCCCCACGCTCTTGCAAAAGACCCCCTATTGCATGTTACTGAGCCTGGCAATTGCTGCCCCTCTCGGCGCTTTTGCCGCGCCAGCCCCCGCGGCTACAGGTACACCCGGCAGTTTTATCAATACTCCGCCTGACATGACTTATTTCGCCCTGCAGGGTGATACTTTGACATCGATCGCCAAACGCTACACCGACAAAACCACCAACTGGCCGATACTGGGCAAGCGCAACAAGATAGGTAACGACAGGGCGATACCCATAGGCACGGCGATACTGATACCGCTGGAACTGTTACCAGAAGAACCTAGCGAAGCCAAGGTCATTGCCATGACCGGCAACCCGGCTTACAAAGCTGCGGATGGTACAAGCGGCACACTGGCCCTGGGTAGCGTATTGAAAGAAGGCGCGCAGATCAGCACTGACAAAAATGGTTTCCTGACCATGGCCTTGCCGGATGAATCACGTATCTCGATTCCGTCGAACAGCAATGTCAGCCTGTCCAAGTTGCGTAAAACCAAATATACAGGTAGCCCGCGTACTGAGGTCACCTTATTACAGGGCAAGGTAGAGTCACGCGTTTCTTCGCTGGTCAGCAACAAGGGACGTTTTGAAGTACGTACCAACCTCGCAGTGGCGGGTGTACGCGGCACCAATTTCCGCGTTGGTGTCAATGAAGATGGGATTGCCAACGAGGTGCTGGAAGGCGGTGTTGCCGTCAATAATACTGTCGCCAAAAAAGCGGATGAACTAGTGCTGACCACAGGCAAGGGCAATATCGTTTCAGCCACTGGTGTGGGCAAGCCTGTAGATTTGCTGCCACCACCGAAGATGAATGAAAGCTATCTGCTGCAAGAACGTCCTACCCTGCAATTCCAGGTAGAGACCAACGCTGCGGCTACGGGCTATCGCGTGCAAATCGCCCAGGACAAAGACATCATCAACGTATTGGCAGAAAACCGCTACAAAGACAACCGCTTCAAGTTTGATGGTTTCGCCGATGGTAATTATTTTGTACGTATCACTGCCATCGACAAGTTGGGGCTGGAAGGCCTGCCACTGGTCAAAGCAGTGACCCTGAAAGCCAGGCCAGAACCACCTTTCACGGTACAGCCTAAGAACAAGGTACGTGCTGAACGCCTGGATTTTGCCTGGACAGAAGCCAGCAATGCCGTGGCTTATCACTTGCAAGTCGCCAAAGATGCAGAATTCAAGAATCTGCTCATCGACAAACCTGGCTTGAAAGAAGTCCAGTTCAGTTCCGACCGCCCTGCCGAAGGTGAGTATTTCTGGCATGTCGCCACGATAGTGCAAAAAGATGGCAAGCCAGATCATGGCCCTTACAGCGATGCGCAAAAATTCGTGGTCTTGCCAGTCACCAGCCTGGCACCGCCGGATGAAGGCAACGGCAATCAATTGTCATTTAGCTGGGCTTCTGAACCGGGACAGAAATTCCTGATACAGATCAGCACTGATCCTGATTTCAAGAAACTGTTCCTGAGCAAGGAGCTCGACAAGGCTGAACTGAAGATCAACCGGCCAGATGCAGGTGTTTACTTCATCCGCGTGCGCTCAACTGACCCGGATGGCTATGTCAGCCCCTTCTCATCGACCCAGAAAATCACGCTGCAACAGCGCTGGACCAGTGGGGACGGCTCCCCCATACAGAGTGGCAGCGGCCCTATCGGCACCAATTATTGATACAATCACAGCATAAAAAAGGACAGGCAAATTTAGCAGCACCCCATGAAAAACAGCCACTTACAGGTAGAACGTATTGCATTACGCGAGTGGCTGGTTCTCAGTATCCTCATCCTCTGCGTCACCGCTGGCCTGCTGTACTACAAGACCCTGGAGCGAACTGACCTGGTCTTGTATGACAGGCTGATGCAACTCAATTCCCGCCCGGCGCGGGATGACATCATCATCGTTGGCATAGACAGCCACAGCCTTAGCGAACTTGGCAAATGGCCGTGGCCGCGCCTGCGTCATGCTGAACTCATCAAGCAAATCAGCGCAGCCCAGCCTGTGGCTATCGGTATGGACTTTGTCTTTACTGAAGCTGAAGAGCGCAATGAGCAGGTGCAAAATGGTGACCAGCAACTGGCAGAGGCACTGGTACGCAGCAATAACGTGGTCTTGCCGCTGATCTCGGAAAATGCGGGCAAGGGCCTGACCACGGTGCGCCCTGTTCCCTTGCTCGCAAGTGCTGCGCGTCAACTGGCGCACATCAACCTGGAACTGGATAAAGATGGCGTGGTACGCAGTGTTTTTCTGCGCGAAGGCATGAATGGCGAATGGTGGCCACATTTTGCACTGGCGCTGGCCGACATCGGTAGCCAGGTGACCCCGGGTACCGAAACAAATTTGCCGGGTGAACGCCTGCCTGCCAGCTTGCGCAATGCAGCACCTGAGCCTGGTACCTGGCAACGCGACTATCTGATCCACATCCCTTTCGCTGGCAGCAGCGGGCACTTCCGCTCTGTGCCTTATGTCAGTGTCTTGCGTGGTGAAGTCCCTGCCGATTTTTTCAAGAACAAGTATGTGCTGGTCGGCCCTATGGCCAGTGCCATGGCTGACTCCTTTCCTACGCCGGTATCTGGTAACGAGGGCATGATTTCCGGTGTCGAGATCAATGCCAATATCCTCGCTGCGCTGCTGGACCAGCGCAGCATACATGCAGCGCCCAAGCTGTATTTATACCTGCTGAATTTACTCGCAGTGGCGCTGGCGTTGATGGCTTACCAGATGCTGTCGCCACGCAAGGCCCTGATGGCAACTGCGGTAGTGGCGGTCGTCACCATGTTTGGTAGCTGGGCCATGCTCAGGTATGCGGGTTATTGGGCTGCCCCCACTGCAGCCCTGTTTGCGCTCATCCTGGCCTACCCTCTGTGGAGCTGGCGCAGGCTGGAAGCGGCGATACGCTTTCTGGCAGAAGAATTCCGGGTACTCGACCAGGAGCCTCATCTGTTGCCAGAGTTTATTGATGAAGACGATGAAGAACCTGCTCGTGCCCTGACCGATACCCTGGAACAAAGCATCAATGCCATGCGTGAAGCAGTTGATCGGGTACGTGACCTGCGTCAGTTTGTCAGTGACAGCCTGGCCAGCCTGCCCGATGCGACGATGGTCACCACTACCGATGGCAATGTCTTGCTGAGCAACCAGCCTGCGCTTGATTATTTTGCCGGCATAGGCATGCCCAAGGTCAATGATGCGCTGGTACCCTATCTGTTCGCCAAGATGTCCCCGCCAAGCAATGCTGACACCGGCTCAGATGCCAGTTTTAGCTGGTGGGATTTGCTCGACATCAAACACACCAAATCCATGTCGCAGGGCATAGAGGTCAGAGACCCGCAGGGCAAGGATTTGCTGATCAAGAGCGCACCGAGTTACAACGGCGAAAAACAGCTGGTGGGCTGGATAGTCAGCCTGATCGATATCACCAGCGTGCGTGCCGCCGAACGCAGCAGGGACGAGACTTTGCATTTCATTTCGCACGACATGCGCGCACCACAGGCCTCGATACTGGCACTGCTGGAATTGCAAAAAGACAGCAGCACCGCCCTGCCAGCGGATGAATTCATGGCACGCATAGAAAGAGCATCGCGCTCCACTTTGGGCCTGGCTGATAATTTTGTACAACTCGCGCAGGCAGAGTCGCAGAATTATCGCTATGAAGAAGCCGACTTCCAGGACATCTTGCTGGTAGCGACGGAAGAAATGTGGTCGCTGGCCCGTAGCAAGAATATCCGCATACAAACAAAAATCCAGGATGAAGAATTCCCAGTGCTGGTAGATAACTCGCTGATGACCAGGGTGCTGACAAATCTGCTGTCAAACGCCATCAAATACAGCCCCAAGAACACCACCATCACCTGCTCACTCGTGCGTGAACAGCGCCTGGCTGACTCTGTCATCGTCTGTTCTATCGCAGACCAGGGCTATGGCATTACCCATGCAGACCAGGCCAGGCTATTCCAGCGCTTCCAGCGCTTCAAGACCAGTGACCAGCCTAAAAATGACGGCATAGGCCTGGGCATGGTCTTCGTCAAGGCTGTGCTGGACAGGCATCAGGCGACGATAGACTTCACAAGCGTGCCGAATGAAGGTACGACATTCAATGTGCGCATTCCAGCCGATCTGGAATAAATTCAGGCTTTAAGCATGGGTAACAAAGCAAATGTTGGCGCAATGCATGTTGCAAAAAAGGCATAATTCCTGGTTTATAAGGTTCACTTGATATGCATCAAATGCCCACGTTCAGGAAAATGCTGATGCAAAGCGTTATAATGAAGCCTTACGTCCTCCCCCAGCTTAATTGAGCTTAATTGCAATGCAACTGTCTGCTGTTGGCCTCAACCACACGACCGCGCCGCTGTCCTTGCGCGAAAAGGTCGCCTTCTCGCCTGAGCAAATATCTCAGGCGGTTGTGGCTGCGCGTGCCTGGTTTGGTCGCGATGACAATGTGGCAAGGCATGGTAATGAGGCAGCAATTTTATCAACTTGCAACCGTACCGAACTGTACGCAGCCTGTAGTGGAGCCAATGCGATTGATTCTACCGCCCACTTTTTGGCGGATTTTCATAAGCTGTCTTATGCAGATTTACGTCCGCACTTGTACACACTGCCGCAAGATAATGCGGTAAGACATGCTTTCCGCGTTGCTTCTGGCCTGGATTCAATGGTCATAGGTGAGCCGCAAATCCTGGGCCAAATGAAAGATGCCGTACGCCAGGCAGAAGCAGCCGGTGGCCTGGGTACTTATCTGCACCAGATGTTCCAGCGCAGTTTCGCTGTCGCGAAGGAAGTACGCACTACCACAGAGATAGGCGCACACAGTGTCTCGATGGCGGCGGCTGCCGTCAGATTATCACAACGTATTTTTGACAAGATCGCTGACCAGCATGTCTTGTTCATCGGTGCGGGTGAGATGATAGAGCTCTGCGCCACCCATTTTGCGGCACAAAACCCCAAGTCGCTCACCATTGCCAACCGCACGCTGGAACGTGGTGAAGCACTGGCGCACCGCTTCAGCGGCAAAGCCATACGCCTGGCCGACTTGCCGCAGCAACTGGCGCAATTCGATATCATCGTTTCCTGCACGGCATCTTCCCTGCCCATCATAGGCCTGGGTCTGATAGAACGTGTCGTCAAGGCGCGCAAACACCGCCCCATCTTCATGGTTGACCTGGCGGTACCGCGCGACATAGAACCTGAAGTCGCCAAGCTCGATGACGTGTTTTTGTACACTGTCGATGATCTTGGTACCGTTGTACAAACCGGCCTGGAAAATCGCCAGGCTGCTGTTGCACAGGCAGAAGCCATCATAGAAACCCGCGTGCAATCCTTCATGCACTGGGTCGATGGCCGTGCTGTTGTACCGGTGATACAAGACCTGCATGAAAGCAGCGAGCAATTGCGCCTGATAGAACTCGAACGTGCACGCAAGATGCTGGCACGCGGCGATGATATAGACGCGGTACTTGAAGCCTTGTCCAAGGGCATCACCGCCAAATTCCTGCATGGCCCGCAACAGGCCTTGCATCAAGCCAGCGGCGATGAACGCGCCCGCCTGGCCACGCTGTTACCTCAATTATTCCGCACAAAGCGTTAGCGATTCGCTACGCTGCTGGCCTGTACGCGTAGGCGCTTACGGGCATTTTCTTCTGGGTCAGCCTGACCCGCCCCATCCTTAGCGTAATCAGCATCATTAGCTATACAGTCAAAGAATATATTATGAAACCATCAATGCTACACAAGCTCGACCAGCTTGCCGAACGCCTCGACGAAGTTGGCCACCTTCTCATGCAGGAAGGTGCCACCAATGACATGGACAGCTACCGCAAACTGAATCGCGAGCATGCCGAACTAGACCCGCTGGTCGCGCTGTACAACAATTACAAACAAGCCCAGGCCGATATCGCCGAAGCCGAGCTCATGCTCAGCGACCCCGACATGAAGGCCTTTGCCCAGGACGAAATCGAAGCCGCAAAAACCACTATGCAGACACTGGAAAGTGATTTGCAAACCATGCTGTTGCCAAAGGACCCCAATGACGAGCGCAATATCCTCATGGAGATCCGCGCTGGCACGGGTGGTGATGAAGCAGCCCTCTTCGCCGGTGACTTGCTGCGTATGTATATGCGTTTTGCTGAGCGCAATCGCTGGCAGACCGAGATCATGTCTGAATCGCCATCCGAGCTGGGCGGCTATAAAGAGGTCATCGTGCGCCTTGCTGGCCAGGGCGTGTATTCCAAACTCAAATTTGAATCCGGTGGCCACCGCGTACAGCGTGTCCCGGCGACAGAAACCCAGGGTCGCATCCATACCTCCGCCTGTACGGTTGCTGTCATGCCTGAGGCCGATGAACTTGCGGACGTAGTCATCAACAATGCTGACCTGCGCATAGATACCTTCCGCGCCAGTGGTGCTGGTGGTCAGCATATCAACAAGACCGACTCCGCCGTGCGCCTGACGCATATCCCTACCGGCATCGTCGTCGAATGCCAGGATGGCCGCAGCCAGCATCAAAACAAGGCGCAAGCCATGCGCGTGCTTGCAACCCGCATCATGGACGGTCAGTTGCGTGAGAAGCAAGCCAAGGAAGCGGCCACCCGCAAAAGCCTGATCGGTTCCGGTGACCGCAGTGAGCGCATACGCACCTACAATTATCCACAAGGCCGCATGACCGACCACCGCATCAACCTGACCCTGTACAAACTGGATTTCATCATGGATGGTGAGCTGACAGAATTAACGACTGCACTGGTAGCAGAACATCAGGCCGAACTGCTGGCTGAGCTCGGTGATGATTGATAAGAATGCCAGCAGAAATGCCGACAAAAATGCAATGAGAGATGGCTAATAGATATGACAAATAAGCATATCCATAAGACAAAACCAGCTTTCGCGTAAAATCAACAGTATTTGATTGCGCAATTGCATGAAACTGTCGGATACTCGCTGCCACTATCCTGCGATACAGAACTAAAACGCCAGGATTGCGTCCAATAACAATTCTTTCATCGCGTGCACCATGAATCTGTCGAAAAAACTTTTGCTGTCGATTGCCCTTACCTGCATAGGCTTGCTGGCGGCTGCCATGTATTTGCAAATCGTGGAAAAAATGCTGCCTTGCCCGTATTGCGTATTCCAGCGCTACGCCTTTGCCCTGATCGCGGTTTTTTGTCTGATTGCGGTAGCTACCGATGGCATCATGCACCGCATCACCACCGGGCTGGCACTGTTGTCTGGCTTGATTGGTCTGGGTGCCGCTGGCAAACATTTCTGGATACTTGAGCACCCTGCCCTGTCCTGCGGTATCGATCCGCTGGAATCCGGCTTGAACAGTTTCTTCCTCGCGCAATGGTGGCCAGCGATGTTCAGGGCTGATGGCCTGTGCGAAACACCTTATCCACCTACCCTGGGCTTGTCACTGCCAGCCTGGGCCGGGATATTTTTTATATTATTTAGCCTGACACTGCTGGTGTTGTTGATACGCAATCAAAAAACCAAGCGCGGCATGTTCGGCCCATCACGCTAATGCTGGACTGGCTACAGCCCGGCATCACCCTGGCTGCTTGTGAAAACGCCAGCCCGCTGGACCGCATAGACACCCGCCTGCTACTTATGCATGGTCTGGGCCTGACGCGCATACAACTGATCACGCAGTCTGAAATGGTACTGAGTACAGAACAACTCGCCATCATGGACGAGTTGTTCTGCCGCCGCATCAAGGGCGAACCAATTGCCTACATCGTGCAAGAGCGTGAGTTCTTTGGCCTGAATTTCCATGTCACACCCGATGTGCTTATCCCCCGGCCTGATACTGAATTGCTGGTGGAACTGGTTTTGCAATATGCCCCTGCCAATTCCAGCTTGCTGGACATGGGCACGGGTTCAGGTGCGATTGCAGTCGCCATCGCCCATCAAAGACCAGACCTGCAAGTGACTGCGCTGGATGTCAGCCCTGCTGCCCTCGCGGTGGCGAAAGAAAATGCCAGGCGCCATCTGCCCGCAAATAAAATAGATTTTTTTTGCAGCGACTGGTATGCCGTTCTGGCTGGTAAAAGATTTCAAACTATCGTCAGCAACCCGCCTTATATCGTGGTCAATGATGCTCATTTACAACAGGGTGACTTACGTTTTGAACCCATCAATGCCCTGACAGACCATGCTGATGGCTTGTCTGCCTACCGTCAAATCATAGGCCAGTCGCATTTACACTTGCGGTCAGATGGATGGATTTTGCTTGAACATGGTTATGACCAGGCAGAAGCTGTACGTGGCTTATTGATGCAAAATCATTTTACCGAAGTGCAAAGCTGGCGGGATCTGGCGGGGATAGAAAGAGTCTCAGGCGGCAAGCTACAGGTACAGGCATAAAAAATGGCACCCTTGATACAGGTGCCATTTTTCTTATGCAGGAAGAACTTAGTTCCTGGATGGGAATATGCCTTCCATCGCGATGATGTAATTCAAACCCAGGTAAGGTTGCATAACAGTGTTAGTTGATGTCGTGGTAACAGGGAATGCTGTCGGTGTGCCACTGCCGGCAGGGCCAGAAGTGACAGTGACCGTACCAGTTACTGTAGTTACTACACTCTTAGGATTGAGTGGAACCAGGTTAGCTGCATCACCGGTTGTTGGCAAATAAACAGCACCTGAAGTACCACCGCCACCAGAATTACACAGTATGGCATTAGCAGATGGTGCTGTTCCCGATGACGCTGGCGATGCTGGGCCACTGCTGGTCGCATTCATGACTGATGCGGTAGTAAAGCCAGAACCATCAACAGCAACGCTATGAGTATGTGCTGGCAGGTTCGCGACTGTCAAAGTTACACTGCCAGTACCAGTTGCAATCGCAGTGACATTGTTCACGCCGGCTTTCTCACCTTGCGCAACATTGGCAATTCCGGGACCTGCGCCTTGAGAGCCGACAGCAACACGGCCACGCAAATCAGGAATACCAAAAGTCGATTGTCCATCACCACCATACATCGTGCCTAACAAGGCAAACATCGCTGAGTTTTGGGAAATAGCGACAGTCTGACCATTACAGAACAGCCAACCACGTGGGGGATAGTTAAAACCTACGGCCAAAATGGTACCCATAAATGCATCCATTGCATACTCCAATTCAAGTTATCGTTCAAATAGGGATTGTGCTATCTAGTCTCTTCTGCCTTCACCCCTATCAAGGAACATGAATTCAGAGCTTTCATCAATGGCTTTCATATGCAAACAAACAAGCAATTTCAAAAAAAGCAAACCAATTCTACAACCCTTGTGCAAAAAATACACTGCAAATTTTTCATCATGATACTACTTAACAAATTTTAACTTTCAGTCTCAGTCGCTCTAGTCGGCTATACTTTTCCTCGCAGAGTTGGACAAAATCTGAAGTGGGTTTTGTTAGCACAGCATGCCCGGACTGAGGATCACCCGCAAAACTGGTGTAGCGGTGCTTGGAATGCAAGCCTGAACGCTCTTTTAGTTTCACCAATGATTGCTCATCACAATCGAGTTGAAACAGGCCTAGCAAATCCTCCCACATTACCCCGGGCAATTGCTGATAATTCAACAGCAGCAAATCCTCAGCCACCGCATGTTCAAGTCCTGCGCAAAACATGCTGTGCAACATGCTTGCTGCGTATACATCAAAATCTGCTACCGGGATTTTTGCTTCTTCAACTTGCAGTCGCGTCGTATTAAGCAGGCCAGGTATCATCTGCGGCCCCCGCTGACGATGGTGCGAGGCAAGCACAGCCTGCGGTTCGCGGTATAGAAAGATGATGGGAATGTCAGGATAAGCCTCGCGCACAAAGGGTATCCAGGGCAAATGCCAGCTATCAAACTTGATAAAAAAATGGCTGTCTTCTGTCGAACGCCTTTGTCCAAGCGCAGCAATCAGATTCTGAAAAACCGCTGTTGCATTCTGAGTCTCAGGATGCTCGTAACGGTAACGAAAAAATGCATCAATGACTGGCGGCTCTGACATCACTATGCACTGTGGTAGCGACGCCAGCATTTGCGTCAGCAAGGTAGAACCGCAACGTGACACATGGAAAATAAAAGCCGCAGGTGCCAATCGCGACATGTGCTCAAGTTGCGCAGGCAAATTTTCCAGCGTCGTCTGACAAACTTGCCTTTGCTCGCGGCCTTGCTGGTTCAGGGTATCGAGAAAAAACGACTCCAGAAACCGCGCCTTTCCGAGATGGCGCCAGTGTAAAGTACCGGTCACGGCATCAATTGCTACCGGGTACCAGCCCAGCATTGAAGGCAAATGATCTGCATTTATTTGCTGGCCACGCAACAATGCTCTGTCTTCGGCTGCGAAGCTCGTTTTGATACTCATGCGTTTCATTTCCATGTTTAGTCCGGCAATGCCTGCCCCAGCCTGATGGCCTCAAGGCGGCTGGCAATTTGCAAGCCTGCGCTTTGGCCGGTGGCACGCAACATGGTGATGATTTCCAGCACATTACCGTCGTGAATGGCAGGGTCATCATATTTTGGCCTGGGCCTGGCAATCCAGCCAGCATCAAGAAACACTTGCTCCAGCCAGGCGTTACTGACGCAATCTATCATCAAATGCACCCTCGCCTGATTACCTGGATTGACCACCCCATGCAGGCATGCCGCATTCAGATACCAGGTATCACCAGCAGAAAAATGCACTTCTTCACCATCAATCCTGAACAGCACATCGGGCGTCGTCGTGACAGGTACATGCAGACGGGTAATGCCATCCTCCAGTGAAGTACCATCGTCCCTGTGCTCTTTGATGATGCCGCCGGCTTCCAGCGACATCAGGCGCACGGAAGTTTTTTCACATTGAAACGTATCGACCACTTCCCGTAAATACGGGCAGGTTTGCATGAGTGCAGTATCCTGAAAGTTGCCTTCATTCACAGGCATGATGTGATCCATGCGGCCATCAACAGCGCGCAAGGGAAGGCAAGTCCAATTGTTGATGTAGGCATTCGTATTAAAGTGCCTGATCCATGCAGAAGCTTCGAGTTGCTGCAGCTCGGCACGCAAACGGGATAAGTCAAAACTGAAAGGCAACTTCAGGTAGCGACTAGGCAGAGGCATCAAGCTGCCCCTGTTTTGTCATGTTACTGGCCAGGGTAGTGGCTGACATTACGTTGGCCAAGGTCTCAGATGCTGCCGGAGCATGGGCGCGCCATTGCATTTGCTCAAACAGCTCATCAGTGCTAAGTGCGACAAATCCCATCTGCAAATACAAACCCCGCGCCGCAAAATTGGTTTGCTCAACAGCGAGACTGACACTTTTACCGTGATTTGCCGCCTGTGCCTGCAAAGCCTGCAGGATTGCCCTGGCGATGCCCTGGCGTTGCGCAGCGGGAATAACCGCGATATCCACCAGGCGCACATCATTGCTGCCTGTATCGATAATGACACGCCCAACTGGCTGACCATCATCTTCAATCATCAAATGCAGGGCTTCAGGGTAATTGAGCCTGATACCCTCCATCTGCACATGCTGTTGCATTTTGATCATTTGCGTGATGAAGGCCACATCCATAGGCATGTGCCGCAAATCCTCACGGCGGCTGGCGTATAAGGCATCAAGGAAAGCCTGGTCAGCCGCATGTACCGCCTCTACAGCATCTACCGCTTCTACCGCATCTACATTGCGCAACATAAGCGCAGCAGGTAATTTGTACACAAGCACTCCCAAGCTGGTTAAAATAACATGCTTGTTATCCTGCCTATGCTTGCGTTTTCTTGCAAGTGAAACTTTTCATCACTCTGACCATGTCCATTACCATAGAACAAGTTCACCCTCTGATCGGCAACAAGTTTCAACTTGAAACCTCGAACGGCATCATTCAACTTGAGCTGGTAGAAGCAGAAGAACGCCCTCGCCGTGGCATACCAGAAAGCTTCCGTACGCCTTTATTGTTGATTTTTTCCGGCTCCTCCAAACTGCCTCTGGCGCAAGATAATTATCTTATCGAACACCCGGTGCTGGGCAAACACGTCTGGACCATCGCCCCTACACTGGCTGACCATGCCCAGGGGCAATTTCAGCGTCCGCATGAAGACGGCGGCACCTGCGTTTACTACCAGGTTTTCTTTAATTAATTTCTTCGGTACCAAGACTTCTCGTCTTATCTATAAGGCATTTAAATTTTTCATCTAAATTGCTTAATTAATTGGCAGTTTTTTGTTACATTTACACGCAAAAAAAGTTTTCAATGTTAGTATTGCAGTTAATTTTTTAACATTGAATAATTTATCTTCTTGATTCAGCAAGATAAATTGCAAGTCAGAAATATCGGCTATCAAAACTGGATGACGGCGAGCAGTCTTGTCGCAATGCCCCTGAATCAAGTCCTTGATTTCTGATTTGTTACGTATCGGGTGTCTGCTTAGTCCCGATTTTTTTAGCTTATCGGTGGTGTGCGGATGCCTGGAAGTAATCAAACAGAAAGCAGTGAAGAACCTGCTGCAAACAAAGTCAAAACCTGGTGGCTCAGTGGCCTGCCCGGTGCGGGTAAAACGACACTTGCGCAAAACCTGGCGCAGCATCTGCGCGAGCTATCCATCCCGGTTTGCGTGCTTGATGGTGATGAAATAAGACAGGGTCTGTCCAAGGATCTGGGCTTCAGCCTCGCTGACCGCGAAGAGCAAGGCCGCCGGACGGCTGAAATGGCCCGCCTGCTCAATCTTAACGGTATCTCTGCCATCGTCGCCCTGGTTTCTCCCAGCATGCGTGGCCGGGCTCTGGCGCGTGGCATCATCGGTCATGACAAATTTGTCGAAACCTATATCTCCACACCTTTACATATTTGCCAGCAGCGCGACCCCAAGGGTTGGTATGCCAAAGCGAAACAAAATCCAACGCTGCAATTGACAGGCATTTCCGCACCTTATGAGGCACCCACGTCTGCGGAATGCGTCATAGATACTGATCAGGTTCAGATAGCTACAGCAATCAGCCAACTTGCCGCATTTTTAAAAATTTGAAATTCATGGAACAAGCAAAATACCACTTCATCTCTGGACTGCCTCGCTCGGGTTCGACCTTGCTGGCAGCTATTCTGCGTCAAAATCCACGCTTCCAGGCGGGCATGAGCAGCGCCGTAGGTGCGCTGGTCAATGCGGTACTGACACAAGTGAGCGCCGGGAGTGAGGTATCCAGCCTGGTGAATCAGACGCAAAGAAAAGACCTCATGCGCGGTCTTTTCGATTCCTATTACAAGAATGAGCTGGACAAGGAAGTCATCTTTGATACCAACCGCATGTGGAGCACCAAGCTGCCACTGCTGAAGGACTTGTTCCCGAATTCCAAAATGATTGCCTGCGTACGCAATGTGGCCTGGGTCATGGATAGCATAGAGCGTCAATTCCGCAACAATCCCTATGAAAACAGCAAACTGTTTGGCAGCAGCATGTCACGTACTACCGTGTACCAGCGTTGCGAAGGTCTGACACAGCATGATCAGATGGTTGGTTATTCCTGGGCAGGTTTGCGCGAAGCATTTTATGGTGAACATGCAAAATCTCTGCTGGTGATTGACTATGATTTGCTGGCACAGGCGCCAGAAAAAGTCATGCAACTGCTATACCAGTTTATTAATGAACCTTATTTCCAGCATGACTTTGAAACCCTGGAATACGACGCTCCGGATTTTGACTTGCAACTGGGTGCATCAGGCTTGCACAAGGTAAAGCCCAAAGTTGAATTTACTGAACGACGCACTATCATCCCCCCCGATTTATTTGACAAATACTCGAAACTGACTTTCTGGTCTGACCCCAGCGGTAGTGCAGCAAACGTCATTGCTCCCAAGTTAAATGTGAAAGAAAACGAATCATGAACAACTCCATCATCAATAAACAAACTGACTTCGATATTCTGAGCATTAACACAGGCATAGTTGGACCACAGGAAGCACCGAAATTTGATGCTTCGGCCCTGGCAATTCTGGCAGCACCAGTCAATTCCAGTGCACCTTCTGCCCCACCAGTGTCGGGGCGCGTAGAAATTGTCTTTATCGAAGACAATGTGCGCGACATAGATACACTGCTCAAAGGCATAGGCGATGGCCGGGAAGTTCATATCCTTGATTCAAGCAAGGATGGTCTTGCGCAAATGGCTGACATTCTCGCTGGCCGCAAAGATATCGATGCCTTGCATTTGATCTCTCATGGCAAGGAAGCTTCGGTCAATCTGGGGGGGCTGATACTTGATCAATCCACCCTGAGCAGTCATGCGACAGAACTGAAAACCATCGGGGACTCTCTAAGCAAGGATGGCGACATCCTTCTATACGGCTGTGACATTGGGGCAAATCAAGGGAAAGCTTTCATCGACCAATTGGCCGTCATCACCGGTGCGGACATCGCAGCATCCAATGACTTGACCGGTGGTAAGCCATTTAATGCCAACTGGAATCTTGAGGTCAACAGCGGCAGCATTGAAACAAGCTCTGTCGGGAATCCACAACTGCAGGCGTTGTATCACAATGTACTAAACATTGCTTCGGCAACGCTGAATTTTAATACCGCAGCAAACTTCAACGCTCCAGGGAGCGCAGGCGGTGTTGCAGGCGGCGCTTCAAGTGGCGTGAACGACGTCATCTATCAGGTAAACAATAATTCATCCTATTTATTCAAGATTGACGGCACAGTAAAAGATATTTCCAGAGACCCTGGCGGCTACATCACAACCGACTACTACGATGCCGGTACCGAAACTTCTATTACTTTTTCTTTTCAAACTGGCCAACAGTTTGACGCAAGCTCTATAGTATTAATTACCCAAAGCCTTTCTCAGGACTTTGTCTTCAAAGGCTATAACGCGAACAATACCCTGGTTGCGACAAACAATAAGTCAATTACCGGCGCTAGCGGCACGACAACGACTCTCAATTTTAGTGGCATGACCGGCGTTACTAAAATTATCATGACAGCGACCTCGAACGGTAACAAGGTGCGTTATGCTGGTTTCGACGACATTGTTCTTGCCAACATCCAGCCACCTACCGCCATCACCAGCGCCACCTACGATGCAAGTACCGGCGTACTGGCAGTTACAGGCACAACCATGGTTGCTGGCGATACCATCGTTGCCAACAAATTTACGCTGACTGGTCAAGGTGGTTCAACTTACACGCTGACCGACACCGCCAATACCACTGCGACGAGTGCCACCGCGTTCACACTGACCTTGAGTGCAACGGACAAACTGGCAATCAATGGTTTATTGAACAAAACCGGTACCAGCGCTGCTGGTGGCACGACCTTCAACATCGCAGGTGCAACTGGCTGGGATTCAACAGCCAATTCTGCCGCCGATACCACAGGCAATGGCGTTACTGTATCAAACGTCAACGCCCCAACAATTACCTCGGCTACCTATAATTACACCACGAATACATTTGTCGTCACTGGCACCAATCTGGTCAGTGTCAGCGGTGCCAATAATGACGTCACCGTCTCTACCCTGACCATAACGGGCCAGGGCGGTGTTACTCGTACCCTGACTACCACTGGCAATGTGGAAATCACCAGTGCCACCAGTTTCACGCTCACACTGGCAGGTGCCGATATTGCTGCAGTCAGAGCACTACTCGATAAGAATGGCAGTAGTTCCAGCGGTAGTACTACCTACAACCTGGCTGCAGCAGATGACTGGAATAGCGCCATCACCGGTGGTGATATTTCAGATGCGACAAATGCCATCACTGTATCCAATGCGCCACCGATACTCACGAGTGCCACATACGATGCCAGCACTGGCGTTCTCTCTGTCACTGGTGCCAATATCACCAATGGCGGCACGATAGATATCAGCAAATTGACACTGTTTGGGCAAAACGGCAACTTTTATGGCTTGACCACGGCCAACGTCACGGCCAGCAGCAGCACTGCATTTTCTGTCACGCTGAATGCTAACGACAAAATAAATGTGAATGGCCTGCTGAACAAGAATGGGACAAACGCGGTCAGTGGTACCACCTATTTCGTGGCAGCAGCGACCAACTGGGACGTCACTGCTTCTTCCCCTTCCGATGTGGCTGGTAATCCCATCACGGTCTCGAATGTCACTGCACCGACCATCACTTCAGCCGCGTATGATGCCAGCACTGGTACATTCACCGTCACAGGCACTGGCCTGGTCAAGATAGTTGGTGCCACCAACGATATCACCATCAATACACTGACCATTACCGGCGAAGGTGGCGTCACCCGCACGATTTCTACTACCAGCAATGTAGAAGTCACGAATGACACGACGTTCAGTTTCACCCTGGCTGGTGCAGATATTAATGCCGTCAATATCCTCTTCAACAAGAACGGCGCCAGTTCTACTGGTGGCACGACTTACAATCTCTCAGCTGCAACTGGCTGGGACGGCCCCATCACTGGTGGAAATACCCAGGATTTGACGAACGCTGTGACGGTATCCAATGCGGCCGTCCCTACCATCACTTCGGCAACCTATAACTCCAGTACTGGTGTTCTTATCGTTACCGGCACAGGCTTGTCTATACTGAACGGTGCAGCGAATGACATCGTCGCCAATAAATTCACACTGACTGGTGAAGGCGGTGCCACCTATACCCTGACGGACACGGCAAATGCAGAGATCACATCGGCTACCAGCTTTTCACTGGTACTGAGCGCCACTGACAAGTCAGGTATCAACCAGATTGTCAACAAAAACGGCACTAGTTCCACCGGTGGTACTAGCTACAACGTCGCGGCAGCAGAAGACTGGGCAGCAGGCGCAGATGCAGCCGTTGTCATTGCCGACCTGACCGGCAATGGCATTACAGCCACGGTCGCGGCGCCTACCGTCACCTCCGCCACTTATGATGCCACTACCGGCAACCTGGTGGTCACAGGCACGGGTTTTACCCATCGCGCTGGTGCCACCAACGATATCATTGCCAACAAATTTACGCTGACAGGACAAGGCGGCAGCACTTATACCCTGACCGACACGGCCAACGTTGAAATCAGTTCTGATACCAGTTTTACGCTGATACTGTCTGCGACCGACAAACTGGGCCTGCGCACCCTGCTCAATAACAATGGTACGCAATCAGTAGGTGGCACGACCTATAACCTTGCTGCGGCAGATGACTGGGCCAATGGTGCTGACGCAACACTCAATATCGCCGACCTGGCAGGCAATGGCATTACCGTATCGAATATCGTACCTCCTGCTATTACCTCAGCCACATACGATGCCAGCACAGGCATCCTGTCTGTCACTGGTACCAATCTCGCCAGTGGCGATACCATTGATGTTTCCAAACTGTCCCTGACTGGTCAGGCGGGTTCATATACCCTGACCACGGCCAATGTCACTGCGACCAGTGCTACTGCGTTCTCGGTCACTTTGAATGCTGCTGACAAACTTGCCATCAACGGCATATTGAACAATAACGGTACCACAGCGGTTGATACCACCACATTCAATCTGGCCGCAGCAGCAAGCTGGGACACGACAGTCACTACACCAGCAGATCTGACTGGCAATGCCGTCACAGTCGGCAACGTCACCGCCCCAACCATTACATCCGCGACGTATGACGGCACCACCCACATCTTCACCGTCACCGGCACCAACCTGGTTCAAACGATAGGCGCGACCAACGACATCACGATATCCAAGCTGACCATCACTGGCGAAGGCGGCGCCACCCGCACCTTGTCCACCACTGGCAATGTCGAAGTCACCAGCGCTACCAGCTTCACCTTCACCCTGGCCGGTGCCGACATTGCCGCTGTCGATAACCTGCTCAATAAAAACGGCACGTCTTCCGCCGGTAGCTCCACAACGTACAATTTGGCCGCAGCCGACGACTGGGATAGCGTCATCACCGGCGGTAATATCGCCGACCTGACTGGCAATGGCATCACTGTTTCAAATGCCGCACCAAGTATTTTGAGTTCCACCTACGATGCCAGCACCGGCATCCTGTCTGTCTCCGCCGTCAACATCGTCACTGGCGACACCATTGATGTAAGTAAGCTGTCTTTGACTGGCCAGGCCGGTTCCTACACCCTGACCACCGCCAACGTCACCGCCAGCAGTGCCACGGCTTTCTCGGTGACACTTAACGCCGCCGACAAGCTCGCCATCAACGGCATACTGAACAACAACGGCACAGCAGCGGTTGATACCACCACCTTCAACCTCGCAGCAGCTGCATCCTGGGACGCCACTATCACGTCCAGTGCCGACCTGACTGGTAATGCAGTGACCGTATCCAACGTCACCGCACCAACAATTACTTCCGCAACCTATGATGGCATCACCCACATCTTCACCGTCACTGGCACCAATCTGGTTCAAACGATAGGCGCGACCAATGACATCACCATATCCAAGCTGACGATTACTGGCGAAGGTGGCGCAACGCGTACTTTGTCCACGACTGGCAACGTCGAAGTCACCAGTGCCACCAGTTTCACCTTCACCCTGGCCGGTGCCGACATCGCTGCCGTTGATGCCTTGTTGAATAAAAATGGCACTTCTTCAGCAAGCAGCGCCACAACGTACAACCTCGCCGCAGCCGACGACTGGGATAGCGTCATCACCGGCGGCAACATCGCCGACCTGACTGGCAACGGCATCACAGTAGCCAATGCCGCACCAAGCATATTAAGTTCCACCTACGATGCCAGCACCGGCATTTTATCGGTCTCTGCCGTCAACATCGCCGGTGGCGACACCATTGATGTAAGCAAACTGTCTTTGACTGGCCAGACCGGTTCCTACACCCTGACCA
>NZ_JBMPPK010000030.1:0-67812 GCF_049339405.1 Undibacterium sp. Tian12W
TCCCGAACAGGACCGTGAAACGATTACGCGCCAATGATAGTGCTGCAACCAGTGTGAAAGTAGGTTATCGTCAGGCTTTTATTCCGCATACCCCCACTCATTTAATTGAGTGGGGGTTTTGCTTTTGCGCGTTCGGGAATGAAAAATACACCAAGCTACTAGCGGTAACAAGCATCAAAATAATCAAAAACTACGTCAAGACCTCTCAACACTGAGGCACCGAGACACAGAGGTGCACTGAGAAAGGCAAGAGCAGCAAACAACGAAGAGAAATCTCTGCTTCTACTCTGTGTCTTTGCTTTTTTATTTCATTCTTGGGACTATATAGCTCCCCTGACGCAGTAGGGTGCGCCGTGCGCACCACCGTCTGATCACTTATTCTCTCTCTTGATCACCGGCACGGCTCACCAGCGAACGACACTGGGCTCCAGCCTGCGCTGGAGCGACGAATTTGAGGGCAACGCTCTTGCAACCTATGCGGCTGGCTGCCAGCATCGCTACCATTGTTGAAGCTGTCGCTCAAATCTTTGCGTCCGCAAGCGCGTACTTCAGTGTGAAAACTTAACATCGTCGCTCCTGCACAGGCAGGAGACCAGCGGCTTTCGTGGATTAACAGAGATCTTCGCTTGAGCATTTGCATTAATCGAGTCTTTTTAGAAAAGAATTTATATCGTTTTTATATCTGAATGCGTTTGTTTCAACGTGAGAAGCACTGCCAGTGCCGCTAGTAAAATAGTCGATTCTTGTGTTTGTGCGCAAAAGAATCAAGCTGAAAACTTCACATCTTCGCCGCCCTCCAGTCCGCCAATCGGTGCGTTGGGACTGTTGATGGGGTCACTGACGACACAAGTTAAAGCTCAAAAAGCGAACTCGCATGGTATAAACTGATGCCTCCCGTACTACGGATACGATTTTCAATATCCATTCATCAGTTTAAGCATACCGTTAATCGACTAACTTTTGATTCCGGGATGCAATTACGCATATCATGTCTGAAACTAAGGTGATAATAATGACCAACCAACATCAAATCCGATCTGAGCGGCAAAGCGGCTACACAATCATTGAAGTGATGATTGTTGTTGCCATTCTCGGAATTATTTCAGTATTTGCTGTACCCCAGTTCAGAAACATGCTCAGTGGTGGCCGTGTGCGGACTACGACAGATTCACTGTTGCATGATTTGCTCCTGGTAAAAGCTGCGGCACGTGAGCGGGGTGGCAATGTGGTGATCTGCAAGAGTGATAACCCAGAAGCCACGACACCGGCATGTTCTAACGTCATCAGTAATTCATCGAGCAATACTGGTTGGGCAGGTGGCTGGATAGTATTCAAGGACGCAAACGGTGATGCGCAATTTAACTCAGGTGATGATTTGTTATTTGTGCAGCCAGCGACCATGCGCACTTTCAACGAAGGCTCTGTGGTTCCAAATCCGAATAATATAGTGGCGTTGACTTTTAATGCGACAGGGCAAAATATGGGGGGGGCCATGAATTTCTATGTTCAGGGCAATGATCCTGATACCACCCGTAATCGCTATGTATGCGTTGGCCTTGGCGGGCGGATTATGGTTTCCAAAACCGCTGCTTGTAATTGAGAATTGAGAACGCCATGAAACAACATAAATTGAATAAGCAGGCTGGTGCGTCGATGGTGGAAATTGTTGTGACCATCATCATTATCGCTATCGGCTTGTTGGGTGTTGCCAGCTTACAGGCAAACACGATGCGGTATTTGAAGGTGGCCAACCAGCGTACCGAAGCTACGTTAGCTGCATATGATCTGAGTGAGCGCATGCGTGCAAATGGTCAAGGCGTCAAGAATTCAGTCACTGGCGCTACTTCATATACTTATATGACTGCCTATGCGACGACGGTATCAAGTTTGCCTGCCATGCCCACCTGCGCTGTATCTACCTGCACTCCTGCTGAGGTGGCGGCCATGGACGTGAATGAATGGCAAAGAGGGCTGGCAAATCGGTTGACTGATGGTGCCGGATATATCGTTCCCGTCGCACCAACGGGATACGATGTCGTTGTCATGTGGAAAGAAGCCAATCTGACTATTGCTGACCCTTCTTGCCCTAATGGCGCGCCTCCGTCTCCTGGTGTCGGTGTACGCTGTTTCACCGTCAGGTTTACGCCATAACTGAGGTAAATATGAAAAATATGAATTTACGTTATGCGCAAGGCCGTACCCTGGTGGAGTTGATGATCTCCTTGGCTATTGGCTTAATTATCATGCTTGCTGTCAGCACTTTATATGTAACCAATACGCAGACATATAGAGTAACTGATGATAAAGCGCTGCTGGAAGAAGACGGTAGGCTTGCATTGGCAACGATGGCATTCAGTGTGAGGATGGCTGGCTATGGTCAATTGCTGGATGCTTCAGGATCGCGTCAGTCAGGTGGTGGCAGTACTAGTTATACCGGGGCAGGGCAAGCCTTGCAGGGGTGTAGTGGTGGATTTACATCACCGACGGCAGTTCCTATAAGTTGTGCGGGCGGTACTACTCCAGACTCATTTCTTGTCCGTTACGTGATCGATAGTGTCAACGCAAATCAAAGTGGTGGTGTGCCTACTGATTGCCTTGGTCAGGCAGTTGCTGGTGGTATTGTGGAAAATCGATTTTATGTGCAGTTGAACCCAGCCACAAACCGGAAGGAATTGTTTTGTGCTGGCAATGGTGGAACGCCTGGTTCAGGAACGCTGTTGGCAGGACAACCGATTGCAGACAATGTCATAGACATGAAAGTGACTTATGGATACGATCAGGATGACAATCAGTCTGTTGATGGTTTCTATACGGCAGCCTCTTTAGCACCTGGTTCATCGGTACCGATGCCAGCATACAAAGATCCTGACATTCAAACCTTACCGCCAGAAACCCAAGCATTAATGGCTGATCGTTTTTATAAAGTTCTGTCAGCCAAAATTTGTATTGTGGTGCGTTCAGCCAACGATAATCTCACACCTACCCAGCAAAAATACCGCGATTGCACTGGTGCTTTGGTGACGGCTGTTGATAAGAGATTGTATTCAACATTTTCTACTGTGGTTTCCTTGCGTGGCCGCACAAATGGGAGAACTCTATGAGAAGGCTACATTCATCTCAGCGTGGATTTGTGATGTTGACATCAATGATTTTCTTGATGGTGCTGACCATGCTGGCAATCACTGCAGTCAGGCGTGCAACTCAGGAAGAACGTTTTGCACGCAGCATAAGAGAGCAGAATTTAGCATTTCAGGCAGCAGAAACAGCACTGCGTTTTTGCCAGAAGGACTTCGAATTGACTAATAAAGGTGACATTTTACCTGCAGGTCTTGACAGAACTGTAGGCAATATCCCTGTCAACCAGTATGTACAACTCGACATGTCAAATCCACCGCCAACGCTGTGGAACGTGAGGTCAAACTGGGCTACGAAAGGATACCGTTTGCCAGCAGGTTCGGTAGCCAATCTGGACGCTACACAGCAACCCGAATGCATGATAGAAGAATGGTATAAGCCTAAGGACGGCGGTAGTTTCATTGGTGGTTCGAATGGAGGGCCTGGTGGTCAATCAAACGGGCAACAAAAAGCGTATGTGTTTACTGCGCGGGGTCAGGGGACTTCGAATCTTTCAGTTATTTGGCTGCAGGTTGTCCTTTATATAGGCTCTGCAACTTAAACAGGTTCATATTCAAGAGAATTATTGAAGATAACTTTATTTGAGACAGTATGTTTTGTAAATATCGGCATTTAGGTTTTGCTGATTGATATTGTTAGCGGTCTAACGTAGTCATTAATGATTTGGTAGCCGCAGACAAATGAATACTCAGGGGAAGACCATGAAGAAAATAAATAAATCGCTAATTGCCTGCATGATTGGCTCGTTGATAGGGCAATTGATTGCCCCTGGCTTGGCATATGCCACCATATCTAATGCGCCACCATTGGTGAAACCTAATGTACCACCTAACATTTTTTATACTCTGGATGACTCAGGCTCCATGATGTGGGAAATGATGCCTGACGATATTCCCAGAACTGGTAACGGTGATGTTACAGGAACAGGTTACGATGATTATTGCGGAGGATGCTGGGTCACTAACGTATTTCCTAAGCCGGCTAATTTATATAATGTTGGCGGGGCAGGTGATTATGGTATTCAGAACTCGATTGTTGTTGGGTTTAACAACAATATTACAGTGGCACGCTGGCGTTCTTCCGACGTGAACAAAGCTTATTACGACCCCAAGGTTTTATATCAGCCTTGGGCTGATCCTAATGGTGGCTTGATGGCACCCGCCAATCCTTTGGCTGCGCTATATAATCCAGTAGCTCCAAGTGGCGGCACAAATACCAATACGATTAATTTATCAATTAATCAGACTTTTCCCGCTGGCGTCTATGGCTGGTTGAATGATGCTGCAACCGCTTACGACACCAATTCCAGAACAATATTTCCCGCACTTTACTATGTGTATAAAGGTACGAGTGGATGTAATCTTTCTACGCTAACCTGTTTCGATCGCTATGAAATCAAAGCCGGGACAACTTTCCCTGCTAAAGCGCCAGCCCGTACCGACTGTGCTCTCAGTGCATGTACAGTAACGGAAGAGCTACAAAACTTTGCCAACTGGTTTCAATATCATCGTTCTCGTATTCTGACTGCACGCGGTGGTAGTGGGCAGGCTTTTTCCAAGCAAAATTCTACGATCAGGGTGGGTTTCGGCACTATTAATACGAATGGTACTGTCATCAACAAAGTCTCAAATGATTTCAGTGCCACTAATAAAACCAATTTCTTGAATACTTTGTACAAGCAAAGAATGCCTGCTGCCGGCACTCCATTGCGCAAGGCTGTTGATGAGGTTGGTCAATATTTCAAAGACACATCAATTACTGGTCCATGGCAGACGACTTCAGGTGTCGGTTTGACCTCAACGCAATTAACTTGCCGCCAAAATTATAATATCTTAATGACTGATGGTTATTGGAACGGTACGGCTGCAGGTGCAGGACGCAATGGCAACTATGATGGTGCCAATGGCCCAACAATGACCCGGCCAGATGGATCAACTTATCAATACACACCCGCTAAGCCGTACACCGATACTTTTAGCAATACGCTGGCAGATATAGCCTTTTATTATTGGGCAAATGATTTGCGTCCGGATTGGACCGCAGCTAAGAAAAATGTACCGACCACAGGTGCTGATCCTGCTTTTTGGCAACATCTGACGCAGTTCACAGTGGGTTTGGGTGTCAAAGGAACGCTGGATCCAAGCACTGATTTGCCCGCCTTGACGAGTGGTGCCAAAGTCTGGCCAGATGGTTCGACCAATCAGATTGACGATTTGTGGCATGCCGCTGTTAATTCCCGTGGTAAGTACTTTAGTGCATCCAATCCTACGGAGTTTGCAGCAGCACTTGATTCTTCTCTGAATACGATAGCAGAGCGTGTCGGCGATGCTGCGGCTGTTGGCACATCCAGTAATACGGTACGCGCAGGTAGTAGTATCTTTACCTCGACTTATCGTACATCCGACTGGTCTGGTCAGCTGGTGCAGAGATTGTTGAATGATGATGGTGAGATTACAGGTAATGGCTGGACTGCAACGGTACCTGATTTTTTATCCAGGCAAAATAGAGTATTTACCTATATTGATCCTGTGATTAAGGGTAAGGTCTTTAATTACACTAATCTTGCACTTGCAGATCAGGCCTATTTTGATACGGAAGCTAGTACCTATCCTGCAACTACCGTTACTGGCGCTAATATAGTCAATTACATTATTGGGGGACCGGATTTGAACCGTCTTCGCCCACGTACTGTGCCATTTGGTGATTTTGTGAACTCGGCTCCTCAATACGTCAAAGAAGGTGACGACAGTGGCTATAGCTTTTTGCCAGCAGGCACCGATGGCAAAACTAGTTACGGCGGATATCTGCTGACTAAATATAATCGCACACCTATGGTGTACATAGGTTCGAACGATGGTATGTTGCATGCCATTAACGGTACTACAGGTGTCGAGGAGTTTGCTTATGTCCCAAAAGCTGTCATGAGTAATTTACCTCTTCTCTCACGTACTACCTATGGTCACAGATTCTTTGTCGATGGTACGCCTGCAGTAGGAGACTATTACGACAATGGTTGGAAGACGGCTTTGGTTGGCACTACTGGTGCAGGTGGCAGGGCTGTTTTCGCCATGGATGTTACTGTGCCGACACTTCCTACATTCGGGCCAGGCAAGATTCTTTGGGAAATTAATTCCACAACGCAAGCAGAGTTGGGATATACGATTGGTACTCCTCAAATTGGGCGCATGCCAAATGGTGACTGGGTTGCAGTCGTGGGAAATGGCTATGAAAGTTTTTCCAAGCACGCACAGTTGTTCATTATTCGTCTGGTGGATGGTGCTGTTACCAGAGTAGATACGGGAGTTGGTAGTACAGGCGCGCCTAATGGCCTGGCTACGCCAAGGTTGGTTGTTGGAGCCGATGCAACAATTAAAGCAATCTTTGCAGGGGATATTCAAGGTAATTTGTGGAAGTTTGATGTCAAGAACTCAGGTACTACGGTGGCATTTTCTGGTAACCCCTTGTTCCAGGCAAAGATTGGTAGCGTAGTACAGCCAATCACTGTGCAGCCAGATATCATGCCGCACAACCGTGGTGGTATAGTCGTATTGTTTGGTACGGGAAAAATTTACGAAACTGAGGATGCCTTAACTACTGATGTCCAGTCCTTGTATGGTGTATGGGATCAGACGGGAGCTACGGGCGTTAGTTCTCCTGATAAAATTTCAGGAAGTCAGTCTGCATTGCAGAGGCATACTTTGAGCTGGTCTGGCCCCAGTGCTTATGGACTTACGAACGAAACCATTGATTGGAGTAGTAAGCGAGGCTGGTTTGTCGATTTGAACTTGAGTACAGGTGAGCGCCTTACCATTGATCCACAAGTGTTCTTTGATGAGGTCGTTATGACGACCATTATTCCAGCCAGTGCAGTAGATACTTGTTCCTCTGACGGCAAATCAACGACATTCATTTTGAATGCCTTGACTGGTGGCGTATTTCCTTATCCCACCTTTGACACTGATGGCGATAAGGCAGTAACTTCTGCCGATGCACTTATAGCGGGTAAACAAGCTGGGCTGACCTTTGGGTCAACTTTGTTGAAAAATGGACGTTCGGCGATTATTTATCAACCAGTCTCATCTGGTAGTGGATTGTCTAATAATGGTACGACTTCAACAAATTTCATCCCAAGTTACAATCCGACAAGACGTATCTGGAAGCAGATTTTGCGCAGTGATTGAACTCGCTTTGATTAAAAATATAGAGGTGCTCAAGTGTTAATTAAGAAATCGGAAGCTGGCTTTACTCTGATAGAGATATTGATTGTGGTCGTTATTTTGGGGATATTGGCGGCAATCTCTGTCCCCGCATATACCGATAATGTCAGACGGAGCCGACGTGCGGATGCACGTTCTGTTTTAACGCAAAATGTGCAATTCATGCAGAGCTTCATGACTGCGAATGATCGTTATGACAAGATGCGTGATAACACAGCGGTCGCCCTTCCCATGCTGGTCAGCCCGGTAGGTGCTACTGGCAGTAATGTTGACTATGACATCAGTTTTACGATAGCACCAACTGCCACTACTTTTAGCGTTCGTGCAGTACCTCGGGCTGGTGGCAGGATGGCTACAGATGGCTGTGGCACTTATGCGATCAATGAAAGTGGCGCAAGGTCGAATGTGGGCAATACTTTATCTGTAGATACCTGCTGGACCAAGTAATTAAACCGGGAGGAGCTTTAGCTCTTCCTGACCTCTTGTATCGCCTCGGCAAATTCGGATACATCTTCAAAGCTTTTATAGACAGAAGCGAAGCGGATGTAGGCGATTTTGTCGAGGCGTTTCAATTCGCGCATGACCAGTTCACCCAAGTGGCCGGACATGACTTCGCGCTCTCCGCTGGACAATAATTTTTCTTCTATTCTCTGTATGGCTGTCTCGACCGCTTCGGCTGATACCGGGCGCTTGCGCAGGGCGAGCATCAGGCTGGCGCGCAGCTTTGCGGTCTCGTATTCTGTGCGGCTGCCGTTTTTCTTGACGATGACAGGCATCACCAGTTCTATACGCTCGTAGGTGGTAAAACGTTTGTCACAGTCGGCACAGCGGCGGCGGCGGCGTATGACATTGCCTTCTTCTGAAACGCGGGTGTCGATGACCTGGGTATCATCGTTGTGGCAAAAAGGGCATTTCATGACGTATAGTGCTCCAATGGTTTTTATAATTGATTTTATAATTCGATGATACAAAAAAGCCACTCAAGCGAGTGGCTTTTTATTGTGCTGCCTGATACTTAAGCCTTGCTTTGCTTGAATCTCTTAAGCTTGATGAATCTATTACGCTTGATAAACCGGGAATGCATCTGTCAATTGTTTGACTTCAGCTTTCACGCGTTCTATCGTTGCTGCATCATGTGGATTATCGAGCACGTCCGCAATCAGGTTACCCACTTTAACTGCTTGTTCTTCCTTGAAGCCACGGGTAGTGAAAGCCGGGCTGCCGAGGCGAATGCCAGAAGTGATCATCGGTTTTTGTGGGTCGTTCGGGATGCCGTTCTTGTTGCAAGTCATGTGGGCAGATCCCAGGATTGCTTCGGCTTCTTTACCTGTCAGGTTTTTAGGACGCAAATCCACCAGCATGACGTGGGATTCTGTACGGCCAGAAACAATACGCAGGCCGCGCGCAGTCAAGGTATTTGCCAGCGCAGCAGCGTTCTTGACGACTTGTTCCTGGTAAGCCTTGAATTCTGGTGTCAGTGCTTCTTTGAAAGCAACTGCCTTACCGGCGATCACATGCATCAACGGGCCACCTTGCAGACCAGGGAAAATCGCAGAATTGATCTTCTTGGCGATCGCTTCGTCGTTCGTCAAAATGATACCGCCACGTGGGCCACGCAGGCTCTTGTGAGTGGTAGAGGTGACAACGTCAGCGAAAGGCACTGGGTTAGGATACGCACCTGCAGCGATCAGGCCAGCATAGTGGGCCATATCGACCATGAAGTAAGCGCCGATTTCTTTGGCGATCTTGGAGAAACGTTCAAAGTCGATGCGCAGGGCAAATGCAGAAGCACCGGCGATGATCAGTTTAGGCTTGGTTTCACGCGCCAGTTTTTCCATGGCATCGTAGTCGATATCTTCTTGCTCATTGAGGCCATAAGAGACCACATTGAACCATTTGCCAGACATATTCAAAGGCATGCCGTGGGTCAGGTGACCACCTTCAGCCAGGCTCATGCCCATGATGGTGTCGCCTGGGTTCAGCAAGGCGAAGAACACGCCCTGGTTGGCTTGTGAGCCAGAATTAGGCTGCACATTGGCGAAATTGGCGTTGAACAATTGCTTCAGACGGTCAATGGCCAGTTGCTCGACCACATCCACATGCTCGCAACCGCCGTAGTAGCGCTTGCCTGGATAACCTTCAGCATATTTGTTGGTCAACTGGGAGCCCTGGGCTTCCATGACGGCTGGAGAACAATAGTTTTCAGAGGCGATCAACTCGATATGCTCTTGTTGACGAACGTTTTCATTTTGTATCGTAGCAAACAGTTCTGGATCTACGTTGGCGAGGGTATGATTTTTTGCAAACATGGCGGTTCCTGATTATTCCTGTTAATAAACAATGATTGTTGTTAATGAGGTGTCTGAAACGGATAGGGGCAGCCTCATTGCTTTTACCATCAGGCTACCCAGGCGCACGGCTGGAGTCAGATAGACTCCGAAATCTCACGCTTCCCGATGGATCTCCATCTTGGGCCAGAATGCTTGCCCGTCTAACAGAGCAGATATGGCCACTTCGCCAGTCACGTGAGATGAAATGGTGCAAGGATTTTACGTGATGGCGTTTGAATCGGCAAGTGCCAGCAGTGGTGTAGCAAAAATTAATTTTCACACAAGTATTGCCCTGAAATTTTTAGCTTCCCGATATTGGATGGCAAAACCACTTAAAATAGTATGCTTCAGAGCTGCAAACGTCAGCTAGGCAAATTACCCACAAAAATTGAAGGAATTCAGCATGATCGTCTTGATTACAGGTGCAAGTTCAGGTTTTGGTGAAGAAATGGCACGCAAATTTGTTCGTGAAGGGCATAAGGTCATTGCTGCAGCACGCCGCACAGACAGGCTGGACGCCTTGCAGGCAGAGCTTGGCGCTGCCTTGTTGCCAGTCACATTGGATGTGACCAGCAAAGATTCCATCAAACAGGCTTTGGCTGGATTAAGTGCTGAATGGAAAAAAATCGATGTGCTGGTCAATAATGCCGGCCTGGCCCTGGGTACAGAGCCTGCCCATCTGGCTTCCCAGGATGAATGGGACACCATGATAGACACCAATACCAAAGGTCTGGTGACGGTTACCAGAGCCATCCTGCCAGACATGGTGGCGCGTGGCAGTGGCACGGTCATCAATATAGGTTCAGTGGCTGGCGAAACACCTTACCCGGGCGGCAATGTGTATGGCGCGACCAAGGCTTTTGTCGATCAGTTTACCCGCAATTTGCGTGCTGATCTGGTTGGCACAGGCGTGCGAGCTACCAATATTGCTCCTGGCCTTTGCGGCGGCACTGAATTTTCCAATGTGCGCTTCCGAGGCAATGATGATGCGGCAGCCAAGGTCTATGAGGGCACCGTACCGCTGACAGCCATTGATATCGCTGAAACAGCCTACTGGATCGCTACTTTGCCTGCGCATGTGAATATCAATCATATAGAAATGATGCCTACTTGCCAGGGCTATGGGCCACTGGTCATCAAGCGCAATACTGTGTGATTTTCATCAGGTCTCAGGCTTTACTGAGACATTGATTTACTCTGCCTGCTGCCAAATTGATGGCAGCAACCGCTCCTTTGAGTGACAAAGAGTAAATATACGCACTGAATAGCTGGTAAAGTTTATACTATGAAAACAGAATTTGTATGGCCGGTCAGGGTTTACTATGAAGACACTGATGCCGGTGGCATCGTTTTTTATGCGAATTACCTCAAGTTTTTTGAGCGTGCCCGTACCGAGTGGCTCAGGGCTGCAGGCGTCAACCAGCAGCAAATGGCAGATGAGCACGGCCTGATGTTTGTCGTCAAAGCCACCGCAGTCGAGTATCATGCACCCGCAAGGCTGGACGATGAACTAAGACTCACCGTCGTGGTCGAAAAGCTGGGCAGGGCATCTGTGCAGTTTGTGCAAGAGGCCTGGTGTGGCCAGCGCTTACTGGCTTCTGGCAAGATCAAAGTTGGTTGTGTCAGTAAGACTGAAGTCAGACCAGCGGCAATTCCTGCTGACGTGCTGGCACAGATAGACAGAGATGCTGGCTGAGATTATTTTATTTTAGGGCGGCAACATTGCCCGGTGTTTTGTTTTTGAATTGATTCAATATGACTGTTACCCAAGACCTTTCATTTTTAAGTCTGATCACGAATGCCTCTATCCTGGTGCAACTGGTCATGGCACTGCTGCTAGGCGTGTCACTGACGAGCTGGACTTACATCTTCAGTAAAATGTTCGCCATCAAAAAAGCGCGCGGACAAACTGAAGAATTTGAACGCAATTTCTGGTCTGGTGGCAATCTGGTTGATTTGTATGCAGCGGCGACCAATAGCCGCCGTACTGGCCGCGACACCAGCGGTGCGCTCGAACGTATTTTTGAAGCCGGTATGAGCGAATACCACAAAGTAAAGACCGCCAATAAAACCACGCTGGATGCCACCGCCATGCTCGATGGTGCGCGCCGTGCCATGCGTGCGTCTTACCAGCGTGAGATGGATTTGCTGGAGTCACACCTGTCCTTTCTTGCTTCCGTCGGCTCGGTCTCGCCTTACATAGGTTTGTTTGGCACGGTCTGGGGCATCATGAATTCTTTCCGTGGTCTGGCGAATGTGCAGCAGGCGACACTGGCTGCCGTGGCCCCAGGTATTGCAGAAGCGCTCATCGCTACCGCGATAGGCCTGTTTGCCGCGATTCCTGCTGTACTGGCCTACAACCGTTACTCCCACGATATCGATAGACTGGCGATACGCTTTGAAACTTTTATTGAAGAATTTTCCAACATTCTCCAGCGTCAGTCACGCTAAGGCAGAATGAGATAGCATGAGTACCCTGCGTGGCGAACGTAAACGCAAATTCAAGGCAGAGATCAACGTTGTGCCGTATATCGACGTGATGCTGGTGTTGCTGGTGATTTTCATGGTGTGCGCACCAATGACCAATCCCAGCGTCATCAACCTGCCTACTGCCGGGCAATCTACCCAGCCGCCATCTGATTACATAGAAATCACCTTGCGGCCCGATGCAGCTTCCACCATAAGCATCAATAGCAAAGCCGGTAACAATGGCAACAACCGCCAGGAAAGCAAGGAAGAAGCCAAAGACCGCAAGCAACTGATGCAAAAACTGCGTGAGTACCATGACGCCAAGCCAGAGTTGTCTGTGCTGGTGTCTGCCGACAAGGGCATGATTTATGACGAGGTCATACAGGTGATTTCAGAAGCAAAAAAACTGGGTATCAATCGCGTTGGTCTGGCGACCAAGTGAGTTTTTGCAGATGCAGATGCAGATAAGACTGCGCCCCTTACTGATACTATTCTGTGCTGCCGGTTTATGCGGTGCAGGCTTGGTGAGAGCGCAGCAGTCAGGGCAAACCGAAATCTCTTCTGCCCAATCGACTCCAACTGCTGCATCTGCTGCGTCTGCTCCATCTGTGCAAATGCCTGAGACAGACAATGAAGCTGTTTCCACCACCAGCAGTGGCCGTTTGCAACTGGTTGCTGCCAAATCACACTGGGCTGATCTGCTCAGGGAACATATTCCTGAATTTGCCAGCAATGCTGAAGCGCAGAATATTACTCCCGCACTGATCAAGAGATTGCGCCTGGATATCAGCAATATCCTCGCTACTGAAGGCTATTTCTCGCCACAAATCCAGTTTGATAATCCAGATCAGGCTCTTGCGCCAGCCTCCACAAATAAAATCATCCATGTGACTGTGGAGGCAGGCCAGCGCACCATCATAGAAAACGTGTCTGTGAAGGTGCAGGGCCCCATGGCAGACGCGATTGATGCCGGCGACAAAGCCGTTACCAAAAGGCGACGGGCTTTGCAAGAAGACTGGGGCCTCGCAGTCGGCCAGCCATTCCGTGATGCTGACTGGAGTGATTCAAAAAACCAGCTGCTGGAAAGCCTGCGCTCAGATGCCTATGCCTCAGCCAGCATGACATCCAGCGAAGCAAAAATCGACGCTGACCAGCATAGCGGCATCCTGCAAGTAGAAGTCGATAGTGGCCCGGTATTTACCCTGGGTGATTTGCGTGTCACCGGTTTGCAGCGTTACCCCTCCTGGCTCATAGAGCGCTATCAGGCACCCAAAAAAGGCGAGGTCTATTCACGTTCGCGCTTGCTGGATTTTCAGCGCTCCCTGCAAAACTCTGCTTACTTTGCTACTGTTGCAGTAGGCATAGATCCTGATCCAGAAAAAGCCGACGCCGTACCTGTGGATGTGACCGTGGTAGAGCGCCAGGCCCGTGACCTGAGCTTTGGCCTGGGCTACAGCACCAATACCGGTTACCGCAGCGAAGTTGCCTATCGTGACCGCAATATACTTGAGCAGGCCTGGGATTTGCGTAGTGCCGTCAGGCTGGAGCAGCGCAGGCAACTTGGGTATGCCGATATTTACCTGCCACCGCGTGAAAGCAAATTCCTCGATTCTTTTGGTGTACTGGTGGAGCGCGAAAATATCGCCGGCGTGCGTTCCAGCCGCTATGCTCTCGGTATCAAGCGCACCAGCACCCGCGGCCATCTCGAACAACGCCTGGGCCTGAACATCGTCAGGGAAAAAATTTCTCCTGATGGCGAAGCAGAAGAGGTCAACAAGGCACTGGTTGCCAGCATAGGCTGGACCTGGCGTGATGTTGATCAGCCTTTTGATCCACGCAGCGGGCAGATTTTGCAATTTGATCTTGCCGCATCTGAAAAAGCCTTGTTCTCTGACCAGCGCTTTATACGCAGCTACGCCAAATATCAGCGCTGGATACCAGTACGCAAAACAGACACCGTGATCTTGCGAGCAGAGCTAGGTGCAGTTTTTTCCAAAGATGAGCAGGGTATCCCTGAAGATTATCTGTTCCGCACTGGTGGCAGTACTACCGTGCGTGGCTATGGTTATCAAACCCTGGGCATACAACATGTAGGCAGCACACGTGGTGGCCGCGTGCTGGCAACGGCCAGTGCTGAATATGTGCACTGGCTTAATTCTTCCTGGGGCGCTGCCACTTTCCTTGATGTGGGTAATGCCGCTGATAACTTCCGTGAGTTGAATTTAAAGCAGGGCATGGGTGTCGGTGCACGTTACAAGACACCTGCGGGGCCGATTGCACTTGATCTGGCTTATGGTCGCCAGACCAAGAAGGTGCGGCTGGATTTTTCTATCGCGATTGCTTTCTGATATGAGCGAAAACGAAAAAAATCAGCCAGAGAAAAAAGTGCTCGCTAAAAAAAAGCGAAGTCATTTGCACCGCTTGAGCCTGTTCATTCTCAAGTTGTGTTTTCTAATCATTGTTGTGTCCGGCCTCGCCCTGACCTGGATGTACAAAACTGAGAGTGGCACCAGAACTGCGCTGGCATTGATAGAAAATATCAGTCTTGGCAGCCTCAAATTCCGTGGTGTGCAAGGCACTCTGGATGGCGAACTCAAACTCGACGAATTCAGCTTGGTAGCCCAGGATTTGCATATCGATGGCAGCGCCATCTCCTTGCGCTGGCGGCCAGGGTCTTTATGGCGACGTCAGCTGGATATCACCAGTCTGCAATTGAGCGCTTTGACTATCGCCAGCAGATCCAGCAAAAAAGCGGCCAGCGTACCTGTTGATATAGGACTACCCTTTAACCTGAGTGCACCAAAGCTGGCACTGGGGCGCTTGCATATCGCTACCCTGACTGAGGATGGCAAACAGCTGGAAACCCTGAAGCTCAGCGCACTGACTGGCAGTTTTTCTTATCAGGACAATTTATACAAAGCGCAAACCGCATTCAGCAGCCCCTGGGGTAATTTGAAAGGCGAAGCTGCACTTGGCAGCCACAGTCCTTTCAAGCTGGATAGCCGCCTGAGCTTGCAAGGCCAGGTTCAGGAAGACATACCCCCCGTCATTTTGCAAGGTGTGGTTTCTGGCAACCTGCATGATATGCAAATCGCGCTGGAAGCTGCATTGGATAGCGCGGCAGAAAAAAATATCCGCAACCAAAACCTGCAAGGACATGCCAGGGGGCGTATCAATTCATTTGCAGCACCGTATGTACGCGAGCTTGACATTGACGTCCAACATTTCGACCCGTCTGCCTGGCAGGTCAGTGCACCTCATGCAGACTTGCGTGTATTGACGAAGTTGAAACCGATAACAGATGAGAAAAATGTAGAAAAAAATACAGAAAAAAACGCGCAAAAAAATACTGTATTTGGTTTGACTGGCCCTATCAATATTCAGAATAGCCAGGTGGCCAGCATCAATAAACAAGGTTTGCCAGTGCAGTCGCTGAGTACCAAATTATTCTGGCAGGGTCAGCATCTGAGTCTGACAGACCTGGCAGTGCAATTGGCAGGCAAAGGCAAGTTGCAAGGTCAGGCCGACGTCAATTGGCAAGCGGCGCAATTGCAGGCTGACCTGAAACTGAATCTGGCTAATATCGACTTGAACCAGATCGACCAGCGCCTGCATGCCAGTAATATCAAGGGCCAGTTTTCTGCACAGACAGCGAAAGACAAAAGCATCAATCTGCAAGCACAGTTACAAGATGCCCGTGCCAGCCTGAAAGCAGAAGCCAGTTACCATCCTGAGAAGCTGCTCCTCGATTTGAATAAATTTGATCTGCAGGCAGAAAATGCTCACTTGCAGGGCGCAGGTGATATCAGCTTTGCGGGCAAGCAGGCATTCAACATTAAGGCCAGCCTTAAAGATTTTGACCCCGCGCGCTGGGTGGCGACACCAGCAGGCCGTTTGCAGGCAGACTTTAGCGCCCGTGGCCAACTGTCGCCGCGCCTTGATGTACAAGTCAATCTGCAGCAATTACAGGGTCAATATGCGGGCCAGCCTGTGCAGGCAGCGCTGGATGCGCGCTGGCTGCAAGACCAGCAACTGCAAGTCAGGCAACTGGATGCGCACTTTGGTAAAAATACAGTGACAGCACAAGGCAACTGGGGCGGTGCCGACGACAGCCTGAAGTTCAATATTGATGCCCAGGATTTGAGTCACTTGAATCCCTTGCTCAGCAACTGGCAACTGGCATTGGGCGGAAACCTGAAGGCAGATGCGGTATTGCGGGGCCGCTTCAATGAGCCCGCTGGCAGTCTCGACGCGCTGGCACAGCAGATCGTGATCAAGCGTGGCAAGCAGCAATTTACCATTGCCCAGTTAAAGTCCAGCCTGAATCTGGCCAACGGTGCCAAAGGCCAGTTTGATGGTGAGTTGGTGGCCCAGCATCTGGGGGGTGATCTTCCAGCCCTGAGCTCTGCGCCTGATAATCCTGACAAACTCGCGCAAGTCAGTCTCAAATTGCAGGGCAGGCGTGACGCCCATAAGCTGAGCCTGGAAACCATCTTCCCTAACAAACAGGCACTGAGCCTGGTCGCGAATGGCAGCATGCAGGCCAGCGCAAAAAATGATACTGCCTGGTCATGGAATGGGCAATTGCAGGCCTTGAATTTGAATGGCAATCCTGATCTGCGCTTGCAAAGCTCAGCACCATTACAGGTGTCGGCACAGTCTGTGCGCCTGGGTAGCCTGTCGCTGCAGAGTGCACTCGGCAAGCTGGAACTGGAAGAACTGGAATGGACACCTGCCGCACTCAAAACCAAAGGGCAAATCAGCGATGTACAAGTGCTGGAAATTGCCAAACTGTTTTACCCACAAAATGCAGTCACAGGTAATCTGCGCCTCAATGCACAATGGAAATTGCAATTGACCGAACAAGCCCAGGGTGAAATCAAATTGCAACGCCAGAGCGGTGATTTGCGCTTCAATGATCCTGAGGGAACTGGTACTTCAGTCGCCCTGGGCATACGTGATGTGCAATTGCAGATGAAACTGGGTGGCCTGGTTGCCGGTAGCAATAGCGAAAATCTCAGTCTTGATCTGTTTGCCGATGGCAGCCGCCTGGGCCAGTGGCAAGCGAAGCTCAATTCCCGCTTAAGCAAACAAAACGATGCCTGGACCATACTGACCAGCGCACCCCTCAGTGGTCAGGTCACAGCAGCCGTACCTGACTTGCAATGGCTGGGGCCTTTTGTCAATCCCGGCCTGGTACTCAAGGGTAAACTGAACGCCGATGCGCGCCTGTCTGGCACCATAGGCAAGCCAGGTTATCGTGCCAATCTGGCGGGGCGTGAGATGGAAATCGCTTTTGCTTCTGAAGGTTTGCTATTGCCAAACGGCAGCCTGGATGCGCAGATAGAAGACAAACATTTGAAACTGACGAATCTGCAATTTTCCAACACCGTCGCCAACATGCCGCGTCATGCGCAATTCAGGGATGAGAACTGGATAGGCCGCAAAGGGGAGTTCAAGGCCAGTGGTGATATCGACATGGGCAAGGAAACTGGCAGCATACAGGCGCAATGGACGCAGTTTCCACTGCTGCAGCGCAAGGACAGATGGTTGCTGGTATCTGGTCAGGCGAATATTGTCGAAGCCAATAATATCTGGAGTCTGACAGGCAAAGTGTTGGCTGATGGTGCTTACTTCAGGCTGCCCAAGTTGCCGCCGCCCAGCCTTTCCAGCGATGTCGTTGTCGTACGCAAGACCGACAAGGCGGCTACGGCAGCTACGGCAGCAACTAAAACAGCAGAGGCAGACAGTAATAGAAAAGGTCTCAAGACCCGCATTGATGTCAGCTTCGACATGGGGCCGCGCTTCGTGTTTGTTGGCCGTGGCCTCGATACCGGCCTGGAGGGCAGCCTACGCCTGCGTTCCAGCGATGGCAGCCCTTTGCAGGCGAACGGCTCGATACGCACCGTCAAGGGCGCTTATGAAGGCTATGGCCAGCAACTGGCGATAGAGCGGGGTATCCTGAATTTCCAGGGACCACCGGCCAACCCTGGTTTGAATATCCGCGCCTTGCGCAAGGGTTTGCCTGTCGAAGCAGGGGTAGAAGTGGCAGGCACAGTCAGCGCACCGCAAGTCAGGCTGGTGTCAGAACCAGAAGTGCCGGATGCTGAAAAACTCTCATGGCTGGTATTGGGACGTGGCTCAGACCAACTTGCCAGTGGCGATGCCTCATTACTGATGTCGGCAGCAACAGCGATATTTGGTGGTGATGGCAGCCGCAATGTGCCGCGCGACATTGTGCAAGGTCTGGGCTTTGATGAGTTTTCGATAGGTTCTTCATCGAATGGTTCAGGCAGCCGCCTGCCAGTGCAGACGATTGCCGGTTCAACCGGTACCACCAATGCCGCAACCGACCAGGTCGTCAGCGTCGGCAAACGTATCTTGCCGGGCCTGGTGTTGTCGGTAGAACGTGGATTGTCAGACGCCAGTGGCGGTATTAAGCTGAGCTGGCAACTGACCCGGCGCATCAGCATCACAGGCCGTACTGGTGCTGAGTCTGCGGTGGATGTGAATTACACTTTCTCCTTCAATTAAAAC
Source organism: Undibacterium sp. Tian12W (assembly GCF_049339405.1). NCBI lineage: Bacteria > Pseudomonadati > Pseudomonadota > Betaproteobacteria > Burkholderiales > Oxalobacteraceae > Undibacterium > Undibacterium sp. Tian12W. Next base: position 18,689 of record NZ_JBMPPK010000030.1, read on the forward strand.
CCTTTTAAAACGTTATAAAAAAAGGGAAGGCAATCTGTCTGGATTGTCTTCCCTTTATCTTTTCTGCGCTCACGCTTGCCGCAGGCATTACGCTGGAATTGCGCCAGATTATTTCTTCTGTTCAGGATAGAGCACAATCTGCGCATAGTTCTGGAAGTTGAAATAACGCTGCGCTGCTTCCTTGATCTGTGCAGGTGTGATGGCGCGTATGCGTTTATCCACCGACAAGATGGCCTCTGCCTCGGTTTTATAATAGACCGCGCCTTGCAGGTGGTTCAGCCAGCTTTCATTGCTGCGCAATTCTTCCTGATGTGCTTTCAGCCAGGATTGCTTGACCTTGTTCAAGTCTTCCAGTTGCGGGCCAGACTGCTGTATTTTCTTGATTTCGGCAAACAGGGCAGCAATGACCTTGTCCACATTTTCTGGGCTGCAAGGCAATTCTGCATCTATGCTGTATCTGTTTGATGGAATACGTTCAAAAGAGCCACTCAGGCCACCGCTGTAAATCAGCCCCTGCTTTTCGCGCAGCACATCAATGACCTTCAGATTCAGGATATCCACCATCGCATGAAAGCGTGCATTTTCTTCCCGCGTATAAGTGGATGTGCCGTTGAAGCTGAGTACCACAGTACTTTTTTCTTCATTGCCGGCATAGACATCTTTCTTGACAACACCCTGTACAGGATTGATATGTAAATCCTGATACTCAGTCTTGATTTCCGTATTGGGCAAGCTGGCGAGATAGGTGGCGATCAGCGGCCTGATCTTGTCCAGTTCAAAGCTGCCGACAAAAATAAAGTGCAAATCTTTGGCGCTACCAAAACGGGATTGATAAATTTCCATACTGCGGTCCAGCGAAATCTTGTCAAAATCCTCGACTCTTGCCAGGCGTGGAACACGTGGATTATCTTTGTAGATGGTCGTGGTAATTGCTTCCGAGAAGACAGCTTCAGGGCGTGCCCAGGTGTTCCTGGCCAATTCCTTTTGTGAGCTGATCAGTGACTGGAACATGGCTTCATCCTTGCGCGGGCTGGTCAGACGCAGGTACAACAACTGCAACATGGTTTCTATATCGCTGGCACCAGATGCACCGCCTATGCTTTCAGAATAATTATCCATGCTGGTGCGGACATTGGCTGATTTTCCCGCCAGGGTTTCCTGTAAATCTTTCTGGCTGAAATTACCCATGCCCATGCCCCAGACCACGGGGTTACTGTAATACACATTAAAATAATCTGCGTCAGAGAACAAAGACATGCCACCTGCACGACGGGCGCTCATCAAGACCTGGTCATTCTTGAAGTCGGTTTTTTTCAAGCTGACTTTAACGCCATTCGATAAAGTCATCTCCACCAGACCCAGCAGTTTGTTTTCTTTTTCAGAAACGACCTTGCCGGGCGTAGGAAGAGTCGTCATCAAGCTGGCGCTGGCGGCTTTTTCTGTGCGCGCCTGCAATGGTTTTTGCTCTGCCGTGGCAGTCATCGCCAGCAAATCTGTTTCGCTTGGTATGGTCTCGCCTGCCTTGTTCGAGCCCACATAAAACGCCAGCCTGATACTGTCATCCGGCGTTGCGTTCCTGGCGAACTGGTTCATCTCTTCCAGTGAAATACCTTCGGCAAATTCCTTGAAATACAGGTACTCATTCTTGATGCCAGGGATAGGTTCATTGGTCAGGAAGTTGCGTATATATTCTGCGGCAAAGGTCGCAGAATTGGATTTGCTGCGCTCATTGAACATGCTTTCATATTCACGCGCTTCGATTTTCTTGGCGCGGTCAAACTCCGCTGCCGTAAAACCAAACTGACGTATGCTGTTTTTCTCTTGCATCAAAGCATCAAGCGCTGGCTGTATGCCTGCCTGTGACAACATCGCTGTCGAGATAAATGAATCATAGCCAGGCACGACTTGTTCACTGCCGGCAGAAGCACCCAGGAAAGGCGGGTTGGCTTGCTCAGTCAATGCGCCCAGGCGGCGGTTCAGCATGGACTTGTAAAAGCCGGCAATAATATCTTGCCGGTAGTCAGCAATGACATCATGTGCAGGCTGCTTTACCAGTGGGTAACGCAGCATCACCATGTTATTGGTGGCCTCTTTATCGGTAATCACCATGGCCTTGGAGGCAGTGTTCTTCGGTATGCTGATTTGTGGCCTGACGCGGGCAGGCACAGGATTTTGCAAGCCTGAAAAATACTTGCGTATCATCTTCTCGGCTTCTGCCGGTTGCACATCACCGATAACAACCACGGCCATCAGGTCTGGCCTGTACCAATCCTTGTAAAAACGGCGCAGAGCATCATGCTTGAATTGCTTGATGATGTCTTCTTTACCTATGGGCAGGCGTTCTGCATATTTGGAACCATTGAATACCTCTGGCAAAAACTGGCGCATCATGCGGTCACTGGCACCTTTGCCCAACCTCGCCTCTTCAAGGATAATGCCGCGCTCCTTGTCGATATCGACATCCTTCATATCTACACCTTGTGCCCAGTCAGCCAATACCTGAAAGCCCGTCTTCAGGTAGGCAGGCTTGTCGGTAGGAATGGGCAGGATGTATACCGTCTCATCAAAGCTGGTATAGGCATTCAGGTCAGCACCAAATTTCACGCCTATCGACTGCAGGTAAGAAATCAGTTGATGTTTTTTGAAATGTTTTGAACCATTAAAGGCCATGTGCTCAGTAAAATGCGCCAGACCCTGTTGATCATCGTCCTCCAGCACCGACCCGGCTTTTACCACCAGGCGCAGTTCCACTTTCTTTTGTGGATTGTCATTCTTCTGAATATAGTAAGTCAGGCCGTTTTCCAGCTTGCCCTTTTTCAGGTCGGGATTGATGGGAAGCGGGTCATTCAGTTTGATCTCTGCCAGTGCAGGCAGGCTCAAAGGCAGGCTAAACGCCAGCAACAGCAGGCTGGCTACCGAGCCTTTGCTCAGCCTCTTGGCATAATTGGATGATTTTAAGACTGAGGTATCAATGGTATTCGGCATAAATAGCAGCGCAGGCTAGATAAAAATGCCAGTGTACCCTGTTGGCGGGATGCGGGTGAGGCGGGCTTTGTATCGATTTGCTACAGTCCCGCCGCTTTAGCTGCGCTACGCGTAACTCGCAGGCGGTCAGGGTTTTGCCACTTCTTCAATCTTGAATGCCATCGTGCGCTGAGAAGCATTCCCATTTTTACTTTCTATTGGTGCCGATATCATGATGGCATAGTTTTTTCCCGCTTCCAGATTACGTGCCAATACCACATCTTCCAGGCTGTGCGAAACGCCACTGCGATACCTGAAGGTAAATTTATGCACGCCCGCAGGCAAAAATACTTGATGCAAAGTGGAATTGGATGCGCCTGAGTTGGGCAAGAATGCCTTGTTATCGATCTCATTGACTTTAAGTGCATGAGAAAATTTGATACTTGCCATTTGTTGCGGAGCATCAGTTTCTGAAACTCCCAGATAATAACGGTTGCCACTTGCGCAGGCGCTGATAGTCATTGCCAGTAAGGCTGTTGAAATAATTTTTATTTTTGATAAATTCATTTTTGCCTGATTTCTTTTATTTATATCTTGTACTTATGTCTTGCACTTAGGTCTTGTACTTAGGTCTTGTACTTGCCTGGATTTACATCACAAATTAGCTATGATATTGATAATGGTAGCATTGCCATGTTTGCTGCTCCAGCTTTTTGAACTTGTAAGGCAATTTTATAAGGATGACCATGCATTGGGTAATACAGCGCAGTATTTTTAAACCAGGCAATTATGATTTGCTGATACAGGCGCTTGATAGCCTGGAAGTTGTTTACACAAGCGTGACGATCAAGCCAGGTACTTACGATTTGGAGCCCGCTGTCAAACTGACTGGAAAAGTCTATGTTTGCGGCGCCATCAAACTCGCCAAAATAGCGAATGAGCGTGGCTGGCTACCCGGCAGTTTATTAAATGAAAATTTCAACTTTAATGTCTGGCAGCAGCATTTGGGCTCAGAGCTGCTTAACCATGCCGTGGGTACCGGTAAGCTGGCAGATATTGATACCGCCCGGTATAAGCAATTCTTTATCCGCCCCATGGAAGATAATAAAGCCTTCGATGGCACAGTCATTGATAACGAAATGCTGGCCGACTGGCGTAGCGATCCGGAAAAAAGTAATTTATTGGAACTGGATGTCATGGTATCTCCAGTCAAGGATATTTATCGCGAATACCGTTTGTTTGTGGTGAATGGCAGGGTTGTCACAGGTTCGCTCTACAAAATGGCTGGCAGGCCGCAAGTGTCTGCTGACCTGGACGATGAAGTGCTGGCCTACGCACAAACCGTTGTCAGCAAGTGGACGCCAGCTCAGGCTTTTGTCATGGATGTCTGCTTGTCTGAAGATGGCTATAAGGTGATTGAGTTTAACAACATCAATAGTTCCGGTTTTTATGCCAGCGACGTGTTGAAGTATGTTGATGCGATACAGCAGGCATTTTCTTAGTTGAGATTTTTTTAGCTGAGTAGTGCCTCGGTGGATGGGTTTCAACTACCGCAGCCCCCGCCGCAACCGCCACCGCAACTGCTGCCACAGCTTGATCCGCCGCCATCGCAGCCACCCGAGTCGCTGCTGTTGCCGCCGCAACTGCTACCGCCGCCGCAGGATGATCCTGTATTCGCGGCTTGCGCCTGTTTTTTGATCATTTCTTCATAGGCCAGGGTAGTGATCAGGCCAGCGGCCAGCAACTGGGCTGCCCCGAAGCTCTCAGGGTAAGTAGATTTACCTTCTCCCGTACCCCGCCCATTCATGTTCTGGAAACCGATGCGGCTGGTGGTGGCAAAGTAAGCATAACCATGCGGCATGTACAGCTTGCTGTCGAGTGCAAACAGGCGGGGCAGGACGGGTTTGCCAGGCCAGATACCATCTACCCTTTGCGCTGTCACCAGGCAGTTGGCCAGTGCCGCACCCATGTCGGAAGCCATGTTCTCTGCTTCTACATGCGGTATGGTGCTGCCAAAATGTTTGCAGCAGAAATTGTCAAGGCTGATCGATGACCAGCTGTTCCAGGCATGCCAGACTGAATCGGCGGCTTTTGAAGGCAGGGCACAAGCCTGCTTGCTGCGGCTGATGCAGCTGAAAAACATCATCAGCCCCTCTGCCGCGCGGGCAAAAAAAACGGCATCACTAGGGATGCCGGGGAATTCATACTTCGCTTTTGCTTGCCAATGCAGGAACACTGCATTCGGTATCTCGACCAGTTGACGCCTGTAATCGGAATATTGAACAATATTTTTTGCCCGCATCATCTGGTATTTTTGTTTTAATTTACTTAGCATCGTCTTTAATCTCCTTTTCTCTTTTGTTTTAGTGATTTCATCTTAGAAGAGATTTATGACAAATGGATGACAAAAATGATGAGGGAAAACACGTATACAGTTTATCTGTTAAATCAAGCAAGATGATATCTTGAGCCCTCGCTAATACCACCCTCAGGCTCTGGCCAATACCGCCGGGGCAATCACCTTGTGTGCCGGCCCCACGAACAACATATATGCCCGCCCCAGGTTATTGTGTACATGCACCACGGTGGTGACTGCAATGAAGGGCTGACCATCCCGGGTTTGCTTGCTGACCGATACCTTGACATCAAGATGCTTGTCAGAATCACAGAGTATGACTTCGTCATCAGATTTATACACCAGAGAAAATATTCCAGCCCTGTCGCCTACTTTGTAGGCTTCTGCGGTTTTGCTCTTGTTCAGCGCCTTCATCCCACCCAGATTTTTCAGGCCAAATAAACCAACCACTCGGTTACGCACACCCATCAATGCATTGACCCAGGCGGGTGTTTTTGCGAAGGTATCCATATAGATTTGCATCGCACTTAATTTTGTGTGATCAAAAGGTGTTTGATAGCAATCATAAAAGTAAGCGCCCGGCACATCTTCAGCGATCTTGCTATTGGCTGGCACTGCAGTTTCTGTGATTTTGTTTTTCATGCTATTTGCCTTTGCCCTGCGCATGGGCGCAAATTCATCAATGCAATCGCTGCAGGCATGGCCAGCCAGAAACCTGACACCGGCATCAGTATTACACCCAGGATGGAGCACAGTAATATCCCCAGGCCCATCATGCCCGCTTCAGTAAAGTCAGGTTTTTGTTCAAGGCTATTGATGCAGATGCCCAATAGAAAAAGCGGGCCACCAAACAGCAGGAACCATGTCGCCGCTGATCGTAAAGGATCACGATTTACTGTATTGAACACGCCACGCTCCAGCATGCCAACAAAGACTTGGCCGTAAATCAAAAATGCCACTATCGTATGCAGCGCAGCAACGATAATCAAATAACGGCCTATCCAGATTGTGCGGGTTTTAGTTGGTGTTGACATGAACGGCTCCTTGCCTGGTCCAGGCTATTTCTGTATTGACTACAGCCCCCATTTTCCTCAGCATATTCATCAGGCCAAGATAGGCGCGATCAAAGTAGGGCACATCCTCATGCCAGCCTTGCAGTACGCCAGACAGCAATTTGTTATGTTCTGCATTCATGTTTTTGGGATAGCCAGATTTATTACTAAAGTCAAACTGGCTGGTTTGAAATGGCTCCATCTTCCACGCATGCAAATCAGCCAGTGCTGGCATGATGCTGCCATCAAATTCATCTTGCGTGACTGTATCTGCAAACAAACCCAGATCCATGTAGGCCTGGCGCAAAAGACGATTGCGCCCGGCTTCATCTGTCATCAACAGGGCGTGCCAGCTACGTGCCGTCGCATCACAAAATTGGTAAGAGACTTTATTCGTGCAACCAAAATCCAGTACTGCCAGTTGCCCATCCGGCATGAACAAAAAATTGCCAGGATGCGGGTCTGCATGCAAGCGCCCCAGTTCACACACGCTGAACCAGAACCAGTCAAACAGCAGTTGCCCAAAGTGATTGCGCTGCGCCTGATCGGGTGTTGTCGCCAGCCATGCATCAAGGTGCAGGCCGTCGATTTTTTCCATCGTCAACACCCGCTTGCTTGACATGTCATTCAGGCATTTCGGTATGACGATGCCGGGCAGGTTAACGCGGGCATGAAACCAGTTCAGTTGCATGGCCTCGTGCTCATAATCGAGCTCTTCGCCCATCTTCACTTCCAGCTCGTTCATGAAGCGATCGATGACCTCCTTGCGAGGCAGCATGGTAGAGCCTATCGCCATGGTCTGGAAAATGCCACGCAACATGCGCAAATCACTGCCTATCGCAGCCGCTATGCCAGGGTATTGCACCTTTACCGCAAGTTGTTTTCCATCAGCCATTTGAGCATGATGTACTTGCCCCAGACTGGCTGCAGCAAAGGCGTGCGCATCAAATTGCGCATACAGATGTTCTGGTGCCTTGCCAAATTCACGCTGGAAAACTTTATGGATCAACGCACGGTTCAGCGGTGTGACCTGGTGGCAGCCTTTCGCCAGTTCACGGCGTATGCCTTCCGGGAGAAAATCTGCTTCCATGCTCAGCAGTTGCGATACCTTCAGCGCACTGCCTTTCAACTGATTCAGTGCCTTGAACAGTATGCGGCCCAGTTCAGCTTCATGTTTTTCTTGCGCAGCCTGTTTGTCATCATCGCTGCGTAGCATTTGCCGCGCCTTGTGTCCTAGCTTGCTGGCACCAGCCTGCGCCAGAGCGAGGCCAGTAATTGCAGTTCTGCCCAGTTTGCTGGCAGGTGGTGCCTTGTTCATCGTGCATCCCCCAGGCCACGTCCCAATCCATTCTGCATGAGCTTAAACATGTCCAGCAAACCAGAGCCATTTTGCATGAGGCGCGACAGCTGGTTACGCAGCATGAAGCTGGCAAGTTCTGACACTTTATTGACGATGCCACTCTTCAAAGCCACAACCATGATTGCCAGCGTCAAATCCACCAGTTGCGTAGTATTTGAGAATTCTTCCGATTCATCCTTGAGCCAGTACGCGATGACGGCAAACAGGTAATCGCCAAACAAACCACCGATCAGGTTCTTGAAATCGCAAGGCGAGATATCACCGCGTTGTTCTGCCTCGTCCAAAAAGCCCACGATAGCCTGCTTCAGGGTTTGCTGGCCTGGCATATTGTCACGCATCATTAAAAGTGGAGACTTGCCAAAAATATCGCGCGTGATGGCAACAAACTCACGGTCACCGAGCAAGAGTTCAAGCAGGGAATCGACCAGCCTTTGCAGTTTTTCTTGCAAAGTGAACTCTTCCCAGCCCGGCGTTTCCTGCGCTATTTCCAGCGTGATTTCTATACACAGCTCATAGTAAGCGAGCAGGATTTTTTCCTTGCTGGGGAAGTACTTGTAAATCGTCGCATCCCCTATACCCGCCTCACGGGCAATCTGCTTCATGGTGGCGGCGTCATAGCCTTTTTCCGTAATCAGATCAACGGCAGTACGTATTAGCGTGCGCCTGGTTTGCTCTTGCTGGGACTTGGAAGTTTTCATAATCGAGACGAACTTCTATAAAAATGGTGATTGAGTTCCGTTAATATATACATTGTTTCTTTAAATAACAAGGTTTACTTGTTTAATGGAGTGTTTGTGTTGATTGGGCTGGAAATGTAGGTTGGGCTACGGTTTACCAGCCCAATACTGGGCGTTTAAATGACGTATACGTTTGCTGAGACCCAGTGTTGGGCTGATGAAGCGTAGCCCAACCTACAAGGGTGCGATACAGCTACCTCATTGCCCACCACCCCGGCAACAAAGCCCGCACATCGCTTCGCCCGAACCGGTCATCAATCAAATACACCACACCCTTGTCATCCGTCTGCCGTATCACCCGCCCTGCAGCCTGCACCACCTTTTGTAAGCCAGGATAAAGATAAGCATAGTCATACCCCGCGCCAAAAATCTTATCCATGCGCAGCTTGATCTGTTCATTGATGGGGTTCAGTTGTGGCAGACCCAACGTCGCGATAAACGCACCTATCAGGCGAGCACCCGGCAAATCTATCCCTTCACCAAATGAACCACCGAGAACAGCAAAAGCTATCCCCTGACTATCCTCAGTAAATTGCGCCAGGAACTCTTCACGATCCGCTTCATTCATACGCCGGGTTTGCAAACGCACAGGAATATTAGGATATGCATTAGTAAAGCTGCTGCTGACCTGCTCAAGATAATCAAAGCTGCTAAAGAAGGCCAGATAATTACCCGGCTGCGCATGATACTGCCGCGCCATCAAGGCGACGATAGGTGCAACAGAACGCGCGCGGTCGGCATAGCGGGTAGATACACTATCCACTACGTGTACTTGCAACTGATCAGCAGAGAAGGGTGATTCCACATCCACCCAGGCCGTGCCATCTGGCATGCCTAGCGTGTCGCAATAATAATTCCATGGACTAAGCGTAGCCGAGAACAGCGCTGTCGTATGACTGGCCGCAAAACGCGGTGTCAGGAAAGCAGCAGGCACAATATTGCGTATGCAGAGCGTCGACGTGCCATGCGCTTTGCTGACATCGAATATCGAATGATCAGCAAAGCTTTCTGCCAGACGATTGAACAGCAAGGCATCCAAATAAAACTGCTGCAAATCCGGCGCTAACTGGCTTGGGTTGTCAGCAAAGTAAAGACCAATTTCTGTGCATAGTCGCGTCAATGCGGCCGACAACTTTTCTGGTATTTCTGCATGGGGCTGGTAATCAGGCTCCTGCTCTTTTTCCAGTTGCAGCCATGCGCGATACAAACTATCCAAAGTTTTTTTGAGCGCTGGCGGTGGTGACTTGCGCAAGCGTTTCAGGCTATCACGCTGCAGCTCTGCACTATACATCTGGCGGGCCCGCGTCATCATATTGTGCGCCTCATCCACCAGCACGGCGACTCGCCAGTTATTTACTATGGTTAAGCCATGCAGCAAAGCATACAGATCAAAATAATAGTTATAGTCGCCTATGATGACATCGGCCCAGCGTGCCATTTCTATGCCCAGGTAATAAGGGCAAACCTGGTGTTGGAGAGCGATGCTGCGCAAGCCCTCCTTGTCCAGCAATTGCTGTTCAACAGCGGCCGCACGCGCAGCAGGCAGGCGGTCATAAAAACCTTTGGCAAGCGGACAGGCATCGCCGTGACAAGCCGCTTCAGGGTATTCACATGCCTTGGTCTTGGCGACCAGTTCCAGCGTGCGCAAGCCCAGTTTTGGCGTGCTGTTCTGGATATTGCCCAGCGCATGCAAAGCCAGTTGCCGCCCCGATGTTTTTGCCGCCAGATAAAAAATCTTGTCCAGCTTGTGTTCTGCCGTCGCCTTTAACAAGGGGAACAAACTGCCTATGGTCTTGCCTATACCCGTCGGCGCTTGCGCCAACAGGCAACAGCCGCGCTTGCTGGCCTTATACATGGCTTCAGCCAGTTGCCTTTGCCCTGGCCTGAATGTCGCGTGTGGAAAGACCATGTCCGCCAAAGCCAGATCACGCGCTGCACGATGTGCGACTTCCTGTTCAGCCCAGGCAATAAAGCGGCCACACAGCAAAGCAAAAAAATCTGCCAATTCAGCTGCAGGTAATTCTTGTTGCAACACCGTTTCTTTCTGGCTTTGTATATTGAAATACACCAGCGCCACACTGATCTTTTGCAAGCCCAGCTTTTGACATAACAAATGCCCATACACCTTTGCTTGCGCCCAGTGCAAATGCCTGTGATTTTCTGGCATCGCATGCAAGTCACCCAGGTAGGTCTTGATTTCTTCTATCTGCTGCAAGTCAGGGTCATAACCATCGGCGCGGCCACGCACATGCAAGCTGCCATGTTGACCTTCCAGTTTTACTTCGCGCTGGTAGCTGCTGCTTCTGCGCAAGGCAACTGTTGCATGCCCAGCCATGCCTTGCTCGGCAGTGGGCGAAGGCGTAAAGCGCAAATCCAGATCACCTTGCTTGGCCGTGAATTCGCACAAGGCACGCACGGCGACGGTATAACTGGCTGAGCTTATGGCACTCACTGCCCAGCCTCTTGCCACTCAAGGTAGCAAACAGCCACTGGCATGTCATGCCTGGCACAAAAGTCCAGCCAGCGTTTCTGGTTATCCTGCAGCTTGTCGCCTGGCCCTTTGACCTCTATCATCCTGTAGCGCTGCTCTTGCGGCCAAAACTGTATCAGATCAGGAAAGCCATTGCGGTTGGCGCGTATGTCGAGCAAGATGCGTTCAAAACTATGCTTCAGATGCTGAGCCGGTATGCATGTTAGCGCCATCTCCAGCAAGTCTTCAGACAACGTACTCCAAAACACAAAGGGTGATTGCAAACCAGACTTGGCCGCATACGTTTGCCGTATGGTCTGGTGATAAATACCCGACTCCAGTTGTGCAAAACAGGCCGCAAAATCATCTGCCCGCCGCGTCTGAAAATCGGCGCTCAATAAATCCACAGGCTCACGCTGGAAAGGATGAAAAAACGCCCCCGGTATCGCCTTGAAAATCACATGCCAGCACAGCAAACCAAACAGAGAATTGATGAGCGCATTCTCTACATAAAACACCGGCGCATCATCTGCATGCAAATGGTCGCGCACTACATACTCAACCACATAATCTTCTTGCGGGAAGGGCAGGTGCAAGGCCAGTTCTGTTGGTGATGTACGAGCCGCTTTGGCAACTTTAGCCAGCCCCAGCTTGCGACTGAGGCGCGGCGCGATACGCAACACCTGTTGATGCTCTGCCTCACTCTCGGGCGCTTGCTGCGCCAGCGTCAGCAAATCATAGGCGGCCTGCGTCTGTTCGCTTTTCTCCAGCACCCGTATGGCCCGCAAACGCGCACCAGGGTAAGTGCAGCCCGCATACACCTGCTGCGCCAGCGCCCAGTCCTTTTGCTTTTCAAGGTAATCGCCAATCTGATACAACAAGCGGTTACGGCGGCTGGCAATCCAGGCATTTTCCAGGTCATGCAAACCAGCTAGTTGCGCTAGCACTTCTGGTACCGGCAACTCCGCATGAAAAGCCTCACGACAGGCATGCAAAGCCAGATAAGCATCAATATCCGCACGGCAGCCAAAGCCACGCGAGGCCGCAGAAAATTCCACCTTCTCATATTGGAAAATACCCAGGTCAGACAAAACAAACTCAGACCAGTCCTGATACAGATTACCAAAAAACAGCAGCCGCAAACGATCACACAAATCCTTGTTCACAACCTGGTAAGCCACATCGTCCAGCGCACTGACAGCACCTGAGCACCACGCAGAAAATGCCTGGCTACCCGTATGCCGCAAGCTAAACAAGCCAAGTTGCTCAGCCTTGGGCAATTTCTTTTCAGCAGGCGTTATCGCCAACAACAGCGCCAGCTCAGGCTTTTGCAGCAAATCAAACAAGCCAGCAATATCGAGCTCAGGATCAGCCTGCACCCAGCCCACATCCACCAGCGCCTGCATGGCAGCACAGGTATCACCAATCTCGCCATACACCAGCTTGCTGGCCCTGAACACACAACCCTTGCGCATCACCATACGCACAAACAAAGCCCGCGATGCCTGCGCCAGGCTGCCAAACTGCGCAATAAATGTCTCTTCATCATCAGTCAGCAAATCTGCATAGCGCCCACCCACCCAGTCCAGCACGGCCTGGAAGTTTTCAAGGTAGTAAAAAGGATTATCCAGATTGGCAAGCATGAGGCAGGGGAGTAGCGTTTAAATAACTGTATATGCATACAGTTTAACGCAATGTTGGACACCGGGCAAACGCCAGGGATTACAATGTAGCCTTGCAGCTCCTTCCCCTTCAAGGGGAAGGTCGGGATGGTGATGGGTTTCAGTCGAAAGCCCCAGGTGCAATTTGTCCTCCCATCTGCTCACAATTTCCAAAAGATCAAAAAATGAACAAAGCCGAAGCCATCCAAATCGCCAACGATTCCCTGCAAGCCAACGTCCTCAACGAAGGCAACACCCAATTCTCCCAAGTCGTCCGTTATGGCAACGACGAGGGCTGGTGGCTCAACATCCCCCTGACCAACTTCAGAAAAGAAAACCACTTCCTCATCTGCAGCGAAAAAGCCAAAATCATCCGCCACCTGATGATCAAAGCCAACAACATCCTGAGCCCTGCCACCAAGTTCCGCGTCAAGGACGGCATCGCCGACATCTTCATCTCATCCGCCAACCCCAAACGCCTGACAGACGTGCTGCAAGGTGGCAGCAAGTACAGCTTTAATAAGCATTTGGTGGATGAGCATAGGTATTAAAATAGGCCGAGAAGTTTCGACCTAGTTATAGCTTTCAAATTTATCTTTTTGTTTTAATTGTTTAAGTAGACAAGTTATTAAGTTGTGAGATAGGTTGAGCTTACATTTCCCTTCGTAAATAAAATCAAAAATAATCAATGACCATAAACGCCTTTGATAGCATCTCACAAGTAGAAGCCACCCTCTGGGAGGCTGCCGATCAGCTCCGCGCTAACTCTAATCTTACTGCCACTGAATACTCCATGCCTGTGCTTGGGGTGATTTTTTTACGGCATGCCACAAACCGTTATCGTTCCGCATTGGACGCTATCCAGGCGGATCAAGCCGCTGGCAAGATGCCTAATCGCCCTCTGACTAAAGCAGATTTCATTAAACGGCGAGCATTACAGTTACCGGTTTCTGCCCATTACGATACTTTACTTAGCCTTCCATCTGGAGGAAGTTTAGGCACTTCGTTAGTCGCGGCGATGAATGCTATTGAAGCTGATTTCCCACCGCTACAAGGCAGTTTGCCCAAAGAGTACGATCGCTTCGATAATAAATTGTTAGAAAATTTGCTGCGCTGTTTTGATTCAGAGACCTTACGCAATGCTACTGGAGACGTGTTCGGTCGGATTTATGAATATTTCTTGATGAAGTTTGCCATGCAAGGCGCGCAGGATAATGGAGAGTTTTTTACGCCTCCGTCCCTAGTACAAACGCTTGTCAACGTGATCGAGCCAGATCATGGCGTTGTGGCTGATCTCGCATGTGGATCAGGCGGCATGTTTGTGCAAAGTAGTCACTTCATCGAGCATGAGGGCTTTGAAACAATGAAGCGTGTGACTTTCTATGGCCAAGAGAAAACACCTGCTACTATTCGTTTGGCAAAGATGAATCTTGCTGTGCATGGCTTGGAAGGCGACATTCAGGAGGCCAATACTTTCTATGACGATCCACATCGATTACAAGATGGCCGCCCACTTTGGGGTAACGTCGACTTTATGATGGCGAACCCACCATTCAATGTCGATAAAGTCGATGCCGAAACGATCAAGACCGATCGTCGCTTGCCATTCGGTCTACCCGGCATTAATAAAGATAAGCACGTCTCGAATGGCAATTATCTTTGGATTTCATACTTTCACAGCTATTTATCGCCAAAGGGGCGTGCTGGTTTTGTTATGTCCTCGCAGGCGAGTAGTGCAGGGCATGGCGAAAAAGAAGTGCGTCGCAAATTAGTAGAGACCGGCGATGTGGATGTAATGATCGCGATCCGTTCTAATTTTTTTTACACCCGTACCGTACCTTGTGAATTGTGGCATTTCGACCGCGCAAAACCAGATGAGCGCAAGGAGTATGTCTTAATGCTCGACGCACGCAATGTCTACCGCAAAGTAACGCGAAAAATTTTTGATTTCTCACCTGAACAACAGGCGAATTTAGCCGCGATCGTCTGGCTCTACCGTGGCCAACAATCTCGGTTTTTAGGACTCATACAAAATTACTGCGTGAACCTACGCAATGAAGCTGTCGCCGTTGCGCCTGCCTTGACTGCATTTGAGACCTGCTTGACCGATTGCCATACGCATCTGAGCAGTTTTATTGATGGTGTTAAACAAATCGAAGCGCAGCCACAGGATGGCTTTGATACGGCCCGCCTAAGTTTGATTGAAGCGCAGCTCGAGTGGACCAATGCCGCGACTAGCTACGCCATTGATCGCTCCGCATTTGTGACCGGATTGGCGACTTTTTGCAGCCAATATAATGAGTCTCCAAAAACCAATAAAGCCCAACATGCTGCTAGATTGGTATTTGCACCATTGGCAGATGCTGGCCGTGGTTTGAATAAGCAAATCGACTTGCTCTACAAGCAGGCTGCTCTCACTGCACAATTGGCACAGGTATTGACACAGGGGGAAGCTACCTACGAGCAAGCCGATAAATTATTTGAGCGGCGTGAATTAAATAAGTTAATCAAACTGTTGGAGCAGGTTCGTAAGCAGGCTGTCGAACAAATTAAGCACGGTTCCTATTTTCAACGTCAGATCACTTGGCTGCAAGAGCGCTTTCCGAATGCAGAAATGTGCGACGTGTTGGGATTATGCAGAGTGGTACACCATAGTGAGATTGAAGCGGCCGACTGGAGCTTAACGCCGGGGCGCTTTGTCGGTGTTGCCCCCGCAGAAGTTGATGAAGATTTTGATTTTGAACAAAGCCTGCGCGATATTCATCTAGAATTGGCCGACCTGAACCGTGAAGCTGCCGAATTGGCTGCGCAGATACAAATCAATTTTGAAGAGCTGGGTGTATGAGCGAATTTTGTCAGGTTGAATATGGTAGCTTCTTGATTGAGCTCCAAAAATATTGCAATAGGACGGTCCTTTTAACGTTTACTTTTTGCCTGTGCGCTTACGAAAACAGTTCCAGTCCTTACAAACGAGGTGACCAATGAAGTGGGTTAGCCTGAAGCTTGGTGAAGTGATCGACATCAAGCATGGTTATGCCTTCAAAAGTGAATTTTTTACAGACTCCGGCCTGTATATCCTTTTATCACCAGGAAACTGTCATGAAGAAGGTGGTTTGAAGCTTAAGGGCGACAAGGAAAAATTTTATTCGGGTGAATTCCCTCCCGAGTACCTAATGTCTGAAGGCGACATGCTCGTTGTTATGACAGATCTTATCAACACTGCGCCAATACTCGGCGGCGCATTTATGATCCCAGAGAACAACCGTTTTCTGCATAACCAACGATTAGGTTTAGTTCAAATTACTGATGTAATGCGAATCGATAAAGGCTTTCTTTACTATCTACTGAACTCACACAATTATCGCGCTCAAGTTCGTGGTTCTGCCAGTGGGGCGACAGTTCGTCATACTGCACCAACACGTATAAAGGAATGTGTTGTTCGAGTGCCGCGGGATGTGAGCTATCAAAAAAAGGTTGGCAGCATTCTGTCTTTCTACGATGCCATAATTGAAAATAACCGCCGCCGCATTGCGTTGCTGGAAGAATCTGCGCGTCTACTTTACCGTGAATGGTTCGTGCACCTACGCTTTCCTGGCCATGAACATACACACATAATTGATGGCGTGCCAAAAGGATGGGAGCGGGTAGCACTTGAGTCTACGTTGGTGCTACAACGTGGCTTCGACCTTCCTACGCAGAGTAGAGAAGAGGGTACAGTTCCAATTTATGGATCTACTGGAATCCTTGGCTATCATAATAAGGCTAAAGCTTGTGCACCTGGTATTGTCACAGGGCGAAGCGGTACTTTAGGTGAAGTACAGTATGTCGATGAAGATTATTGGCCACTTAACACGACACTGTGGATAAAAGAATTCAAACGCGTTTCGCCTTTCTTTGCATTATTCTTATTACGAGAACTCGATTTAAAACAATTTAACGGTGGTTCCTCCGTTCCTACGCTTGATCGCAAAACTGTACATCGACAAAATGTACTGATTCCATCGCCTGTTTTGGGTAGAGCCTTTGATGAATTTGCGTTGCCGATATTCGCACAAATTAAAAACATCACATCTCAAAGCGAGAAACTACGCACCGCGCGTGACTTATTACTTCCACGCTTGTTGAGCGGTGAACTTGCCGTTTAATAAATCCAAGGGATAACAATGAGCGACGTCAAACCAGTTCTACCAGTTTCTAATTCAGAAAGATCGGTATTCCTCCAACCAGACAACCACAATAAGAAATATGAAGCACTCTTCGTGGAGATTGACAGTGGGCAAATTAAGCTGCCGATGTTTCAACGTGAGTTTGTGTGGGAAAAAGAGCAGTCGTCAAAGCTGATTGATTCGATCCTCAAGGGTTTCCCGATTGGTACCTTCATTTTCTGGAAGACGAAGGAAGAATTGCGCAGCTACAAAGAAGTCGGCAATCACAAATTGCCAGAGACAGATAAAGGTGATTACGCCCAGTATATATTGGATGGACAACAGCGCATCACTTCGCTTTACGCGATTCGCAAAGGCATACGTATCACCAAGGATGGGAAAGAGGTTGATTATCGCGACATCTATATCAACTTAGATCACGACCCAGAGAAAGACGAACAGATCGTAGTAACTGAGCGGCGAGCAGGTAAACGCTACGTATCTGTCCACCGCATACTGACTAGTCAGGTGACTGATCTATTGGATGAGTTCCCTATTCGTGAAACACTCAAGCAAATCGAGACATACAAAAATAAGTTGACCAACTATGATTTTTCGACGATTACAATCAAAGATTATCCGATCGAAGTGGCTTGTGAAATTTTCTCTCGCATTAATACCGGTGGTAAATCTCTGACCGTTTTTGAGATCATGGTTGCCAAAACCTATGATGAAGCGAAGAAATTCGATTTGGCTGAGAAGTATGAGTTACTTCGTGATGGAAGTGGGGATGAAAAGGAATGTCTAACCTTTGCTAAATTCGAGACACTTCCTGAATCTATTATCATACAATGTGTCGCGGCAATTACGCTAAGAGCGGTACGTAGTAGGGACATACTCAAAATACGTCGTGAAGTTTTTATTGAGAATTGGGAGCCAATGAAAGCATCGCTGTTCATGGCGATTGATTTTATCCGGGCTGAATTGCGTGTGCCGGTATCGCAACTCGTGCCATATCCCGCGTTGCTAATCCCTTTGGTGTACTTCTTTAAAGTGACGGCCAATAAAAAACCAAAGATGGAGCAGATTAGGTTGCTTGAACAGTTCTTTTATTGGGCTGGATTAACAGAGCGCTATAGTGCTTCGACGGAGTCAAAGTTAAGTGAAGACTTCAATAAGATGGATGCCGTCGCTAATTGCAAGAATCCCATCTACCCGAATACTGAATTAACCATATCTCCAGAAAAAATTGCTGAGACGTGGTTCTCCGCTGGTAATGGCTATTGCAAAGCAATTTTGTGTCTCATGGCTTATCAACAGCCAAAATCTTTTGATACCAACGGCATCGTTATTTTGGATAATAGTAATCTCAGGATCGCTACCAGTCGCAATTATCATCATTTCTTTCCAAAGGCTTATCTCGCAAGTGTCGATAGAAGCAAGGAACCAAATTTGATCGCGAATATTACTTTGATTGATGGCTATTCAAACAAACATCGTATTGGAAAAAAATCGCCAAGCAAGTATACAAAAGAGTTTTGTGAAACCAACCATAGTTTAATGGACTCTTTAAAAACGCATCTCATTCACGATTTGGAAGGATACGGTGTTAATAACGATGATTACGACGCATTCATCCAGCGACGTGCAAGAGCTATTGCTATCGCTCTAAACGTCAAGCTTTTGTCGATGACGCAAGAAGAGGCGTTGCAAGCTGAAAAAATCAACTAACGAAAACGCTGGAGCTGCTTTCTATGGCATACACGGATATCAACAGCGAAGACAGGTTGGTGCAGGCAACCTTTTCAGAATACTTAGAAAAGGCGCTAGGATGGACTAGTGTTTATGCTTGGAACAAAGAAACATTCGGACCTGATGGAACGCTCGGTCGCAATAGTGAACGTGATGTCGTCTTAGTTCGTGAATTGAAAAAGGCGCTGGAACGACTCAATCCAGAATTACCGGCAATCGCAATTGAATCTGCGATTACCAAGCTTACGCACCACGATTTTTCACGTTCGTTATTGCTGCACAATCAAACTTTTCATAATTTAATCAGAGATGGTGTGCCGGTAAGTTATCGAGACGCAAAAGGCCAAATCTGCAATGCTCAGACTACTGTAATTGACTTCCGAAACAGTGACAACAATCGTTTTTTGGTTGTTCGAGAACTGAAATTAACCGGCCTGCGTGCTCCGAACTACAATCGTCGCGCAGATCTGGTTTGCTTCATAAATGGCTTGCCGTTAGTATTCATCGAACTAAAAGCTGTCTACAAAAATATCCGAGCAGGATTTGATGGTAATTTGCGTGATTACATGGATGAGAATGTGATTGCTCATGCTTTTCATCATAACGCTTTTTTGATTGTCAGTAATGGCGACAATGCGCGGTTTGGTTCGATTACTAGCACATGGGAACATTTTGGAGAATGGAAGCGCCTGAATGAAAATGATGTTGGAAACGTAGCGGCAGAAGTCATGTTGAATGGCATGTTGGCAAAGGACCGATTGCTCGATATTTTAGAGAATTTTATTTTATTTGATGCTAGCAAAGCAGGGAATGTCCGCAAAGTTGTAGCACGTAATCATCAGATGTTAGGTGTAAATCAAGCAGTGGATTCTGCTCTGCGACAAGAGCTCCTAAAACGTGAATTCCCTGTTGGTAAGCGACTGACTTATCGTACTTTCGATCCGCCATATTCTGACGCTGCAAAGGCCAGTAATGACAAAATTATCGCCTATCCAAACGCAGCGGAAGCTGAAACTCAATACCTGTCAATTATCGAACGAGCGCATCCAGATTTAGGTCGTTTGGGGGTTGTTTGGCACACGCAAGGAAGTGGTAAATCGTATTCAATGGCCTTCTTTGCTGAAAAAGTGCGTCGTACCGTTCCTGGTAATTTTACTTTTGTCTTGATGACAGACCGTGATGATCTTGACAGCCAAATCTACAAAACGTTTGTCGGCTGTGGTGTCGCAGATCAACAAACACCGCGAGCTGGCTCCGGTCGAGAGTTGCAACAGCTATTAACTGAAAATCACCGATACGTCTTTAGTTTAATTCACAAATTTAACCAAGATGTAAAGCCGGATGAACCGTATAGCGAGCGCGATAACATTATTGTGATCTCTGATGAGGCGCACCGAACACAGTCAGGTAAGCTTGCCCGCAATATGCGTATGGCATTGCCGAATGCGGCTTTTATTGGATTTACAGGCACGCCACTATTTAAGCATGACCATTTAACCAAACGCATATTTGGTGACTACGTTTCACGTTACGACTTTAAACGTAGTGAACAAGATGGCGCAACCGTTAAGCTTGTATATGACAATCGAGGTGAAAAGTTAGGTCTAGCAAAACTCGATTTGAATGACCGTATCGCAAAAGAAGTCGATGCCGCAAATTTGGATCACGATGAAACAGCGCTTCTTGAGCGACTAGTTGGTCGTGATTATGAGGTGATTACTGCGGATGAACGACTTGATCGAATTGCCACTGACTTCGTCGAGCATTGTAGCACCCGATGGGAAGCGGGAAAGGCATTGTTTGTGTGCATCGACAAGATCACATGTGCACGAATGCTTAAGTTTCTTGGACCAAAATGGAAGTTAAAGGCGGAAAGCGTTAGAGAAGAAGCGCAAGAGAAGTTATTCAACATCGAAGCGGAAGTCGATGATGACGCGCGACAGATATTACGTGCTCAACGAGATCGCTTGCTTGCAAAGGCAAGTTGGATGGATTCAACCATCATCGAATTGATTATTAGTGAAGCGCAAAACGAAGTCGCTGATTTTAAACAATGGGGCTTCGATATTATTCCACATCGTTCGACGATGAAACTTGGTTTTGAAACTGCAGATGGTCAACGCGTTGATGTCGAAACTGCTTTTAAGAATCCTAAACATCCTTTCCGTGTTGCCGTCGTGTGCGCGATGTGGCTAACTGGTTTCGATGTGGAGTGCTTGTCCACACTTTACATTGATAAACCAATGCGCGCACATACATTGATGCAAGCAATTGCCCGTGCAAATCGCGTGTATCCAGGTAAAGATTTTGGGTTGATCGTTGATTACAACGGTATGCTAAAAAGCCTACGAGAGGCCCTCGCACAATATGCGCTTGGAGACGCTGGAACTAACCCAGAAATTGTAGCTCCTCTTGAAGAGCGAGTTGCAGCATTAGCTGATGCGATCGCGGTGACCGAGGAACATTTGTTGAGCTTGGGTTTCGATGCAAGTCTTTTAATCGGTGCTAAGGGGTTCGCGCGCATTCAACACTTGGCCGATGCTGTGGAAGCAGTCTACACAAGCGATGAGTCGAAACGACGTTGCGAAATCATGTGTCGAGTGGTTTTCAATCGGTTTAAAGCATTGTTGGTTGAACCATCTGCGCTGATATACGCCGAGCGTCACGATAATCTCGAGGCAATTTATAAGAAATTGACCGAACGGCGTGATACAGCTGATGTAACAGAATTGCTTAAGAAACTTCATCGCATTGTTAATCAAGCGATAGCGACTCATTCACCTGGCGATGACCAAGCGAATAGCTTGACCGTCGATTTATCTCAAATAAACATGGAAAAGCTACGCGACGAATTCGCTAAAAAAGTAAAACACAAAGCCACAGTAATTGAAGATATTCGCATAATAGTTGAGGAAAAGCTCTCTCAGATGCTGGCAAAAAACCCGCTGCGCATGAATTACGAGAAGAAATACCAAGACATTATCGCCGCCTACAATCAAGACAAGGATAGAGCGACTGTAGAAGACACTTTTGCCAAGTTAATAGAATTGTCGAATGGCTTGAATGCAGAACAACTACGTGCCGTGAATGAAGGTTTGTCGGAGGAACAACTGGCATTATTCGATTTGATCCAACGTGATGATTTGAGCAAATCAGACCGCGAACGTATTAAGCAGGCAAGTCAAGATTTATTGGCAGGGGTTCTAAAAGTAATTGCGCCACTAGATCGTTGGACTGAGAAGGAACAAACACAGGCGGAAGTCGAAACGTTTATTCTCGATCATGTTTATCAAACCTTACCTGAACCGCCTTACACATCGGAGGATAAAACGCAGATTTCTGGATTGCTCTACAAACATATTTGGCAGCAGGGGGTTCAATCAAATATTTGAGTAGTCCAACGATGCATTGATTATGAGGTTTGAGAATCGTGTATAGATTTTTGATCTAGTATTTCGTATTTTGCGTTGAGTTAAAGTTGAAACTTAAGAATTCATAAAAATGATAGATCTAGAAATTGCAGCAGAAATTTTGGAGCAGTAATGCAAAAAAATAGTTGCCTTTCAAACCCCGATTGCCTCTAAGCAGAATTCGTTAAATAATCAATTTTTGTTGTGACACCACCGCTGAAAAGCGGCTTGGAATTAGAGATTTTGCAACCATACAGTTTTTTGGTTTGCACAATAGATTCAGGTATCGATGCAAAACTGTTGGATTTTAATGGAGGTGAAAAGAAGTCTTAAAACAAAAAACCCGCGCTCTTCATAAAGAAACACGGGTTGATTTGTATCTTACTTGATGTCTTAAAACATCTAATTGGTGCCGAGAGCCGGAATCGAACCGGCACGCCTTGCGGCGCGGGATTTTGAGTCCCGTGCGTCTACCTATTCCGCCATCTCGGCAACGCAGAACGAAATTATGACAGAGCCGTCAAAATTTTGCAAGCGGCCTGCTGCTTTTGCCGGGTTTGCTGGTTTTGCTATTTTTGTTATTCATCATGGGTTTCTGCCTGGCTGGTCGAAATTTACGTTCCTGCGCCACATGGCGGGGGTGGGGAAGCGTTTTTGGACGATGCGCAGGTAGTACCACAGGCTGAAGGCGACGATGGCGAGGCTGGTGCTGTTGGCCATCCAGAAGCCTGCTGCGCCATGCAAAAAGGCGGGGCTGATGTTGTAGGGGTCCAGGCCCAGCATGACGCCGCCGCCGAGGCCACAGCCCCATAGTGCGAAGGCGTACAGGATGGTGGGCACGATGGCGATTTTATAGGCGCGCAGGATGAAGGCGGTGGTGACTTGTATCGCATCAAAAATCTGGTACACCGAAATGAAGGTGAACAGCGGGAAGGCTGCGGCGATGATGATGGGATTCGATGTGTAGGCGTGCAAAATCAAATCGCGGCTGAACCAGATGGTGATGCCGATGGGCACAGCCAGCATGGCAGCGAGGATGATGCCAGCATTGCCGGTGACGCGGGCGGCCTGCATTTGTTTGGCGCCGATGGCTTGCGCGACCAGGGTGCCGGTGGCGCTGGCAATCGAGAGCGGGAGCATGTACAGGATGGTGCCAAAGTTGGCGGTGAGCTGGTGGCCGGATACAGCGACTTCACCGAGGCGGGCGATGAACAGGGCCATGAAGGCAAATGCGGTGACTTCGATAAGATAGCTCAGGCCCATGGGTATGCCGAGGTGCAGCAGGCTGCGCAGGGCTTTCCAGTTGGGTTTGACGAAGCCGGTGCCAAATAGTGCAAACAATTCATAATATTTGACGTGCTTGAGCATGAGCCAGCCAGTAATGAGCATGAGCCAGGCATTGACAGCGGTAGCAGCCGCGCAGCCGGGGCCACCCATGGCGGGTATGCCAAGGCCACCAAAAATGAACAGAGTATTGAGCGGGATTTTTATCGCCAGCGCAGCGAGCTGTATTGCCATGACCATCTTGGGGCGGCCAACGGCATTATTGAGTGCGCCATAAATCCTGAAGCCTAGCGTGGCGGGCAGGGCGATGGCGAGGATTTGCAGGTATTGTGCGGCCTTGTCATTCAAGGTCGGTGAAGCTTGTGCGATGGAGAGCAAACTATTTGGGAACAGCAGGATCAAACAACCGATACATGCGAGAAAGCCGCCCAGCCATACGCCTTGCTTGATTTCTTCGCCTATTTTTTTGAATTTGCGTGCGCCAAACAGTTGGCCGACCACGGGGGAAATGGCTTGCAAAATACCGTTGAGGCCAACGAAAATACTGACGTAAATTGAGATGCCGATGGAAAGTGCTGCCAGGTCAGTCGCAGAGAAGCGCGAAGTCATGGCTGTATCTATCACCCCATTGCCCACCACGGCCATCTGACCCACCATCATGGGCCATGACAGTGAGGCGATGCGCTTGATGTTGCCGCTCAGCGTGCTGGGGTGTTCGGTCTTCATTGCTGCTTGCGCTGGTACAGGGTAAACAATTCGTCATTGTCAGAGCTGCGGTGACCAGACCAGATGATTGTCCATTGATCCAGATTATATTCTGCTGGCAATGGGTTTTCATTTTGCGATTTTTTGCTGTTTTGCAGTAGCAAGAGGCGGCATTCATTGTCAGAAAAGCCGGCAAAATGCAGTTTGCCAAAATACGCAAATGAGGCGCGTTGTGATGGGCCGACGTGGGCTTGTATGCAGCCCATATTGGCAGGCACTTTTTGTGCCAGTTCTTGCGCCAGCGGTGCATAGCTGATCTTTTGGTCAAACCATGGCAGCCACAGGCTTTGGAAAAGTAACCAGCACAGTATCACGCCACCACTCGACAGGACAACAGCACGCCACAGCACGGCCGGTTGTCGTGAGATACGCCAGTACACAAGACGGAACCAGGCAATTGTCGCCGCCAGTGCAATGATAAAAACAAAAATGTTGAAGCTTGAATGATAGCCTGGCACCACGCGCACGACTTTTTTTGCCATGTGCTGTGGCCAGCCAGTCTGGTCTGCCAGCCAGTACATCCAGATGGAGCCGGCAGCCGTGGTAAAGACAATCACTGAGAACCAGTCCACCGCGTTGATGGCGCTGCGTTTCATGGTCGGTAAGCCAAAGGCTGCGAGTATGGCCAGTGGTGGCAAGATGGGTAAAAGTATTGCTTCTTCAGACTGGTGATTGAGCATGCCGAGCACACCAAAGCAAATCAAAAAGCTGACAGGCAATGAGATATGCAGGGCTTTTTCTTGTTTGCGCCAGGCATAAATCGCCCATGCAGCAAAGGGCCAGGCGGGCCAGCTAAACCAGATACCGTAGCGAAACAGGTAGCTGATACTGTCAAAATTAGGGAAATTGAACTGGCGATAATTCCACAGCATCCATGCCTGATAAGGCGAGCTGTCATAAGGATTGATCAGGGTGATGGCACAAATCCAGACGCCTGCTACCACAATGGCAACCGGCAGGGCAATATAGAGAAGGTACTTCAGCGGCTGGGGTTGCTGGCGATAAGCGCAGACTGCCAGCAGGCTGATCCATAAGCCAGTGGGCAATACCCAGCCACGGGTCAGAACCAGCAAGCCGAGTATGCCACCGATTTTTGCTGCGGTGAGTTTGGCTGGGTCATCCAGCAGGCGTATGCACAAATACAGGGTGCAGGCGATCAGGGATATTTGCAGCGCTTCTGCACTGGTTTCGTGGCTGCGTAACAGCAGGCCCAGGCAACCCAGATAAATCAGCAGGGCACCGTCTGCCAGGGTGCGGCCAAAGTCGCGCGCTTCTGGCTGGCCGCCAAAGGCCAGTTTCAATGGTTGCGCTTCTTGCCTGCGGCCTAGCAGGTAAGTGGCATACCAGACCGAGAGTGAGCCGAGTAGGAAGGAGAAGCCAGTGCTCATGCGCGCAGCCATAGGTTCGCCTACCAGCCAGCCAAATAATTTAATGCAGATGGCACCGAGCCAGAAAGCCAGCGGGCCTTCTTCTGGCATGGGCAGGCCGACGATGTGTGGCCACAGCCAGTCAGCCAGGTTGCCATGCGCCATGGTCCACATGATGCCAAAACCGGCAGCGTCGTCGCCTTTCCACGGGTCGCGGCCTATCAGGCCGGGCAGGATATACAGGAGACAGAGGGCGATGATTCCCCAGCGCGGTAGCGCAACTGTTGCGGCAGCAGGAAGTCGTACTGGCTTCATATCTGGGTGTTGGAGGGAAAGGATGCTTATTGTAGGGTAAAGCTGTAGTAAAAAAGGCAGCCTGAGCTGCCTTTTTTACTAAAAATTCTTGAGAACCACAGACGGTCTTGCGTGCTCTGCAATTTTGTATTAGCAGGGCTGGCCCTGCCAACGCATGAAACCGTGCTGTGTTTCCCTGGCCAATTAGTTGGCGACAGAAGTCTTGGAACCGACTTTGCCGAACTTTTGGCGGAATTTTTCAACGCGACCGGCTGTATCCACGATTTTGTGTTTGCCAGTGTAGAAAGGATGAGATTCTGCAGAAACCTCGATCTTTACCAGTGGGTATTCTTTACCTTCAAACTCACCTTTGTCTTTGGTGTTGATCGTTGAACGTGTGATGAATTTGAAATCGCAAGAAACGTCGTGGAACAGAACTTCGCGATAATTTGGGTGAATGCCATCTCTCATGCTTGCCTCGAAAATAGTGTAGGTAGCCAATAAGCACTTCGTCGGTCGTCTTGCTTCTTGACCCGATTGCATTATCACTTGCCAAAGGTTAAATAATTGTCTGGATTTTGGACGCCCAAAATGCCAAGCCGATGATTATACAATGAAAATTGGGGTTTTTGCGATGGGATGTTGTTGCGGTGATAGGGTAACACTGTTTAAATGCCGCGATTTAGAGGACGGTTTGGGTGTTGCGTTAAGAAATATTGTGTTTAAAGTATATCTTTTGCGGTCCATATTGGTTTGCTACGAACGCCGCTGGGCTCCTGCCTGCGCAGGAGCGACGAATTTGAGGGTGTTTTCTTTGCATATACTCTTTGATTTTTGGTGATTTTTGTTTGTTTTTCTCTGCGGTTTCCTCTGCGTCTCGTGGTGTAGCAGGGGTTTCGTGCGGCCCGCGTAGGGGAGCGTGCTCTTCGCCTGTGTAACGAAGACTGCTTGCAAGCAGTCTTTCCTTGCTCCGTGGTAAGAGGTCTTGAATTTAAAGAGCCATAGACTATCAGACCCAAAACCACTTCTAACTTGATAAAATCCCCATTTTTGCACCAAATCCTGAAGGAGAAACATGACGACGAGCTATCTGGGTATGAGTTCGATGTTGCATACCATTGAAGTCGCCGGGATACTGGCTTTTGCCAGTTCGGGATTTATTGAGGCACGGCGCAAGCGTATGGATGTGGTGGGGGTGTTTACCGTGGCCTTTATCACGGCCTTTGGTGGCGGCACGCTACGCGATCTGTTGCTGGATAGGCGACCCTTGTTCTGGGTAGAGAATCAGGAATACCCTATCTTGATCTTTGTTATGTCGATTATTGCCATCCCGTTTCTCAAGCATTTGCGCAATGCCGTGACTGAGAATGCCATCGTGCTGGCTGATGCGCTGGGTCTGGGTCTGTTCAGCGTGACCGGGGCATCACTGGCGCAAGAGGCGCAGATGCCGATGTTTGTGTGCGTCATGATGGGGGTTATCACCGGTATTTTTGGCGGTGTCTTGCGCGATATTATCTGTAATGAGATACCGCTGGTATTCAGGCGCAGTCATTTATATGCGACTTGTGCGTTTGCCGGTTGCTGGGCTTACCTGATACTGAACTGGCTGGAGCTCAATGAAGGTGTTGCCCTGGGTTTTGGCGTGGGCATATGCTTCGTACTGCGCATGATGGCTGTACGTTTTGACTGGAAGCTGCCGGTTTAGCGCTTATTTACCTGGTTTTGCTTAGTCCTGATTATTGACGACCAGTTGCAGACCGCATTCTTTTTCTGATGATCTGGCTTTTTTCAGGGGAGGGCGGGCGACCAGGCCTGCCAGGAACATGTCTATCATGTCTTCGGCATGCAGCATCAGACAATAGGCAGAAGAATCTTCCAGCCATTCATGGACTATACCTATGACATAGGCGTGGATGGCTTGCATGGCGATCCAGGTGTCGGTGTCGGGATGCAGTTGCCCCTGATCGACTGCCTGCTGGATCATGGCCTGCACTTTGGCCAGGCATTCAACCCGTTTTTCGCTTTCAGCGCTGAAGAAGATCAGTTCGCTATTCTTTTCGCAGCGATGAAAAATGATGTCAAACACGTTTTGCTGGCGCGCATTGCCAGTGACGAGATTGAGGAAGTGGACATTTAATTGCTTGATACCCGCCAGCGGGTCTTTGTGCGGTGTGGAAACAATCTCGTTGAGCAGGGCTTCCATAGGCAGGAAGGCGCGGTCACACATGGCTTGAAAGAGGGCGTTTTTATCCTTGAAGTGCCAGTAGATAGCGCCACGCGTCATGCCTGCTGCTGTGGCAACATCATTGAGTGTGGTACTGGTGACACCTTTTTCGGCGAAGACTTTTTCTGCTGCGTCTAGCAGAGTATTATAAGTTTCTTGCGCTTCTTCTTTCGTTTTCCTGACCATTTCTGTTTCCTTTGCGTACGCTGCCAATTTTTATCGCTACGTACAATTTTTTTGCTGTCTCTTCGTCATGTATGTAATCACTTGAGTGAAGTGTCAAAAACTATCTGCTTTTAATTTCACTCTGATGATCAGGTATATATATACCTTTTGTGTATTTGCCAGACCTGCATTGTTACTGATTGATACTGACGCACATTTTCAAACGCTGCGCTGTTTTAGATCAATGCTTCAGATCAAATTAATTGCTGCAAAGCAGAAATTTTTTTCCTGCTTTATACTTGTTTTCTTGCTTAAACATTTAGTCAATGCCCGCCCGCACCATTCCGCTCTGTTAGCTTGTCATGAGGCTTTAATCTGACGGGGCTATAAGTCATTAATACCGGATGCCGTATTGATGAATTTTGCGCTTTATGGCATGACGCAATTTTGTTAATTTGAAAACGACTCACGATGAGTCAAGCTAAATAAGAAACATGGCCTTAGAAAAAATGCTGCATCCTGCGGCAGTTTTCATAGGACAGAATAAATTCAGTATTGCCAAAATCCCTGTAATACCGTAGGGCTGTATAAAAACTTTATTTACAAACATTCGTGAATGTATATAATAGCACACCGCCTTTCCCTTTAGAAGAAAGAATCTCCCATGCGCTCCCCTGCAAAACCAATAACAAATGTATTTAAGCTATCTTCGATTGCCAGCCATATGACGCAGGCCCTGCCTGTTTTGCGCATTGCTGCTGTCAGCCTGCCTTTGCTGGTATTGGCTGCCTGTGGCGATAAAGGTGCCGCAAACGCCGGTGGTCCAGGCAAAATGCCGCCACCAGAAGTAAATGTCGTTACCGTACAGCCACGCAACCTGGGGTTGGATTTTGAATATGCTGCGCAAACCGCAGGTTCACGCGAAACAGAAGTGCGTGCCCGCGTTGCCGGTATCCTGGAAAACCGCCTGTATGAAGAGGGTTCCCGCGTCAAGGCTGGCACCGTCTTGTTCCAGATTGACCAGGGTGCTTACCGTACGCAACTCGCATCTGCCGAGGCTGCCGCTGGCGTGGCTGAAGCCAAGCTGAACCAGTCCAAGCGCGAATTTGCCCGTCTGACACCACTGGCAGCAGAAAAAGCCATCAGCCAAAAAGAATTTGATGATGCCAAGTCTGCACTGGAAACAGCAGAGGCCAGCTACAAGCAAGTACAGGCACAGGTCAATGAAGCCAAACTCAATCTGGGTTATACCCGTGTTGTGGCCCCTATTGACGGTGTGACCGGTGTTGCTGCCAAATCAAACGGTAGCCTGGTGACAGCAGCAGACAGTTTGCTGACCACCATCGTGCAAACTGACCCTGTGTATGTCAACTTCAGCGTGCCAGAAGCAGATTATCTGAAGCTGAGTAAAGACGTTGGCGCAGGCAAGATTGCCCTGCCCGGCAAGAAAACCAATAATGGTAGTCTGGCGTTTGATGTTCAACTGAAGCTGGCTGACGGCAGCACAGCTCCAGTCACAGGCAAGATGAACTTTGTCAGCGAAAAAGTGAACCCTAACACGGGTGGTTTTGATGCCCGCGCCCAGGTACCTAATCCTGACGGCACATTGCGCCCAGGTCAGTTTGTACGCGTGATACTCAGTGGTGCTACTCGTAGTGCTGCCATTGCGATACCTCAACGCGCTGTGATTGACAGCCCTATGGGCAAGATCGTGTTCACGGTATCTCCAGATAACAAGCTGGTACCAAAGCCGGTTGAGCTGGATGGCTGGTCACATGGTGAATGGATAGTGACCAAGGGTTTGCAAGGTGGCGACCGCGTATTGGTGGATGGTTTCATCAAAGCGCATGATCCTGGCATGACGGTAACGCCAATCGCGATTATGGCCAAGGCAGCGAATTCACCAGCCCCAGCTGGCGCGCCGCCAGGTGCCCCTGCGGCAGAAGGTAAGCCAGCTGCTTCCAGTGCATCTGCTTCGGCACCAGCAGCAGCGCCAGCAGCGTCAGCACCGGCAGCAAGCGCTGAGGTAAAACACTAAGCCCTATATTAAGCCAAAGTATCAAGCTGAAAATCCGCTGCATAACAAAGCTAAGGCTACAAGGAATAATTCATGTTCTCAAAATTTTTCATTAACCGGCCGATCTTCGCGACAGTTTTATCGCTGATCATCGTGCTGGCCGGTCTGGCCGCTTTGCGCGTCCTGCCGATTTCGCGCTACCCGGAGATTTCTCCGCCGGTAGTGAATGTGACTGCGGTCTATCCTGGCGCGTCTGCCGAGGTGGTTGAGCGTACTGTCGCTGGCCCTATCGAAGAACAGATCAACGGCGTGGAACACATGCTGTATATGGATTCTGTTTCTTCTGCTGACGGTCGTGTATCGATCAACGTCACTTTTGAGGTTGGTACCAATCTCGATATTGCGGCGGTGAACGTTAATAACCGTGTGCGTCAGGCTGATGCCAAGTTGCCGCAAGAAGTACGCCGCCAGGGTGTGACGGTCTCCAAGAGTTCGTCCAACTTCCTCGTGGTTGCGGCCTTGTTCTCGCCAGATAACCGCTACGACGCGCTGTATTTGTCCAACTACGCAACCCAGAATGTGCTGGATGCATTGAAGCGTGTACCGGGTACCACCAATATCCAGATTTTCGGTGCCAAGGATTATGCGATGCGTATCTGGATGCGTCCTGACCGCATGGCACAACTGGGTGTGACGGTTGCCGATATCTCGAACGCGATTACTGAGCAAAATGCCCAGTACGCAGCAGGTAAAGTAGGTGCACCACCAAACAATACCGAAGAACTGACGATGACAGTGACGGCCAAGGGCCGTTTGCTGGAGCCATCTGAATTTGCCAATATCATCATCAAGTCTGCCAAGGGTGGTTCTGCCATCCGTATCAGTGATGTCGCACGTGTTGAGCTGGGTTCCAAGGACTACAACCTGTATGGCCGCGTCAATGGTCACCCATCTGCCAACATCGGTGTGTTCTTGCAGACTGGTGCAAATGCGCTGGAAACCCGCAAGGCGGTAGAGCAAACCCTGAAAGACCTGAAAGCCAAGTTCCCTGAAGGTATGGAATACGCCACGCCTTACGACACGACACCTTTCGTGACAGAGTCGATTGCCGAAGTGTTGAAAACCCTGGGCGAAGCGATGGTGCTGGTGTTCATCGTGGTGTATCTGTTTCTGCAAAGCTGGCGCGCGACTATCATCCCTACACTGGCTGTACCGGTATCTCTGATTGGTACGATGGCGGGTCTGCATTTGCTGGGTTACAGCATCAACACGCTGACCTTGTTCGGTATGGTGCTGGCGATTGGTATTGTGGTGGATGATGCGATTGTGGTGCTGGAAAACGTTGAGCGTCTGATCAATGAAGAAGGCATGACACCAAAAGATGCAGCGATTGAGGCCATGCATGAAGTGACTGGCCCGGTTATTGCGATTGTGCTGGTATTGGTTGCAGCGTTTGGCCCTATCGCTTTCCTCGGTGGTCTGGCCGGTGAATTGTATCGTCAGTTCTCGGTCACGATTTCTATTGCTGTGGTCTTGTCCGGTATCGTTGCTTTGACTTTGACACCTGCTTTGTGCGCGATCTTGCTCAAACCAGGTTCCGAAAATCATAACCGTTTCTTCACCTGGTTTAATGCAGCTTTCCTGCGTTTGACCAAGCGTTACACCAATGGCGTGACCTTCTTTATGAAGCGTGCGGTACTGGGTATTGCACTGGTGCTGGGTATGGTTGCCCTGACTGGTTTACTGTGGAAAAACGTACCTGGTGGTTTGGTGCCGGATGAAGATCAGGGCTATTTCATTGGTGCGGCGATCATGCCGGATGGTGCCTCGCTGGACCGTACTGATGCGATGGTGCGTCAGGTTGAATCCATCATGAAAACCAACAAAAATATCGACACGACGTTTGCCCTGGTTGGTCTGGATTTCCTGGGTGGTGGCGGTTTGAAATCGTCCGCTGCTACCATGTTCTTCCCCTTGAAACCTTGGGAAGAGCGCACGCAGTCTGCTCAGCAGATGGTGGGCGAAAGCTATATGAAAACTGGCCGTATCAAGGAAGGTCTGCCTTTGTTCTTTGCCCCGCCTGCAATTCAGGGCCTGGGTCAGACTGGTGGCTTTGAGTTCTATCTGCAAAATGCGGGTGAAGGCGGCGTCAAGCGTCTGGCGCAACTGTTGCCATTGCTGATCGCTGAAGCTAACAAGCAGCCTGAGCTGGCCGGTGTTAAAACTTTGTGGCAAGCCAATTCACCACAATTGTATGTCGATGTGGACAATGAAAAAGCACGCTCCATGGGTGTGGCCTTGTCTGACGTGTATAACACCCTGGCTGCGACCATGGGTAGTTACTACGTCAATGACTTCAACAAGAATGGCCGTATCTACACCGTGCAGTTGCAGGCAGAAGGTCAGTATCGTGCCAAGCCAGATGACATAGGCAGCATGTATGTGCGTTCTGCCACTGGCCAGATGATACCTGTGCGTGCTTTCACGACCATCAAGTTCATCACCGGTCCTGATTCTGTACAGCGTTTCAATGCCTTGCCATCGATCAAATTGCTGGGCGATGCCAAGCCAGGCTACAGCTCTGGTCAGGCGATTGCAGCGATGGAGCGTGCAGCGAAAAACGTCTTGCCAGCCGATGTAGTCTATGACTGGGGTGGTGCGTCCTTCCAGGAAAAACGCAGCAGCAATGCCGCAGGCCTGGCACTGGGTGCCGGTGTCCTGATGATTTTCCTGATCCTGGCTGCACAGTATGAAAAATGGTCTCTGCCATTCTCGGTCTTGCTGGCGATGCCTTTCGGTATTTTCGGTGCCTTGCTGGCGGTGTATCTGCGTCACTTTAACAATGACGTGTACTTCCAGATTGGTCTGGTGACGCTGTTAGGTCTGTCGGCGAAGAATGCGATTCTGATTGTGGAGTTCGCGGTCATGAAAGTGCATGAAGGTTATGCGCCGGTGGCTGCGGCGCTGGAAGCGGCACGCTTGCGCTTCCGTCCGATTCTGATGACTTCGCTGGCGTTTATTTTGGGTGTGGTACCACTGGCTTTCTCGCACGGCGCTGGTGCTGCTGCGCGTCAATCTCTGGGTACTGGTGTATTGGGCGGTATGTTGGCAGCGACTTTCCTGGCGATCTTCTTCGTGCCTCTGTTCTTCAAGCTGATCAATGACAGACGCTTGAAAACGACTGAGCAGGATTTTGAGCACCCTGTCCATATTTTGCACAATGCGCCTCAAGCAGATGTGAAGGAATAATAATGTCTGGAACAAAATTCATATTAACGACACTGGTTGCCAGCATGGTGCTGGCAGGCTGTGCCTCGGTAGGGCCTGATTACCAGCGTCCGGCGCTGGAAACTCCTGTCAGCCCTGGTGTGGTGGTCACGCAAAACAAACTTGCAGCAGTCGATTATGCCGCCTGGTGGAAAAGCTTCCAGGACCCTGTACTGGATAGCTTGCTGGACGAAGCAACAAAAAATAATCAGGACCTGTTGTTGGCAGCAGCACGTATAGAAGAAGCACGTGCCGTTGCGGTCGGTGCCAATTCGAACCGCTATCCAAGTGTAGATGGCAACCTTGGTGCGACCCGTACCCGTACCAGTGAAAATGCTGGCAAGCTGGGTACTGGTGTCAGCCCTTACAGCAAAGACTTTCAACTGAGCCTGACAGCTTCGTATGAAGTCGATTTCTGGGGCAAGCTGGCTCGTGCCGATGAAGCAGCCCGTGCACGTTTGCTGGCGCAGGAAGCCAATCGTGGTCTGGTGCAAAGCAGCCTGTATGCAAATGTCGCGCAGACTTATTTCAGCCTGCGCGCAGCCGATGCACAACTGGCGCTGGCGGATTCGACCCTGAAAACCCGTCAGGAAAACCTGCGTTTGCAACAGCGCCGTTTTACGGCTGGTGCAACCAGCGAACTTGATTTGCATGTGGCTGAATCTGAAGCAGCCGCATCGGACATCAGTTATGCTCAAGCCAAACAGGCCTTGTCAAACATAGAATCGACACTGGCTGTCTTGCTGGGCCGTTCTGCCAGCGCGATCGCACAGCCTGTGATTGCCCGTGGTAGCGAGATTGGCAGTCTGCATCAGCAACTGGTCATGCCAGCAGACCTGCCGTCTGATTTGCTGAACCGTCGCCCGGATATTTTGTCGGCAGAGCAGGCGCTGGTAGCCGCCAATGCAGATATCGGCCAAGCCAAAGCGCAATATTTCCCTAGCGTTAAATTGACGACGACGGCTGGTTACGAGTCCCGCGTATTCCAGGACTTGATCAATCCGGCATCGCTGTTGTGGAGCCTGGGTAGCAGTCTGGCGCAACCTATCTTCCGTGCCGGTGCAATTGGTGCGGTGGTACAAGGGGCCGAAGCCCGCAAGAACCAGGCACTGGCGCAATATGTGCAGGCAGTGCAGGGTGCTTTCCGTGATGTGCATGACGCGCTGAATAATACGGCGGCTAATGAGCAGGTCAATGTGGCTTCCGAGCGCAGGGTCACTGCCTTGAAAGATTCATTGCGCCTCGCAGACTTGCGCTACAAGAATGGCTATAGCAGCTATCTGGAAGTCTTGAATGCACAACGCGATTTGTTCCAGGCACAGTCCAGCCTGATCGACAGCAAGCGTGCGCAATTGTCTGCCGTGGTCAGCATCTACAAGGCCGTAGGCGGCGGCTGGAGCAAGCCTGAGGTTTTGGCCAGCAAGTAAGTCATGAAGAAATAAAGTAAGAGAAGTAAAGTAAAAGAAATAAAGTAAAAAAGCAGCGGGCCAGTCACAAGACTGGCCCGTTTCTTTTGGGGTTTGCAATGCTTCAAGGAGTTACATTTTGCTACTTACGCTTGTTACTCTCTCTTACAGCTTGGCTGTCATCGGCACTTTCTGATGAGTCGTTATAGGCATGTGACTAGCACATAAAAATCTTAACACTGCATAAGGAAATCATCATGAAAACAAAATTTATCCCCTTGTTATTGGCTGGTTTGTTGACAGGTTCTGTATTTGCACAAACCGTCAGTAGCGATGTACAACGCAATGTGAACCAGCAAACACGCATAGAAGACGGTTTGAAAACCGGACAGTTGACGACCAAAGAAGCAGGCAAGCTGGAACGTGAGCAGGCGGCTGTCGCACATGAAGAACACAAGGCCTTGAAAGATGGCAAGCTGAGTCAGCAAGAAAAAAACAAGCTGGCCAGAATGCAGGATAAGGCCAGTGCCGATATTTATGCAGAAAAGCATGATGCCCAGGTCGGCAATCCCAATTCAGTATCCAGCAAACGCATGCAGGCTGATGTACAAAGAAACGTGAGCCAGCAACAGCGCGTTGAAAATGGCATCAAGTCTGGTGAGTTGACCAATCATGAAGTGGCAAAGCTTGAAAAAGGCCAGGCAAGAGTTGATCACAAAGAGGCTGTTGCGGCAAAAAATGGTCATGTCGGCGCAGCCGAGCAGCGCAATATTGAGCACGCTGAGAACCATCAATCCAAAAAAATCCACAAAGAAAAAACAGATGATCAGGTACGTGGATAATTTGTAAAACAGATAGTGTAAAAAAGCTGGCTTTCTTGTATGGAAGCCAGCTTTTTTGTTGTTTTACCAGGGCTGTTGTCACGACTTTTGCCACGACTTTTACCATGACTTTTACCAAGGCTCCAGGCAATAAAAAAGCCGCCACAACAGTGACGGCTCTTCAGCCTGAAAACAGGAGAGGGGCTTAACCGCCTCTGCGCATCATTTCAAAAAATTCTGCGTTGTTTTTCGTGGCTTTCATCTTGTCGAGGATGAACTCCATCGCTTCGATTTCGTCCATGCTATACAGCAATTTGCGCAAGATCCAGATCTTCTGCAACTGATCCGGCTTGATCAGCAATTCTTCACGACGGGTGCCGGATTTGTTCAAGTTGATGGCTGGATAGACGCGTTTTTCAGCAAGGCGGCGTTCCAGATGAACTTCCATATTGCCTGTGCCTTTGAATTCTTCATAGATCACGTCATCCATACGGCTGCCGGTTTCGATCAGGGCTGTCGCGATGATGGTCAGTGAGCCGCCTTCTTCTACATTACGTGCTGCGCCGAAGAAGCGTTTTGGACGTTGCAGTGCATTTGCATCCACACCACCGGTCAATACTTTGCCGGAAGCCGGGATGACGGTGTTGTAAGCGCGTGCCAGACGGGTGATGGAATCGAGCAGGATGACCACGTCTTTTTTCATTTCTACTAGGCGCTTGGCTTTTTCCAGCACCATTTCAGCAACTTGTACGTGACGGGTAGCTGGTTCATCGAAAGTCGATGCGACAACTTCACCGCGTACTGAACGCTGCATTTCGGTTACTTCTTCCGGACGTTCGTCGATCAGCAAAACGATGAGGGTAACGTCAGGGTGATTGGTGGTAATCGCGTGTGCCACGTGTTGCAGCATGACGGACTTACCGGATTTTGGTGACGCCACCAGCAAACCACGCTGGCCACGGCCTATAGGCGCGATCATGTCAATGATGCGGCCGGTGGTATTTTCTTCGCCGCGCATTTCGCGTTCGAGTGTCAATACCTTGTTCGGGTGCAGGGGCGTCAGGTTTTCAAACAGGATGCGGTGCTTGGAGGCTTCTGGCGATTCGCCATTGACCTTGTCCACCTTCACCAATGCAAAATAGCGTTCACCGTCTTTTGGTGTGCGTACTTCACCTTCGATGGAATCGCCAGTATGCAGATTGAAACGGCGGATTTGCGAAGGAGAGATATAGATGTCATCAGTCGAGGCCATGTAACTGGCATCTGGCGAGCGCAGGAAGCCAAAGCCGTCAGGCAATACTTCAAGGGCGCCATCGCCAAAAATTTGTTCGCCTGATTTTGCACGTTTTTTGAGGATCGCGAACATCAATTCCTGCTTGCGCATACGCGCAGCGTTATCGATATCGAGTCCTATGGCCATTTCCAATAAAGCGGATACGTGTAAGGCCTTTAGTTCAGATAGATGCATGGTGAGTGTCCCGGGATGGGATTATGGGGTGGGGGAGTGAGCAGAGGAACTACAGATTAAACAGGATAGAAAGAATTCTGTCTTGGTTTCGTTTTATTTAATATTATGTAATTCAGGTCTGAATTTGCATGCAGCAGTTGAGGGTCATCAACCGGGGCAGCTGTCTCTTGTTTCTGTATTTTAAAGCTGCAAACAATCTTGTTGTTCGCAGCTTTAAAGTTTCAGACCGCAATAATACCTTAAATATTACTGTCAATGAAAGAGGTTAATTGGCCTTTTGCCAATGCACCTACTTTTTGTGCCGCTGATTTACCATCCTTGAACAGGATCAGGGTAGGGATGCCACGGATACCGAACTTGGCAGGAATTGCCTGGTTGGCATCTACGTCCATCTTGGCTACGATGATTTTGCCGTTATATTCTTTGGCAACTTCTTCCAGTATAGGGGCGATCATTTTGCAAGGACCGCACCATTCAGCCCAGAAATCGACCAATACCGGTACGTTAGAGTTTAATACGTCTGCTTCGAATGAAGCATCGCTTACATATTTGATGTTTTCGCTCATGGAATCCTCAACGAGAGGGAAAAATTAAGGGGTAACAGCGCCACTGAATGTCGGTATTTTGGGACCGCGCCGCATTCTGATTTGAATCTGGGGGTGATAGTCACAAATTCAATGGTGTTGAATAGTGTCGCACCGTGACTAAAGCAAAATGAGTCAGGCATGGTTAGCTATGCGGTAGATAATAACCTATTTTTTAGAAAAGTGTCATGCATGCAGCCAAAATGCTGTAGCCGTCGCATAGTATACTTGCTCTACAGGCAAAACCATTAATCCTTGATGCTACATAATCCCCAACTGATACCTGCTGGCCCCCTCTTCTGGCAACAGACTGCACAGGCGTTTTTGCGCGCTGCCAGGGAGCAGGGCTGGGGGCGCGAGCAAGAGCGGGATTTTTCCGGGGTAAGAGTGATCGTGCCCACCTACCAGCACGCCCACCTGCTGTTAAGGGCATTGGGGGCAGTATTGCAGGGTAACTTTATTCCGCCACGCATACAAACCCTGTTTGCCCTGCTGGAAATGCAGGCACCGGATGTTGCACTGCAAAATAGCATTGGCGGAGATTCCAGCGAAAGACTCATGGGGCTGTATGCGGAATTGCGGCAACATCCCTGGTTAAAGAAATTATTTGGTGCGCGCCGCAATACTGATTTATTGCCGCTGGCGCAGACTCTGCTGACGCTGTCGGATGAATTGACTGCTGTCTTATTGCCCACCGTAGGCAAGGATAAAAGCAAGCTGGAAAAAGACTGGCAGGCAGCACTGGCGCAATTGCCCGCACCTGCGCAGGCTTTATTATCTGAAGAAACACAACTGGTATGGTCAGTCTGGCAGAGCCAGCTTGATGGCAATGACCCGCAGGTAAAACGCTATGCGCAATTGCTGCAAATTGCCACGCAGGCCAGCGAGCCTTTGCTATGGATAGCGCC
This sequence comes from Undibacterium sp. Tian12W, assembly GCF_049339405.1. Classification (NCBI taxonomy): domain Bacteria; kingdom Pseudomonadati; phylum Pseudomonadota; class Betaproteobacteria; order Burkholderiales; family Oxalobacteraceae; genus Undibacterium; species Undibacterium sp. Tian12W. The sequence goes on from NZ_JBMPPK010000030.1 coordinate 57,166, forward strand.
CACTCCGCCCAATCCCATGGAACAGGCATTTTTGCAAGCCTGGGCAAAGAAACAAAGCGTATTGCAAATCAGCCTGGACTGGCGCGCACATACCTTGCCGCAACCGTATTACCATGCCTGGCCGGGTTTGCAGGATACCGGCAGCCAACATCAGCAGGCGCTGACTGAATATGTAGAGACATCTCACATACGCCTGTGCCGCGCCACTTCGCTCGAAGATGAGGCGGTGCAGGGGGCGCAAACCATCATCAACTGGCTGCAGGCAGGCAAGCAAAGTGTGGCCGTGGTGGCGCAAGACCGCGTCGTGTCCCGCCGCATACGCGCCTTGCTGGAACGCGCACAGATCATGGTGGCAGATGAAACCGGCTGGAAGCTATCGACCACCCGGGCTGCTGCAGCCATCGCCGCCTGGCTGGAAGTGGTGACGACGCGGGCCGATACCATGGCCTTGCTGGATTTTTTGAAATCCCCTTACTTGCTATGGAAAGACCCGGATAATACTGAGCCTGAGCAAGATCCCATCGCTGCCAAGGCCGACCTGGTCATGCGCATAGAGCTGGTCTTGCGCCGTGCCAATGTGCTGGGTGGCTGGGAATCAGTATTGGCGGCTCTGGACGCGGGTAAAGATACCGCGCCAGCCAGCCGCTGGATCAGGTCCATGGCCAGGCAGGCTGGTAATTTTACGGGCAGGCGCAGCCTGTCTGAATGGAGTGCACTGAGCCTGCAGGTGTTCTTTGACCTCTCCATGTTCAATGCCTTCCAGGCAGACCCGGCTGGCGCGCAAATCATACAATTGCTACAGAAATTACAGCTCGCCTGTGAGGATTTGAAAACGCCATTCACCTTTGCTGAATGGCGTGCCCTGATGAATCTGCAACTGGAGAGCACGGCATTTGTGTTCGCACATACTGACAAGCGCGTGGTCATGTTGCCGCTGAATGGTGCCCGCCTGCGTCCCTTTGATGCGGTACTGCTGGTCGGTGCCGATGCGTCGCACCTGCCATCGCAAGCCAGTGAGATTTTATTTTTTGCGAATTCAGTCAGACGCGAATGCGGGCTGGAAACCCGCGAGTCGCGCCAGCAACAGCAATTGCGCGATTTTGCTGAGCTATTGCTGAGTAATACGGACATCGTTTTATCCTGGCAAGGCAGCCTGAATGGTGAACATAATCCCGTCAGCCCGTGGCTGGAACAACTCGGTCTGACACTGGAGCGTACCCAGCAGGGCGTGCTGGACAGTCATCCTCTGGATTTGCCAGTCAGGACCATGCAAATAAGTCCGCAACATATGCCCACACCCTCTGCCGCTGCGTTGTTGCCAGAGACTTTATCTGCCAGTGCCTATACCAGCCTGGTGGTGTGCCCTTATCAGTTTTTTGCCGGGCGCATGCTGGGTTTGAGTGCGCTGGATGAACTGTCAGACATGCCGGAAAAGCGTGACTATGGCGACTGGCTGCATGCCATCCTCAAGCGTTATCATGAAGAGTTGAAAGCTGTTCAAGTCAATCAGACTGGCGTGGATAAAGAAGCTCTACTGCGCAATATCTCCGCTGATTTTTTTGCCGAGGTATTGCAAAAAAGCCCGGCGGCACTAGCTTATAGCGTGCGCTGGGATAAAGTTATCCCCGCCTATGTCGCCTGGATGCAGGCGCATGAAGAAGCTGGCTGGCAGTTTGATATGGGTGAAATCAAGAATGAAAAGACGCTGGAATGGCAGGGTGGCCAGGTCATGCTCAAAGGTCGCATAGACCGCATAGACAGAAATATGAATGGTGAAGTGGCAGTACTCGATTACAAGACAAAAAATCTGATTGACTTGCGCAGGAGACTCAAGGAAGGTGAAGATCATCAACTGCCATTTTATGGCTTGCTGACGGATTTGCCTGTCAGCTCAGGCAGTTATGTCGCTCTTGAACTGAGTCAGGGCAAGGCGGGTGACGTCGCTGCCGATGATTTTGATCGCTGGGTTTCAGAGCTGGCACTGGCGATTAAAACCAGTATGTCATCCATACAAAAAGGTGCAAGCTTGCCAGCCCATGGCGTAGAAGCAAATTGCCAGTATTGTGAAATGCGTGGACTCTGTCGCAAGGGGGCATGGTGATGACGGAGTCCATGCAGGCGCCTCAATATTCACAGGCTTATGAAGTCAATGGTCAGGCTGTCAGCCATGCCCACTTCACGGCAGCCGCCTGTGACCCGCGTCATACCGTCGTCGTTGAAGCTTGTGCTGGCAGTGGCAAGACCTGGTTGCTGGTGTCGCGCATGTTGCGGCTCTTGCTGGCGGGGGCTGAGCCAGCAGAATTATTGGCGATTACCTTTACCCGCAAGGCTGCGCAAGAGATGCGCGAACGCCTCATGGATTTGCTGCATGAACTGGCACTGGCAGACATTGCCCATGTGCGGCAATTGCTGACTGAGCGCGGCATTGCCGAGGCTGACTTGCAGAATGTCATCCCGCTGGCGCGTGGCTTGTACGAGAAGGTCTTGTCCAGCCCACATTCACTATCACTGGACACTTTTCATAGCTGGTTTGGCCGTTTGATACAACTGGCACCGCTGGCATCTGGCGTACCACACGGCTTTACTCTGGTTGAAGCCAGCGGTGACATACAGCGCGAAGCCTATGGCCAGCTCATGCAAATGCTGGCGCAGGAAGAGCATGCTCACATCAAAGAAGCGCTGCTATTCCTGTATCAGGAAATTGGTGACTTCAATGCCCGCGAAATGCTGGAAGCCTTTCTCGATAAACGGGCAGAGTGGTGGGCCAGTAATCAACAAATTGAACTAGGCGGCCCGCTGGACTGGTTGCGTGATTTATGCGGCGCAGACCTGTACCAGGATGCGCGGCTCAGTATCTGGGAAGACGCCCAGCTATATCAGCGCATTGCCCACATGGCCCTGGTATTGGGCCAGGGTTCAAAAAATAACCAGACCAATGCCAGCAAGATAGAGCAAGGCCTAACGGATGGCCCCAGCCTGGATGCCTTTGCCATGATTTGTGATGGCTTCATCAATGGGCAGGGCAATATCCGCTCACATAATGTCAAGGTCAAGGCGCTGATCACCTCCATAGAAAAACACCTGGGTCTGGACCAGATCAATGCCTTTGAAGATGAATGCGAAGCGATAGTACAGGCGCTGCATCAACTGCAAAAACGCAGTGCAGAAAAAATGGTCATGCAAGTCAATGAGGCCCTGTTTGCTGTCGGCACAGCTTATCTTGAATGCTACCAAAGCCTGAAGTCAGACCAGCGGGTATTTGATTTTGCTGACCTCGAATGGCAGGCATATAGACTGCTCAGTAATGAAGAATATGCAGCCTATTTGCATAGCCGTCTTGATGCGCGCTACAAGCATATCTTGCTGGATGAATTTCAGGATACCAATCCCCTGCAATGGGGCATAGTGCAAGCCTGGCTGGAAGCTTATGGCGACGATGGTGCCAAGCCCAGTGTGTTTGTAGTGGGCGACCCCAAGCAATCTATCTATCGATTCCGTCGCGCCGAACCCCGGGTATTTACTGCTGCACAAAATATGCTGGCAGCGCAGGGGGCGCGGGTTTTGCGCACCAATCAGACACGCAGGAATGCGCCTGCGATTGTTGATGTGCTTAATGTCAGCATGCATGGCAACCCGCTGTTTCAGGCGCAGACTACGGCTTCAGATGCAGAAGGTGCGGTCTGGCGTTTGCCATTGATAGGTATGGCTGCGCCAAGTGATGCAGAGGAGGTAGGCGAAGAGGAAGCGGCGCCTTCACGTTTTCCTCTGCGCAATCCGCTGACAACCCCGCTGGAAGAGGCGGAAAATCAGCAACGCTATGAAGAGGGCAAGCAAGTCGCGCAAGCCTTGCTGGGCATACGTGCCGCACAGGGTGCCGATAGCTGGCACTGGAGCGACGTGATGCTGCTGGTCAAGCGCCGCACACACTTGTCTGCCTATGAAAAAGCCTTGCGCGAAGCAGGCATTCCCTTCGTGTCCAGTCGTCGTGGTGGCTTGCTAGATGCGCTGGAAGTGCTGGATTTGATCGCACTATTAAATTTCCTGATGACGCCAGGTGACAACCGTGCGCTGGCGCATGTGTTAAAGTCGCCCATCGTGGCAGCCAGTGATGACGATCTGATTGCGTTGGCCATGCGCGATGAAGCGACCTGGTGGAAGCGTTTGCAAGCCTTGACCTTGGACTTAGCCTCGAAGGGGGATGATTCTTTTCCAGTTCTGCAACGCGCTGCCAGTTTGTTGCAGCAATGGATGGAAGCGTCTTATTATTTGCCCGTGCATGATTTGCTGGACCGCATTTTGCATCAGGGTGAGGTCTTGCAACGCTATGCGCAAGCATCGTCAGTTGCGCAGCGCAGCCAGGTCATGGGCAATATCCATAGTTTTACAGAACTGGCTTTGAACCTGGATGCCGGGCGCTACCCCAGCCTGCCAAAGTTTATCGCTGCCCTGAGTGCCTTGCGCCGTGGTGGTGACAGCGATGCACCTGATGAGTCCGCAGTTGATAGCGCGGCTGATGCCGTGCGAATATTGACCATCCACAGTGCCAAGGGCCTGGAGGCAAAGATTGTCATCATGCTGGACGCCAATCACAGTGAATCGATGAAAGACAGGATAGGTGTCCTGTGCCAGTGGCCTTTGCAGGCAGGTGAGGAAAGGCATTTTTCTGTCTTTGGCAAAAAAGACCAGCGCGGCGCTGCGCGTGACCGGTTTTTTGCACAGGAAGAAGCTCAGGCCACGCAAGAAAACTGGAACCTTTTATATGTCGCCATCACCCGCGCCAAGCAGATATTGATACTCAGTGGTGTGCAGAGCGGGAAAAAGCAACTAGCGCCTAGCTGGTATGACTACCTCGACCATGTAGAAGAAAAATCGCCGCCTGCGGCTAATATTGAAAATGAAATGCAGCAGGATCAGTCATTCAGCATGGCGGTATTTGAACCCCCTGCCATGCCTGCTGAAGAGATAGTGCTGGAAGTGAGCAGTGATGAACAATTGGAAGGCATAGCTCTGCATACCCTGATGGAGCGTTTGAGCAATAACGCAAAGAGTTGGCCGATTGCGGTGCCAGATGCCGAAACCATTGCAGCCTGGCTGCCTTGTTCCAGTCCCATGGCAGCGACCATACGCAAACAGGCTGAGTGTATATTCAGTAATTCTGCATTGCAGAAATTTTATGAGCCTGCCGCATATATATATGCGCGCAATGAAATGGATGTGCTGGTCGAGAAAAGATTATTGCGCCTGGACAGGGTTGTGGTTTTTTCGCATGAGGTCTGGGTATTGGATTATAAGCGTCAGCTTTTACCCGGCCAGGAGGTGGGCTATCGCCAGCAGTTGCTGGATTATGTACAAGCCTTAAAGCAGGTATTTTCTGATAAAACCGTCCATGCTGCACTTATTTTGAGTGATGGCAGCCTGATAGACCTGCTCTGACAGAAAATTTGCTCGTATAATTGAACTCTGCGTTGACGACCAGGTTGTATACCCCTAAAACTGAGACATGATGATTTCCGAATTCGAATTGCTTACTGAAAAAGTGAAGCAGCTTACTGTACTGGCACACACCCTGCGCAGCGAAAATGCCAGATTGCGTAATGACGTGGTGTCATTGGCGACCCAAAACACAGACTTGCAACAACGCATGCAGCAGGCCCATGACCGTGTCTCTGCCTTGCTGTCGCAACTGCCTGCCGAGGTATTGAATGACAAGGAGGCAGCATGAGCGAAGTAAAAGTCATACAGGTCGATGTCAATATCATGGGTCAGAGTTACAAGCTCAGTTGCCGCGAAGGTGAAGACCGCGCCCTGCGCGAAGCTGCTGCCTACCTTGATGGCAAGATGTCCGCCATACGTGATGCTGCAAAAGTCAAGGGTACTGACAGGATCGCCGTCATGGCAGCATTGAGCATGACCACAGAGTTGCTGGCGACCAAGTCACCCGAAGGCCCTTTGTCTGGCTTGTCTCTGGCAGAAGTCAAACAAAAGATCAACGAAATGCATGAAATGATGGATCAGGCTTTGACTCCACAAGAAAAACTATTTTGATTGATAAGCTTATTATTTAATTTAATCAAAATAGCTGGCGATGCGCGGGCATTTCAGGGTACACTTTAGATCCCTGCCGTGTTCGCCAATGCCATATATTCCTTGAACCATTTTAGTGCATAGGCCGTGGAACATTGTTCGATGGGTGTGAGCGTCGCTAGTCCGATGAACCCGAAATTGAATTGACCGTGGCCAACTTGAACCGCTCAGGTTCAGGATGCCGGCATAGCGGCATCGGTGGGGACTTATTCTGAACGGCTGTCATTTTTTATGACAGCCGTTTTTTTATGCCCGATCAATCCACGAGGTTTATCGTTCTCATGTGTTTGTGTCGTCGCCAGATAAATGTGCGACAATTTCCTTTTGACTTTGCAGGTGTTCACCATGGCATATTGGTTGATGAAGTCTGAACCGGATGAGATCAGTATTGACGATGTGCTGGCTTTGCCCAGCATTCCCTGGTTTGGTGTACGCAATTACCAGGCGCGTAATTTCATGCGGGATGGCATGAAGGTTGGTGATGGTGTGCTGTTTTACCATTCCAGTTGTCCCGAGCCTGGCATCGCAGGTCTGGCCGAAGTGGCCAGCACTGCTTACCCGGATCATACCCAGTTTGAAAAAGACAGTAAATACTTTGATCCCAAAGCGACACAGGAAACCCCGCGCTGGATGATGGTCGATGTCAAGGCCAAGGGCAAGACCCGCTTGCTGAGCCTGGCAGAACTCCGGACTTACCCTGAACTGGCGGACATGACGGTGCTGCAAAAAGGCAGCCGCCTGTCGATTACGCCAGTCAAGCCAGATGAGTGGCGCTTTATCCAGAAATTGTTGAAGGAACAGGTTTGAAATTTTCTCCATTCACTGCAAATTCTGCGACAGAGTCGGTTGAGCCTCTTGCTGCTGCCAAATTCATCAAGGAAATAGGTCGCGGCAAAGATGGCGCGCGCAGCATGACACAGGCAGATGCTGCGACTTTATATACCGCCATGCTGGCTGGACGGGTCTCTGACCTGGAGTTGGGCGGCATCTTGCTGTCCATGCGCATCAAAGGCGAGTCTATAGAAGAAATTTCTGGCTTCCTGCAGGCGGCTCAACCCTACATTTTGCCGCTGCAAGCACCTGCAGATAGTCCTTATGCCCCGGTAGTCATACCAACTTATAACGGTGCCCGCAAGAAAGCCAATCTGACGCCTTTGCTGGCCTTGTTGCTCGCGCGACGGGGTGTGCCTGTGCTGGTACATGGTGTGCGTACAGATTCAGGGCGTGTTGCTACTGCAGAGATATTCCAGGCCCTGGGCTTGCCTTTGGTGACCAGCTCAGAACAAGTGCAGGAGCAGATGCAGCAAAAGCAGCCAGCCTTTATGCCCATAGATGCCTTATCGCCCGCAATGGCGCACTTGCTGAGCCTGCGCCGTATCCTGGGCGTGCGCAATTCCACCCATACGCTGGTCAAACTCTTGCAACCTTTTGTCGTGCCTGCTTTGCGCCTGAGTTCTTACACCCATCCTGAATATCTGTTGATGTTGCAAGACTATTTCACCCGCTGCGCACCTGTTGAAGCTGGCGATGTATTCCTCATGCGTGGCACCGAAGGAGAGGCCGTTGCCAGCACGGGCAGGGCCCAGCAGATAGACTGGTTCCATGTCGGGCAGGGCACTACCCTCGTGCCTGCGCAGCAAGAACCCTTGGCAGAAGTGCCTGCGGTGCCTGACAGTATCGATGCAGCTACGACAGCAGCCTGGATCAGGTCCGTGCTGGCGGGCGATATTGCCGTACCTGAAAATATTGCTGCACAAGTAGAGCATTGCGCCAGCGTTGCCCAGCGTTTGCGACAACAAAGCTAAGGCTGAATCCATGATGGAAACCGGTTTGGCAGAAATTAATCCCAATGTGCGCGATGACCCGCGTCTGGATAGGGTATTGAATTTTCTTGGCAAGATAGGCATCGCGGTTATTGAGCGCGAGCTGCAACACGCAACGTTTTTGCCCGGCCTTGATCTGGGGCCTGGCTGCATTTATGTCGATTATGGCAAACTCAAATACCCTGGCGACATGGTGCATGAAGCGGGGCATCTGGCGGTGACACCATCTGCGAATCGTGCACTCATAGGTAGTGATCAGCAAGACAAGGACTGGCCACCACAAGGCGAAGAGATAGCCGCTATTTTATGGTCACTGGCGGTGGCCAGGGAACTTGATTTGCCGCTGGATTTTGTGTTTCATCCGAATGGTTACAAGGATGATTCCAGCTGGTTGATAGAGACTTTTGAATCAGGTAATTTTATTGGCCTGCCGTTTCTGGAATGGGCGGGCCTGAGCCTGGGGGCGGTACGTGCAGAGAAAGAAGGTAAGCCTGCTTTTCCCCGCATGCTCAAGTGGATGCGGGAGTAGTTCTGATGTAAGCGTGCAGGCGTGCACATGGCAGTGAACGACGAAGTCGGGATCGGTTTACAAATACACATAAATAAATGTAAATTTTATGGGGATGAAAATGAAGGCTTCGGTGCTAACGATTGTTTTTTCCGCTGCAGTGCTGGCGTGTGGCGTGAGTAATGCCGCTGACTGTGTGTCGATCAAGTCTCAAAAAGAGCGCTTAAAGTGTTTCGATGCTTCAGCCAAACAAGCTGATATAGACTCCCCAAAAAAGAAAGAGTTGGACGACAAGGCTGATCCGGACAAGCTTGAGTCAGCGCGGCTATCCCAAAAAAAACTGGACAACGAAAAAGCAAACAAGGCCGCGACTGAGAGCTTTGTCAATGGCCGTATAGTCAGTCTGTCGATTGTGACGTTGAGTTGGAAGAATTTCATGTCTAACCCTGGCGGTGTGGATGAGAGGCTGAAGACGGTAGAATGGGCCAAACAAGAGACAGTTAGTGACTATGACAAATTGCTTGCCATGGAAGAGTATAGCCCCATACTAAGGGGAAAAATCAAGGACCTGGTCGCTTCGTGGCTGCAGGCGGTGGAGGATGCGCGGCCCACTTCAAGTGATAGTGTGCGTAGCCACAGTGCGCGAGTGGATGCGGCGGTTAGACTGTTTCAGGCACAGGTTGACCGTTTAAAGCTTGATATCAGATGACGCGCTTCCTTGCTCTCATGGTGATGGTGCTCGCCATTGAAGCATTCGCTGCGCCAGCCCGCAGCTCAACCGTCAAGCGTCACTTCCAGCGCTAGAATCCGTGCCCCGGTACCCACGAGGCCAGGGGCAAGGAACAGCGTTATCTGCTAAAAAAATTGGGTCATTTCTAACATTCCAACATTTTCAACCCGGCGAACGATTACGCGCCGCCGATCGTCTCCGCGTGCTTTGAGAAATGCTGAATTTTCGTGGGTAAGAATGTTGGAATGTTAGAAATGACCCCATCTTCTTTGCTTGCAGCTCAGGTTGAATGGTTCTGGTCAATCGAACGTCGAACAGGGCAGCAGCAGTAACAGCAGCAGCCGCAATTACTACAACTCAAGTCCGCCAGACATCATCCCAAGAACTCTGCCAATAGCTCGGATATTTTTTTTTCATCGCTTCCAAAAACAAATCTATCTCTTCAATTGCATTAAATTTTAATAATCCAGATGGTGGCTTTGGCCCTCTTTTAAATCGTTCAATAGCTCGTTCTCTACATACAAGAGCAGAGTGTATGAATACTGGCCACTCCAATCGGCGAATCAAATGTGCACGTAATGCATTAACAAGATCAATATTACGTTGGCCTCGATTCATTGCGTCATAATCCTTCAAGTAATTTACTGCCGCGTATGGATATGATATTTGAAAAGAAAAATCATCAAAATTTGGGCTCATTGAGGTAAAGTCAATCGAAGCGCCTTTTTCCAACTCCGCGAGTACATTTTCTAATCTCTCTAATTGAATATGCTCTTTTTGAGCAGATTCAGATCCTTCGTATAAGTTCCAGAAAAGAATAGCCTCTTCGTGTTCATCGCATCCTAAAAAACGCGACTGCCAATCAGTGCTTGCCAACGCCTCATCATCAAAAGGGCGAACAAAGAATATCCCACGCTCCGCGACATATTGATGCAATACCCGAGTCAAATTTTCTCTTGCCTCAGGAGTTTTAGGAAGTAAGTACGTACGAAACCAAAGGGGAATAAGCGGACGTTCTTTCTTATTAAAACCTGTGTGCGGAGGATTTAATAGCCCACCATCAAAAGGTAACAATCCATAAGGAATATTTCGCTCAGTCAAATCGTGTGATGATAATTCCTTTTTAAATTTTATACGCGTCTCTTTATCTATAAAAAAAGATTGTGTCCATGATGACTGCTGCAGTCCGATGTCCACAGCGACCTCCGCTGCTTCATAACTACTTCTTGGAGCAGAACTTAAGACATGATTTCGAGGTGCAGCCAATATAGCTGCAGTCCAAGGAAGTTTTTCAAAATCTAAAAAATATAACATCAATTCATCGCGCGATCGCAGCTCATCTTCAGCCCAATGAATACACGATTTCTTTAAATCCTTAAATAAATAAGGTAATCCCCCGGCTCTGCCGGGGGACTCCTCAAGGTTTGACCTATACGGCGGTCGGTTTGAAACTTCTATCTCTACCAAAAGAAGGAGTTTCAAGATGAAAGAGTATCAAAGTT